>CAYTJV010000054.1:0-21707 GCA_964438165.1 uncultured Planctomycetaceae bacterium | reverse complement strand
GTCAGAAACCAGATCCTCCCAGAGAACAGCCGCTGCCGCACTACCAGTTCTATCCTCGCCAAAGCCCCGAGCACGGACGAGCCACAACTCCCCCTACTACAAGAGGTTAAGCCCATCAGCATTCACAACTCGTGCCGGCGTTGCGTGCCACCCGGCGCGCGCCGCTGGCGGAACTACGTTGCGGCGGGCATGGCCTTGCTGCTCATTGGCGGCTCGATCTTGCTGGGGATTCTTATCAAGATCAAGACCTCGGGTGGCACGATCGTGCTGGAGTGCAATCAGCCCGAGATCAACGGGGCGATGGTCTCCGTCGATGGCGAGGAGAAGATCACCGTCACGACGGGCGAGAACGCCGAACCCGTCACCATCAAGGTCGACAAGGGCCGCCGCAAACTGGAGGTCGTCAAGGGCGGGTTCAAGACCTTCACCGACGAATTCGAGATCGCCGCTGGCGGAAGCAAGAACATCAAGGTCCACCTGGTTCTCAAGCTGTAAAATGACGGACTCCGGTTTCGCCCACGTCGGCGGCCTCACGGAGATGCACGAGTTGTTTCTGTCAGACACATCGGTTTCCGACAACGGTCTCAAAGTCCTTCGGAGCTTTCGAAGGCTGAAATGGCTTACGCTCCAAGACCTCAAGATCACAGACGAAGGGCTGGCTCACATTGTCGGTCTGAACTTGGATCGTCTCTCAGTCGTCAAGATTCCGATTACTCGCACGGGCTTGCAGCACATCGCCGCGAATACTCAGTTGACCAGTCTCTACCTCAACGGCGCGGCGATCTCCGACGACGATCTTGGCTACTTGAGCCCATTGAAGTCACTTACTGACATCAAGCTCTACATGATGCCGATCGCCGATCGGGGAATGAAGCACCTGATCGCGAACCATCCAACACTCACGAGGTTGGAACTGTACAATCTCGAAGTCGGTGACGCGGGGCTCAAGGAGATTGCGCAGTTGAGGACTTTGGAGGGGCTTTCGATCAGCGGCTGTCGGGTGACGGAAGCCGGCGTTGAGTGCCTGAAGTCGCTGAAGGGTCTCCCAGAGCACCCTACGATGGCTGTTCGGTCGATCCTCACCGCTCGCCGTCGAGCTCCTTGGTGCGGATGTTGCGGAAGAGGAACTGGCCTCCGCCGGGGATTTCGGCCTGCAGCGCGATGTATCCGCTGGGAGTCTTCACGCCGTCGGCCTTCCAGGCCGGCTTGCCGTTGATTTCCAGTTCGGCCTTTGTGCCTACGACGGTCAGCTTGAAGTGGTTCCACTGGCCCGGCTTGGTGAGGCCCTTGCTGCGGGCAGTCTTCAATTCGTTGACGTTTCCTTCCATCCCCTTGAGCAAGTTGGCCTGATAGGTCTTCGGCCAGGGAGCGCCGGACGGGGGATCGCTTGCGCGGAAGAAAATGCCCGAGTCCCAGTTGCCCGCCTTGAGGGCCTTCCATTCGACTTCGAGCATGAAATCGCGGTAAGTCCGCTCGGTCCGCACCAGCCCATTGCCCGACTTGAGCAGGATCGCGCCGTCCTCGACCACCGCTTCGCAGCCGGTCACCTTCCAGCCTTGGAGCGATCGGCCGTCGAAGAGGCCGACCCAGGACTTGCCTTGCTCCGCAGAATCGTCGCCGCAGGCCGATTTCCCAGGCCAGGACAAGGACACGCTCGTCAACACCAAGAGGGCCGCCGCAAAACAAGTCGATCGCATGGATGCTCGCTCCGCACAACGGGAAAGAAACCTCGGAAACGCACGCCGACGCGGACCGGCTGCCGCGGGCAATCACTGGTCCGCGAGCGCACCATCATAGTTGCCCCGCCGGCCCGATGAAAGGGGCACGTTAGCACGGAAAACGCGCAATCACGAAAGACCGAAAAACCGAAAAACGCTGGAAATGAGGAATGCTCGCCCGTCACCCATCGCTGGTTCTTTCGTGTTTTCGTTCTTTCGTGTTTTCGTGGTTTCCGCGCAGCCATCGTTGGGCCTCCGGGCTGTCGGGCAAGGCCGACTCAATTCGAACGCGAAAGGTGCCGGCAGCGGCGCCCGCCGCGCCGCCGAGGTTGAGCCTGGGTTGCAGAGGAACGCTTTGCGGCCGCAGCGGCGCGCTTTTGGTCATGCCCAGATCGGGAATCACCCACTCGACGTTCTCGCCGGCCGAGTGCTCCACCACCACGTGGAACGTCAGGCTCCGCAGGGGAGAGAAGTTGGTGATGGCTCCGTGGGTGTCGATCCGGGCCAGATCGGCCGTTCCCTGCTGGGCGTGGACCTGGACCACGTAGAGCTTCACCTCGCCCTGGTTCTCGCTTCGCAAGGCGTAGCCCGGGGGCTGCTCGGCCGGCCGGCTGACTTTCTGCCGTCGCATGGCGGCCTGGAGCACGGGGACAAACTCCTTCTGCAAGTCGTCCGGGTCTTTTCCGATGGCCTCGCGGAAGTCCTCCAATCGCTCCTCGGGGGTGTCTTTGGCGAGCGTCCGCTTCTGGGCCAGGCGCCGCAGGTACTCGCCGTACTGCGATTTGTATTTGGTCACCAGCAGCCAGTGCAAGCCCCAGGCGTTCCCGTAGGCCGCGCTCACGACGTCCGCCGTATCGAACGCCTCGTCTTGGACGAGCATCTGCCGCCAGGAGAGCTTGCTGTCCTTCAAAGCCTGTTCCGCGTACCGCAGACTGATCTTGCCCGGGCCGATATTGATCTTTCCCTGGTTGGCCTCGAAGCCGGTGGCGATCCCTTCGTCGAACCACTTGGGGATGGGCGCCAGGCGCTCGAACACGTTGCGGTTGTAGACTTGCTGGTGGATGGCCTCGTGCAGCGCCACGTCGAACTTGCGGCACTGGTCCAGGTACAGCACGAGGCGATTGGTCAGCTTGCAGTAAAAGCCGCCGACCTGCTTGGTCGACAGGTCGGTGCCTTTCAGCATCGGCGCCAGGAATTTTTCGAAATCGGCCCGGCTTTCAAAAATCAGCACTACCAGGGGAAACCGGGCGGGTTTGGCGGGGATGCGGGCCTCTTTGATGTAGCGGTTGAACGCGGAATCGACATTCTTCATGAACGCGGCCACTTGTTGCAGCAGGTTGACGGCCCGCGCCTCCGAGCCGCGAGGCAACGGCCCCTGAAGCACCAGGCCCATCAGGAACGGCATCTGGACCGAGCTGCGAAATCGCTCGGCCCCGAACTGCTGCTGGAGGGCGGCGGCAACCGCCTCGGGCGACATGGGCTCGGGAGCGTCTTGGCGATCCCGCTTCTGGACGGCCGCCGCGGGCAGGAGTTTGTACTGCCCATCGGGAAGCTCCAGCGCTCCCAGCCCGCCGGACGATCCCACGACCCGGGCTTCGAGCTCGACGCGGTTGCCCGCCTCGTCGCGATAGACGAACTTGTCGGCCCGGACCAGACCGCCTGTCAAGGCGACCACCGCTGCAAGGAAGATTGCCGCGAGGGAGAGCAAACTGGACGAGTTCACGTGACGGCCCTAAACCGGTAGAGGAAAGGCACGGATACCCGATCGACGTTGCTGTCGATTATAGTGGCAGTCCCATCTTCCCGCGACATACACCGCCACTTCTCCGGCCGAATTGGTGAGACGTCACCTCGCAGGCGGGCGGCTGGAGCCGATTTGCTTGAGCGCTTCGGCGGCGGCGTTGCGGACCTCGGGGCCGCGGTCGCTTACGGCCTTGACGAGGGCCGATTCCGCTGGCTTGGCCGCCGGCCCGAGGCGGCCGAGGGCGCGGGCGGCGCTGCGGCGGACCGGCGGGCTTGGATCGCCGAGGGCGTCGATTAGGGCGACGACCGCCGCGGGGCCGATCCAGCCGAGGGCCTCCACGGCCTGGCATTTCGTTCTTTCATCGCCCGTGGCCAGGACGTCGCGAATCGCTGGGATCGCCGCGGGCCCGATCCGCCCGAGCGAATGGGCCGCTGCCCGGCGGGTGTCGTCGTCGGGGTGTGCCAGCGCAGTGACGAGTGCGGGCACGGCCGGTTCCACTTCGGCCGCCAGCTCGCCAAACGCCGAGGCGGCCTCGTACGCGGTCGAACCCTGGCGACTGCGAAGCATCGACTCCATGGCCGGGATAGCCCTCGGATGCCGCTGAATTTGCCAGAGCGCGACTGCGGCCGAAACGCGGACCGCGGCGTCCTCGTCCTTCAGAAGCCTCAGCAGATCGGCGACCGCCTCCCTCACCCCCTGCCCCTCTCCCGTGGCGGGAGAGGGGAGTGAGGGTTGTCCGCCTCCCGCGGCGGGAGAGGGGAGTGACCGTTGCGCGGCCGCAAGGTTGCCCAACGCCCGCGCGGCATTGCGCCGCACCGAAACGTGCTTGGAATCGAGCACACGAATCAGAATCGATAGGGCGGGCGAGCCCTTCGTTCCCATACGTCCCAACGCCCAGGCCGCCCCGCCGCGCACGTATTCATGCTCGTCGAGATTCGCCAGGATGCGCTCCAACGCAGGCACGGCCGCGGCGGCATCGGGCCCGATCCGCCCTAAGGCATACGTGGCGTGCCAGCGGACCCAATAGTCCTTGTCGCCCAACTCGTCGATCCATTGAGAGACGCTCTTGCCGCGATAGGGAGCGGGTGGAGAGGCCGCCTGAGCCGCGACGAAGCCAGCAAGGAGCCAAGCGAAGACAAGGATTCCTTTCGGACAGGATGACATGACTTGAGAATTGCAGATATCAAATTGCAAATATTAAATTGCAGATATCGCGCTCCATGCCTTGGAACGTCGGACAAGGATGACACCTGCCGCTCCGTCCGCGAGCGTCGCCGTGCGACAGGATTCCCCGCGAGCCAATCTGATATTTGATATTTGCAATTTGCAATCGCCTTGATACGATCGGCTCACTTGGGCGATTCCGTGCGAACCAGATCGATCTGCTGGTCCTTGGCCTCGATGAACACGCGGAAATGAAGCTGCGCGTTGCGATGTACCTGCTTATAGAACTCCTCGTACCAGAGCGGGGCCGCCCATTTCTCAAACTCGTCGGCGATCTTGGCCTTCGGACCCTCCTCCTTGGCCGCGGCGAACTGCTGGGGGAGGCCCCGGACCTTCTGCTCAACCTCGATCCGCGTCTCGGCGAGCTTCGACAGCCCGATCTTGTACAATTGGGCGGAAGGATTCACGAGGCGGATGGTGATCGAGAGGCCTTTTCCCTTGGCGATCGCTGCTACCGCGAATTCCACCCCGGGCAATTGATGACCGCGGAGATCCTTGCGTGCGAACACCAAACCCACCGGGGTCTTGGGCATTACCGGGCCTGACGGGTTGAAGGCGGGCTTCTCCAGGCGTTCCATGTTAAGAGGGCCCGCCTGGCCGGCCACTTTGGTGAACTCCACGCGGACGTTTGCGGCATCGGGCAGGAACTCGATGGGGACATTGGCCACGCTGATCCCCTTCTGCAAGTCGAAAACGACGGGCTCCACGATCTCCGTTTTTCTCAGCGGAGCCACGTGCGCCGGGCCGCCGCCGCGCAACTCCAGCGCGCAGTTGCGCAGATAATCGCTGAAGGCCGCAGGGGCTTTGTCGGCCCATCGGAACTTCAGGCCGTCCTTGTCGCGTAGGAGCTGAGCCACGTCGGCCTGGGCGTCTTCTTTGCCGGGCGCCTCCATGCGGACGATCCAGGTCTGTTTCTTCTCGTCACTGTCTTTCTGCTCGAAGGTGAAGTGGCGTTTGCCTTTGAGGGCCGTGTCCTTGCCCAGCAGCTCGATGGAAATGGGCGCGTCGAGGGGACCGTGGACCTTGCCGAGCAAGGTGGGTCCGGCGGCGAACTCTTCGGCGTCGGGCTCGCCGACCGGCGGCAGCTCAACGAACGCCGGGAAGCCGGCAAGGGCATCGGCGGGCGCCGCTGCCGGCGGAGAGGCGGGGGCGGGAGTCGCGGCCTTCGGGGCGGCGGCCGGGGCCGCCTTCTTCTCCGCGGCGGGTTGGACCGGCGCCGGAGTTTTTGTCTCGGGTGCGGCGGCCGGAGAAGCTGCCGGCGTGGCCGGGGGCTTCGGCTGCGCTGGCGCCGGGCTGGGCGCGGGCGCCGGGGCGGCCTTCGTCTCGGGCGAGGCCGGCTTGGCTGCCGGTGCAGCAGGAGGCGGTCCCTTGCCTGGAGGCGGCGGGGGAGCGCCCGGTTTGGGCGGCGGGCCGCCGGGCTTGGGGGGCGGCCCGGAAGCGACGGTCTTCTCGCTTCTCGCCTTCTCCGCGCCCGCCTTGTCCGACGCCCACTTCTTCTCCAATTCCGACTCCAACTCCGCGAAATCGCCGTCGCCGGCCGGCTTTGACTTGACTTCCTTCTGGGCCGCGGCCTGCTGCGCTGCGACCTGCTGTTGTTGTTTTCTGGCGGCCTTCACCGCCAACACCATCCACAACATCAGCCCGCACACAAGCAACAGCACGGCCGCCCCTGCCGTGCCGCCCCAGATCATCATGCGGCGGCGATCGGCCATGACGTAGTCGATCCCCGCCTTCGCCCGCGTCACTAGGTGCGTGGCCAGGGGTTGTTTGGCGGAAGGCCGTGCGGCCGGCTGGGCATTGGCGGCGGGCGCGGCTTCGGCGGTCACCTCATCCTCGACCAGTTCCGCCTCGGCCTCTTCCAACGGCGTGGCCCGCAGGATCTTCGCCTGCGACGGACGCCATTCGGAGAGCACCTTGGCCGCTTCGTCGGCGGTTTGAAAACGGTCGTCGGGCTCCTTGGCCATCATCTTCCGGCAGATGCGGATCAGCTCTGGCGGGGTATCGGGGCGATCGGCGGCGATGTCCTTGGGCTCTTCGGTTTGGTGCTTGAGGATCCGTTCGGCCAGCGTCCCTTCGGGAAACGGCGGATGCCCGACCAGGGCGAAGTAGAACGTGCAGCCCAGCGAGTAAATGTCGGACCGCCGGTCGATCTTCTCGATGCCCATGGCCTGCTCCGGGGCCATGTAGTCGACGGTCCCCAGGATCGTCTGGTCCTCCTTCGCGGCGCCCTCGGCGGCGCCGGCCTGCGCTTTGGGGCCCACCGCCCGAGCCATCCCCATGTCGAGAATCTTGACCACCCCTTGCGGATTCACCAGCAGATTGGCTGGTTTGATGTCGCAATGGATCATGTCTTTGCCGTGGGCGTGGGCCAGCCCCTCGGCGGCCTGGCGGATAGTATCGACCGCCAGGCCGAAATCCAGCGGACCTTTGTTCTCGACCATCCGCTGCAAGTCGCGGCCCTCGACGTACTCCATCACCATGTAGTACCGATCGCCCTCGTTGGCCACGTCGTAGGCATGGACGATGTTCGGATGGTCCAGCGCGGCCACGGCCCGGGCCTCGGTGAAGAACCGTTCCAAGGCCGCAGCATCTTTCCCCAATTCCTTGGAGATGACCTTCAGGGCCACGGCCCGATTCATCATCGTGTGCCAGGCGAGAAACACGCTCCCCATGCCGCCGCGGCCCAGCAAGTCGACCAGTCGGTACTTGCCCCACAGAAACGCCGTGCGGCCGGCCAACAACTGCCCCGCCTGCCAGCGGTTGAGCAGATCTTTTAGCACCAGAGTCTTGGCCAGGGCCCGGGCGTCGGCAGCTCCAGCGGCCATCTCGCGGGCGATGCCGAGCTGATCGCCTTTCAGTAGTTTGCTCTTTTCGAGGACTTCAAGAAAGGATGCGGCGGTTTCCACAGCCATAGCTTCGCCACGCTGATTTGCGGCCTGAATTGCCAGACGTGAGGTGGACCCCCAGATGTCTAGATGTCTACGGCTGAGTGTACCAGCACCGGGGACGGATTGCAAACAACCGGCAAGAGAGCGAACCCCTCGATGCAGGGGATCGGCTCGTGTTGTGGCACGGCAACGGCTCACCGGCCTTGCTATTCGGTGGACCGCCATCGGGTCTTGAACAGGAGGAAACAGAGGAAACGGAGGATTAGCTTGCGTTGGCCAAGCCAAGATGTGATAAGCGGGGCCGTCTTCTCAGGCTTTCTCCGTTGTCTCTGTTTCCTCCGTTTAGGCCACAACCCGGGTAGCCGGAAAATCGGGCAATCACGAAAGCCCGAAAGGACGAAAGCCCGGGAATAATTGGGGATGAATGCTCCCCTGTCGGCTTCTGATCGCTTTTTCGGGATTTCGTTCTTTCGGGCTTTCGTGATTCATTTGCCCCCTGACACGCTAATCCTCTTCTGCTTCCTTCAGTTGCGTCTTCTCGACGATCTCGCGCATGACGTTGCCGGGCACGAGGTCGTAGTGGGTGAACTCCATGGTGTAGCTCCCCTGGCCGCCGGTGATACTCGATAGGGCTCGGGCGTAGTTGGTCACCTCGGCCAGCGGGACTTCGGCGATGATGGTCTGGAGGTCGCCGCCCGCCGACGACATCCCCAGCACGCGGCCCCGCCGGCCCGACATGTCGCTGGAAATATCGCCCAGCTTGTCGCCGGGCACGGTCACTTCCACCTTGACGATCGGCTCCAGCAGGCTCGGCTTGGCTTGCTGGAAGACGTTGCGGAAGGCCATCGAGGCGGCGGTCTTGAAGGCCTGCTCCGAGCTGTCGACCGGATGGTGCTTGCCGAAGAACACTTCGACGCAAATGTCCTTGACTTTGTATCCGGCGACCACGCCCCGCTCCAGACGGTCCTTGAAGCCTTTTTCCACCGCGGGCATGAAGTTGCTCGGGATGGTGCCGCCGACAACCGAATCGAGCCAGAGGAAGTTGTTGTCCGGATCGTAGTGCGGCTCCTTCAGTTGCGGGAAGTGCGCCTTGGTGGCGAACTCTTCGATGTTGGTGCCCAGGGGCAGGGGGCACATGCGGATGTGTACCTCGCCGAACTGGCCGCGGCCGCCGGTCTGCTTCTTGTGGCGGTACATGCCCTCGGCGTTGGCCTGGATCGTTTCGCGGTACGGGATCTTGGGCTCCTTGGTATCCACCTCCACTTTGTCGCGGCGCTTGAGCCTTTCGCGAAGGATTTGCAGGTGCAGCTCGCTCATCCCGTAAATGACCATTTCCTTGGTCTGCGAATCGAGATCGCGGCGAAACGTGCCGTCCTCCTGGGAGATCTTGGCCAGCGAACCGGAAAGCTTGGTCTCATCGCCGCGGCTCTTGGGCGAGGCGGCCAGTCCGACCATCGGCGTGGGGAATGCGATCGGCGGCATGGCGTGCTCGCCGAGCGTGCCGCCGTTGTGCAACTCCTCGACCTTGGTCACGGCCACGATCCCGCCAGGCCCCACCTCGTCGACCGGCTCCGTCTCGCTTGCCTGCATCGCGAACAACTGGGCCAGCTTGACCGGCTTGCGCGCGCCCACCAGCGGCACCGTCGAGTCCTTCTTCAGCGTCCCGGAGAAGACCCGGATGAAGCTCAGCTTTTGCACGAAGGGGTCGATCCGCGTCTTGAACACCTGGGCCACCAGCGGCCCGTTGGGGTTGGCTAGGACGTCCACGGCTTCCCCGTCGGGCTTGGTCGCCTTGCGAACGACCTTGTCGGGCGGGACGCAGCAGGTGGCCATGGCGTCCATCAGTTCGGCAAACCCCACGCCCGTCTTGGCCGACACGCAGACGATCGGAATCAGGCTCCCCTCGGCAATGGCCTGGACGATCAGACGCGAGAGCTCTTCCTTGGTCGGCGGAGTGCCCTCGAAATAGCGCTCCATGACCGCCTCGTCGGCCACGATGATCGAGTCGATGATCGAGCGGTTGATTTCCGCCGGATCGACCAACGACCCCTTCGTGTCGGCGGGCACGTCGAGCGTGCTCACCACGCCGCGGAAGTCCGCTCCCAGGCCCACCGGCACGTTCAAGAGCACGCAGGCGTTGCCCCACAGCTTCTGAATGCTCTCGACCACGGCCGGAAAATTGATGTTGTCGCCGTCCATCTTGTTCAGCACGATCATCCGGCCCAAGCCCGCCTTGGCCGCCTCGGCGAATACCCGCCGGGTGTTGACCTCAATGCCGCTCTGGGCATTGACCACGATCGCCGCCATATCGACGCCCCGCATGGCGCCGACCGCCTGGCCGATGAAATCGGGATAGCCGGGCGTATCAATGACGTGGAAGTGCTTCCCCGCGTGATCGAAGTGTACCACGCTGGCTTCGATCGTGTAGCGGTGCGTTTTCTCCTCCTCGTCGAAATCGCAGATGCTCGTCCCGTCATCGACGCTCGCCGGCCGGTTCACCATCCCGGTCGTGGTGAGCATGCGATCGGCCAACGTGGTCTTGCCGCACGACTTGTGGCCACAGAATACAATGTTGCGGATTTGCTCGACCGTATACTTCGCCATGGAAAAACCCTTCGATTGACGTTTCAAGACTTCCGAAGTCTCGGAGACTTCGGAAGTCTGGTCATGTTCGCTATTTCCCTCTGTCCGCTCGAATCGCCTCACTCAGCGTGATGGTCCCCTCATACAACGCCCGGCCGATAATACAGCCGTCCATGCCAACGGCCGCCAGCCGGGCCACGTCGTCCACCGTGGTCACGCCGCCCGACGCCACGACCGGACAGCCGACCGCCTGCTTCATGGCGGCCATCGCCGCCACGTTCGGTCCGGCCATCATCCCGTCCGTGGCGATGTCGGTATAAACAATCGCCGCGATCGGTTCCTCGGCGAACCGCCCGGCCAGTTCCGTAGCCTCGATCTCGCTGGTCTCGAGCCAGCCGTGCGTTGCCACGCGGCCGTCCCGGGCGTCGATTCCCAACACGAGCTTCCCCGGAAACCGCCGACACATCTGCCGGAACCAGTCCGGCTGGCGGATCGCTTGCGTGCCCACCACGAGCCTTGCAAGCCCCGCGTCGAGCAGCCGCCCGATCGTCTCCTCGTCGCGGATACCTCCGCCCAGCTCGCAGGCCACGTCGACCGCTCGGAGGACGGCAGTAATGCTTGGCTCATTGGACAGGGTACCCGTGCGAGCCCCGTCCAAATCGACCAGATGGAGGCACTCAGCTCCCTGGCTGACCCAATGCCGGGCGATGGCCGCCGGATCCTCGCCGAAGACCGTCTCGCGGCCGAAGTCCCCCTGTTTCAGGCGGACGCATTTCCCCCCACGTAGGTCAATTGCCGGCCAGATCTGCACGTAGCGCCGCTCCCGCCATCTCCCGCTACCCACGGACAAAACGGGTAATATGACACACGAGCCGTCCGCTTGCAAGGCAGCGTGCCGCGGCGTAGTTTGCACGCTTCGACTCAACAACGGGCTTGACGTGGGCCGTAAATCACAATATTGTTATAGATGTGACCGATGCCAGCGACAGAGGTTCGAGCCTTCAGGGAATGTTGTCATGGCAGTAACCAAGGACTTTGCCGAAGTCATCCGACGCAAGCTTGCCGCTGATCCCGATTTGGCCGCGGCGGTTGAATCGGAACGCTTCAACGCGAACGTCGCAGCCGAAATCTATCAGGCAAGAATTCAGGCGGGCTTGACGCAGAAGCAATTGGCCGCACGTACGGGAATGCACCAGTCTGCGATTGCCCGACTTGAGAACGCGGACTATGACGGCCATTCGTTAAAGACTCTTGAACGCCTTGCGCAAGCGCTCGGCAAGCGAATTGAGATCCGCTTCCTGGACCAAGGCACAAGCGAGCAGTCTGTCTCCTCTAAAGTGCTTCCTGTCGAAACCGCGAGCCGTAGCCGCTGGCGATGAGCAGCAGAAAGGGGGCAGGGCGGGCATCGCTTCGCTCCGTCCGCCCTGCAAAGCTGAAGGACCTACCTGCCAGCCTCACGCAAACACGTCGGCTGAATCGCACCCCGTCAGTACTTCCCGATAGTCAAGCGCACAGACTTCCGTTCGCCCTTGCAGGAGCATGGACGCCCCCATGATACGTTCCCGCATCGTCTCCGGGTGCGCCCCCTTGCGTCGGTTGGTCAACGGAACCTGAAGCCGACCCGAGGCACACCGAGTGCCCGGTGGTAGGACGGATTTCCCTTCGTCTTACAAAGCTCCGAAGCTCTTCAGCACCCGCAGCCCGTCGGCCTGGCTCTTCTCGGGGTGGAATTGGGTGGCGAAGACGTTGTCGCGCCAGATCATCGAGCAGAACGGGGCGTGATACTCCGTATCGGTCGCGATCACCCCGGGGTCGCTCGGCGCGACGTAATAGGAGTGAACGAAGTAGAAGTACGCCCCGTCCGGAATGCCCTCCAAAACAGGGGGCCGACGCCGGATCGCCAGTTGGTTCCAACCCATGTGGGGAACTGAGTACTCGGGCGGAAGCTGAAAACGGACCACTTCCCCCTTCAGGACTCCCAAACCTTCGTGCCGACCGTTCTCGTAACTCACCTCGAAGAGCAATTGCAGTCCCAGGCAGATTCCGAGAAAGGGCTTGCCGGAGTGGATCGCGTCGAGCACGGGCGTCACCAGATTGCGCCGCCGCAACTCCGCAATCGCGTCCTCAAAGGCGCCCACGCCTGGAAGCACAACTGTAGACGCTCGTTGGACTTGCGCCGGATCGTCGGTCACGATCGCTTGGTGCCCAACGCGCTCGAAGCCCTTTTGGACGCTGCGGAGGTTACCCATTCCGTAGTCGATGATGGCGATCATGGTTGTCAGGGGTTAGTGGTTAGGGGGCAGGGGTTAGGCGGACTTCGCGAAGCGCAGTTTTGGCGGATGGAATTGTCCAGCGTGTGGCTCCTATGTTCCACGTACGACGCCGCCGAACCACTCGACGTGCCGGCGCGGACAGTAGTGTAGACCGTGCTGGGCACAGTAAGGTTCAAGCCAAACGGCCGTTTCAGCCAGGGCGGCCGCTTCCATGCCCATCGGCATCAGCATCACCCGGCTGCGGTCGATTTCCGGAAAACCCGCCAAGTACTGTTCCGCCTCACGGCAGTCGGCCACCGAGCCGACAACGAACTTGAGTTGATGGGGATATTCGGCAACGAGCCGGCGGATGACGTCCGGGGCGTGGCGCCGCTGCTCGTGCCGCAGTGCCCAGCTTGGCTCTTGTTCAGTCGAGGGCGTGCTGTTGGAGAGCTTGGGGCTGATCGACATCAAATCGCAAGCCACCGGCAAGTACTTCGTTCCCGCAGTCTCGATCGTGATGTGCCGGCCCAAACGCCGCAGGGCCGTGGTCAGTTCAACGGACTCCGCGAAGATCATTGGCTCCCCGCCCGTAAGGATCACCTGCTCTTCCTGCAATTCGCGCACCCGGGCAACGATCTCCCGTACCGTCAGGTGCTCCCCTTCCGGCCGCCAGGAGGCGAACGGCGTATCGCAGAACCGGCAGCGGAGATTGCACCCGCTAGCCCGAACGAACACGCTCGGGGTCCCGGTCAGGAATCCTTCGCCTTGGAATGATTTGTAGATTTCCGCGATTCGCATGGTGGGAAAAGGGCAAACGGAAAGGAAGATTGGGGAAAAGAAGATGATAGAGGCATTTTCCTTTCTCCCCATTTTCTTTTCCTATATTCTTCTCTCGGATTTCTGATACTCGATCGGATCCACCATTCCCGCCTCGGCGAATCCTTTCAGCCGCAGCAGGCACGCGTCGCAACGGCCGCAGCTCAGGTCTGTCGGATCGGGGTCGTAACAGGAATGGGTCAAGGAGTAGTCCACGCCGAGGGCCGCGCCCCGGCGGATGATTTCAGCCTTAGTCAAGTGTACCAGCGGCGTATGGACGGTGAACTTCAACCGGCCTTCCACCCCGGCCTTGGTCGCCAAGTTGGCCAGTTGCTGGAACACGGCGATGTACTCCGGCCGGCAGTCCGGGTACCCGCTGTAGTCCACGGCGTTCACGCCAATGAAGATGTCGGCCGCCCCGGTCACCTCGGCGTACCCAAGCGCGAGGGCCAAGAAAACCGTATTCCGCGCGGGGACATACGTGACGGGGATCTCGGCCTGCATGTCGGCCATGCTCCGGTCCTTCGGCACCTCTATAGCGGCGGTCAGCGCACTACCCCCCAATTGCCGCAGATCAACCCCAAGCACTACGTGTCGCTTCACTTCAAGCGCCTGGGCGATACGCCGGGCGGCCTCCAACTCGAAGCGGTGCCGCTGGCCGTAGTCAACCGAAAGTGCAAACAGGTCGAACCCCTCGGATCGGGCAATCGCTGCCGTGGTAGCCGAATCCAGTCCGCCGGAGAGGAGCACAATTGCAGGTCGGGACATCCCCCACTTCATCCTTCATCCTTCATACTTCATACTTCTTATCATGCCAAATGTGTTCATGCCGTCCAAGGAGTCAGGCACGTGAGCGACTTATTCCGCGATGTGCTCGAGACGTTTCCGAACCAATACCCCAATCGGGAGTATACGATCGAGATCCGCTGTCCGGAGTTTACCTCGGTATGTCCCAAGACCGGCCAGCCCGACTTCGGCACGCTGACGTTCACCTACGTGCCCGCCGAGAAATGCGTGGAACTGAAGAGCCTGAAGCTCTACCTCCAGCAGTTCCGCAACGAGGGGATTTTTTATGAGCATGTAACCAATCGCATCCTCGACGACCTGGTCGCCGTGCTCCAACCCCGCCGCATGACCCTGGTGGCGGCATTCACCCCCCGCGGGGGAATCACAACCACTGTGACTGCCGAGTTCACCTCCCAGACGGGCGGTGAACCGTTGTGAACCACCGGCCGGAATTCATGCACACCGCGTTCGATAAGCAGGGCGATTTTGGGCCCCCCACCGGAGATCGCTGTGATCGGCACGCTCGTGAGGCGATAATAGCAGTAGGGTGATGCCATGCATATCAGCGGAACATACGGCTACACACGCGCACGACAACTCGAGGGCACCTATCCCGGGAACCCGCAGGAGGGAACTTGGCAGATCAGTCCTCTGCGAGTTATGGCTGGATGGGGGGTTGCGTCCGAGGAAGACTGGCCTGGGCCGCTCTCATACGAGAATTGGCCGCTTCCGGAGCCGCCAGGAGTTGACGCCAAGGCCAAGGCAAACCGCATCCAGTGTTATCAGCGCGTCCGAACGGCCGAGCAGTGCTACCGGGTCCTCTCTCGGTCGCTGCCCGTGGGAGTCAGCATCGAGATCACCGAACAGTGGTTCGACGCTCCAGGCGGTGTGATTGATCTGCCGAAGACTCGTGACGCCGTCATTGGCACCCATGTCGTCTGTATCTTCGGTTACTCGCGGGAAAAGGGTGGCTTCGAGTTCTTAAACAGTTGGGGGCGCGACTGGGGAGATCAGGGCTTCGGGATACTGCCGGAGGAGTATTATGACCACCATCTCATCGAGTCGTGGACCAACAGCAGCCTCCTCGGCCTGATGCCCACTCGGCATCATTTCGGAAAGAAGGTTCTGCGTTGGGAATTGCCCGATCTGGTGTATGAGGGCATGAAGCAGTTCGGCGTCGAGATTCGCGATACAAGTGTCGACGAAAGGATCGGGTGGGCTTTCGCCGTTGCTCGCGACGGGTATCTGGACGTCGAAGAACTGTTCGTGAAACCGCAGTACCGTCGCCACGGCTACGGGCGGCAACTTGCCCACAACCTCAAGGAACTGTCGTGGCACGTTGGGCAGAGCCTACGGCTGTGGGTGCCTTTTGCAGATTACGAGCCGAGGAACTTCCCCGCCTTGGCGCGAGTCGCCGAGATGCTCGGCGTTGAGTTCGCGGAGAGTGGCGTGCGATGGGCGGCGTTGAAGGCAGTGGCCTCTGACAGCGCCTCACGGCTTTTCATTCCGCCATCGATTGGTGGAAGCGATCCGGGGACCGTCCATATCCCACACGTATCCGTGCCGACACGCCCCGCGATGCCAAGGCCGCGCGCGTCTGCAATTGCCGCCGCCGCGGTGGCGGTGTCGCTGGCCGCCGGCAACCCGCCAAGCGAAGAGACCGGCATTCATACAGCGCCGGCAACGGCCGCATCCACTGCCCAAGCCCCGCTCGTGATCAGCGAGGACGATTTTCAGTCCCTTAGCTGTGACGAACTCCAGCAGTTCGCGCCCCTCTACGAGCGATTTGCCGCACGCGAAGACGGCACGAAGTCGGATTCCTCGGATGCAGCGGCGGTAACTCCTGATGTGCTAGACTGGGACAATCTCATTCCGGCAGCCCCTGCCCGACCCGGCGGCCGTATTCAGGTACGATTGAAGAGAACTCGACGGGACCAGCCGCTTCCCGCAGAGGACCCTTGGGCGAAATAGGCTCTCCCGTCGATGATTGACTATCCGTGGTATACAGTTGTCAGCGGAGACTCGATTGAGCAGGGTGATATATTCCGGCACTGTGCCGTGTTCTTGCCGCCCAGCGGGCTGCTGGTAGGCAAGGCGTTGCCGGAAGAGGTGGCCGCGGAGTTTGAGTGGGTAGAGAGAGACGTGATTGTCCTCTCTCAGACTTGCGACCTTGTAAGAAGTCGCGAGAAGGTCACCGAGGTCCTGTTGTGTGCAATCTGGTCTTGTGCCGAGGTGGGCGGGCATTTGGCAACTCCCAAGGGAATGGAGGATGCGAGGCGCGGCAACCTGCCTGCGTACCATATGCTTGCACCATGCAAGGTCGCCGGATTCGAATCGGAGGTTGCCGTTGTTGACTTCCGGCGAGTGTATTCGCTGCCCCTGGCTCATGTGAGGGAGTTCGCTTGCTCCGTCGGAGATCGAGTTCGGCTGCTCCCGCCGTACAAAGAGCACCTTGCGCAGGCATTCGCGCGCTTCTTCATGCGGGTTGGCTTGCCGATCGACATTCCGCCGTTCATCTAAGAGCAAATTCGCGCGGAATCCTTAGCGTGCCGCGATGCCGCGCGTTGGGTCGTAGCGGATCGCCACGTGCCGGCCGGCTTGCTGGATCGACATCCGGGCTGCTTCGGTCACCAACTCGTTGATCGAGCTGTTGGCCGGCGTGGCAAGGATGGCGCGGCGGTCGATTTCCGCGAGCACTTGCCGACGCTGGGCGAGCGCCTCGTCGCCCGATAATCCTTCGGCCGCGGCGTTCACGCGGATCGCTGCTTGCAGGAGGGCCTCGACCGAATCGTACCCGTAGCCGACCGGCCGCAGTCCCTCGCCTTCCCAAGGGACCAGGCGGAAGTAGTCGGGGCTGACGTAACGGAACATCGCGCCAGACGTTCGATCGACGTAACCGTAGCTACAGCCGCGATACTGGTCGTCGTGATGCAGGTACGCACCGCAGTCGGCGCCTTCGCAGAACATGCACAGGCCCTGGTCGTTCGTGCCCGGCCCTTCGTCCGGATAGCCTAACCCGTTGGTGACGCTCAGAATCGCCCCGTTCTCCCAAATGACCTGTCCGGACGACCAGAGATAGCCGACGTTCCCATTCGGGAATTTGCCCTCCACGCCGCGGACCGACACCTCAACCGGCCGCAGGCCCGTGATGAAGTACACCAGGTCCACATAGTGGCAGCCGATGTACGTGAACGGGTCGCTATTCTCCTTGGTGAACCAGTTCTGGAAATTCGAGTGGCGGTAGTAATACGGCTCGACGAGCTTTGCCTCGCCGCAGCGAAACTCGCCCAGTCGGCCGACGCGATACTGCCGCCGGGCCTCCAGCGACCGACGGTCGAATCGCTTATGGTACTCCACGCCCACGAAAAGCCCGCGCTCGCGGGCTGTTTGCTCGATCTCGACCGCCTGCGCGTGCTTGAGCACCAGCGGCTTGACCGACAAAACGTGCTGATTGTGTGCGAGAGCCTCGCGAATCACCGGGTGGTGAACGTGATCGGGCACGGCCACCACCACGAGCTGATGGGGCCGCAGGCCGGCAATCGCGTCCTTGTACAAGTCGGGGAACATCTCTTGCGGCGGCCTGTCCAACGCCGGCAACGGCTCGAAGCCTTGGCCGGGAAACGCCTCGGCCAGTTGCGTCGCCTCGGCCAGGGTCCGCAGCGGGGCGCTATTCAATGCCACGATGCGAATCGAGCCGACGAGGCCCAGCCGCTGGAGATGATAGATCGACGGAAGAATCTGGTCGTGCGTAATCATTCCCCCGCCGACAATCAGCACGTCAATCGCGGGTTGAATGGGAACGGCCATGGATTTGGCTCCTGCGTGAGTCTAGTGCTACCACGCTAAGTCACAGGAAATTCACCACGGAGGCACGGAGAACACGGAGAAGGTCGGGAAAGGGGGAGCGTCATCACTGCAACGCTTTCCCGGCTTCACAGTCCTGGAGAAAATCACCCCAGCAGTGCGCTCGCCGTAAACCGATCCCTCCTTTCCCTTCCCCTCCCCCCTCCGTGTCCTCCGTGCCTCCGTGGTGAACCTAACGATGCAGTATCAGATTCCTATTTCGTCCCAACCACCTCGCCCATCGCTTCTTCCAGCACCTGGATGCTCTCGCGGAGCGGCTCTTCGCCGATCACCAGGGGTGGGGCGATCTTGACCGACGCCCCGCCGTAGCCGACGGGCGCGAACATCAGCAGGCCCTTTTCGACGCAGCGGCGCACGATCCCGGCGGCCAACGCGGCGTCGGGCTCGATCCCGCCCGGCTTGACGATGTGCAACGAAGCCACCAGCCCCTTGCCGTGGACCGCTCCGATGTGGTTCGCAAACCGCCGGCCCACGCAGCGCAGGGCCGGCTGGAGAATCTCGCCCAGCTCGCGCGACCGCTCCACCAGGTTCTCTTCGCGAATCACCTTCAAGTTGGCCAGCACGGCCGACGCGCAGATCGGGTTGCCGGTGTGGGTCGAGGTCATCGAGCCGGGCGGGTAAAGGTCCATCACCTGCGGCCGGCCAATCACCGCCGAGATCGGCAGCCCGCTGGAAATCCCCTTGCCGCAGCAGATCACGTCGGGCACCACGCCGTAATGCTCGAAGCCCCAGTACGTCCCTGTGCGCCCGAAGCCGGCCTGTACTTCGTCGAAGATCAGGAGGGCCTGGTGCTGGTCGCACCACGCGCGGAGCTTCTGGATGTATTCCGGCGGGGCGAAGCTGGCATTGCCCCCCTGGTAGGTTTCGGTCATTACGCCAGCCACCATCTCCGGCCGGACGCCCTGCTTGTCGAGCGACTCCAGGAACAGTTCAAACCGCGTGTCCGGGCAGCGGAAGCCGTCGGGGAAGGGCACTTGGACCATATTGGCGTCGAGGTTGACGATCCACTGCTTCAAGGCCGGTATGCCGCCTGCCATTTGGGCCCCCAGCGTCCGGCCGTGGAAGGCGTTGTCGAACGTGACGAAGGTGATTTTCTCCCGTCCGCCGACCTTCAGGCCCCAGGTCCTTGCCAGCTTGATCGCGCACTCGCACGCCTCCGCCCCCGTGGTCAGTAGAAAAACTTTCTCAAGTCCTTCCGGGGCGACGTTGGCCAACTCCTCGACCACGTTGGCGCGGATCTCCGAGGGGAAGCAATAGTTGTGCGTCAGTCCATGGCGAACCTGATCGGCGATCGCCTGGCTGATCTGCGGATGGCTATGGCCGGCGTTGGCCACCAGCACGCCGCTCGACCAGTCCAGCCACATATTGCCCCAGCGGTCGAACACCTGGATCCCCTCGGCCCGATCCCAGAGCACCAGCGGCTGCCCGCTCATGGAGACCGGTTCGTACTGCCGCAGGCGTTGGAGGATCGGGATCGACTCGGGCACGGGGATAGGGGTGACGATCCGCCGGTACTTGGTGTTTACGGGCGGGACATCCCGCGGGACAAGCTCGAACTGGGCCATGGGCATGTTCCCTTCAGTGCCGAGAAAACAAAAAACACTCCCCGCGCGACCGACCCCGGTATTTCGGGGAACCGATCGTGCCTGGAGTGCTCTTGCGTGCTGGTAGTGCCGCTACGGATGCCAGCGAGCGCCGGATTTTATGGCGGTGGATCGGCTCGGCGCCGGTCTCACCACAGGCAGAATGATACAGCCACCCTTCCGTCTCTGCAAGGCTTTGGACGCTTGTCGGGTAATGCGCGAGCTTATCTCCTTCACGGGCTGCCCGACTACTCGCCAAGGGGGGGCGTCAGACACGCCCCGAAGCGCGATCATGGCTGACGCGGAATCGGGGATCCACAGCTTGGAACGACGCCCCGTCTCGTCGTCCACGCCGTCACGGGGTGGCCTGCTTGCAAACAGCGAGGGCCGTAGGGCAAGCAGCCGTGCTTGCCTGTCCTGCGCCTAGTGTGGACAAGCAAGCTGCTTGCCCTACGACCCGGCCGACCCACTTGCTGTCCAGTCCGATGGGCCTGACAATACGGGCTGCGGCCCTCGGGCCGGAAGGTCCGTATCCTCTTTCTTATCGAGACCCAGCCATGCCCAACCGACCACGCGTGATCCTCACCGGTTTTGCCGACGAGGCCGCCAACCAGAAGACCGCCGTCCAGCAGTTCGCCGCCTTCGCCGCTCTTGGCCTCCAGTACTACAGCATCCGCTTCATCGACGTCGGCGACGGCGTGAAAAACGTGATGAAGCTCAGCCGCTCCGAGATCCAGAAGATCCGCAGTCTCGAGGCCGAATACGAGCTGAGCGTTTCTTCGATCGGCTCGCCCATCGGCAAGGTGAAGCTCAAGAACGTCGACGATGGAACGAAGAACGTCTTCGTGCCGTTCAAGCGGTACCTGTCGGGCGACGTGAAGAAGGCCTGCGAGCTGGCCCACGCCTTCGAGACCAAGCTCATCCGCGGCTTCTCGTTTTACCATCCCAAAGGCGAGGACCCCCGCGGGCACCTGCCCCAGGCCGTGGACCAGCTCGGCCAGATCGCCGAGGTCTGCCACCGCTCGGACCTCACGTTCGGTCTGGAGGTCGAGGCAAACCTGGTGGGCGGCGACGGCTTCCACCTGGCCGAGATCTACCGCCAGGTGAACCACCCCGCTTTGGTGTTGGTCTTCGACGCGGCGAACCCCATCGTGCAAGGCTTCCCCCCCCCCGAGATCCCCGAACACTTCCCCGCCATGGCCCCGGGCCCGGGGGCCCTATGCCCGCAGCAGATCAGCGAGGAATTCCAGCAACTGCCAGGCCTAAGACCACCCTTTCTCCTGGTTCAGCTCCGCGTGTGTGATCAGACTGCTGAGCAGGACGCGCACGCGCGTCTTGCCTTCGAGGTACCGCGCGAGGTACGACGTTTCGATTGCGGGCACTACGTTGTCATCCTTGCCGTGCAGCAGGTACACAGGGGCCACGGGGGCAGGTGACAGGTCTACCGAGAGCGCCGGGTCCAGACCGTCGTTCGCGAGATTCGGCGCCAGCAGCGGTCCCAGCGTGTCGACATCCCGCGTATTGACGTAGTGCATCAACGTCCGTGAAGGCTCGGGCAGCGCACGGGCCATGGCGTCGGCGGTTCGGTACGTTTCCATGGCCTTGGCCAGGTTGATGAGGTCGTAGCACGAGGCCGTGAGGTACTCGAGAATGGCGGCACGCAGCGGTTCCACCTGTGCCGGCGGCACACACCGATCGGCCAATCCCAACAACAGCACCGCCACGCCGTAGTCGTGCGGCCGGCGATGCCGTTCCGGCACCGCAGTTCCGGCAGCCGTGCCGGCCTGAGGCAATGCCGCAGGCTCCATGCCGGTCGACAGAAACCGCAGGACGCGAGGAAAGTGGCTATGACCGCCGAACGCGAAGACGAACGCCCCGCGGTCATGAAGTGCCGGACGCCCCGCGGCGACAATGGCCAGGCCGCCGGCAAAGCTAATGCCGGTCATACCGACGCGCCCATCCCGAGCGAGGCGCGGCTGGTGCGCCAGCCAGCGGCCCGCGTCCTCGATCATGTCGGTCGTCCTGGCCGTGATGGCGTATCTCGCTAGGTCCGGCATCTCAGGCGTCAGAACCGCCATCCCCACCTGCGCCATTTGAATGGCGAGGTTGTAGAGCCGCGGCTCGTCGATCCCAATCGCGTGGATGCCGGGCACGAGCACCACGGCTCGTCGGATGTGCGACGGCACGAACAGGCGGCCGCGCCAGTGATGGACCGTGGCGCCGGGCACGTCGACGCTGATGCGGTC
>CAYTJV010000053.1:0-21867 GCA_964438165.1 uncultured Planctomycetaceae bacterium | reverse complement strand
GAGGACGGTCCCGGCGGCGTAGCGGCCGGGACCGTGCGGGCCATTCACCCGCCCTGACCCGGGTCGGGCACCGTGCGCAGCATGGTCGTGTCGGGTTGCGTCGTGAGCAGAGCCCGACTCCGTTTCCCCGAGCGCCGATCAAGGTAAGCGGCGGGGAGGGAACGGTCAAGGTGGTGACAGCCCCCACGAGCCAGAAATGAAGGTATCCTCGCGGCCTGATAGGATAGAAAGGTTGTCCAGACACTCCCTTTCCCAATCAAGGCGAGGATACCATGAGTCAGTTTATACAAAAGTGCGTCCTGACGTGCGTCGAGCCTTGCAAGACCTATGAAATCCACCGCAACCGAGAAGAGAAACTCCTGCAACTGAGGCTGCGGCTGCGCAAGTGCAAGTTCCTCTATCACTACTGGATCGATCTGCAGTTCGGGTTCATGTCCGCTTCCCTGGACACGACGACGACGCTCGGCACGCTGGCGGCCGCGGTGTGCCGTCGGGTCACCAAGGACGGCAAGCGTTACCGCGCTCTGCGTCCCTGGTTCGAAGAGGATCAGAAGCTCCTCGAAGTCTTGAGCGACGGAGCGTTTGCGGTTCAGGGATTCTGCAATCGTGATTTGGCCTGCCGCCTGTATCCATCCGCCCATGACGATCCAGCGCAACGTGCGCGGATCGCGTCCAAGGTCTCGTATCGCCTTCGCATCCTTCGAGCCCATAGTCTGATCCGCAAATCACCCCGTCAGAGGCGATACCATGTCACGACCAAAGGCCGAGACATCATTACGGCCTTGTGCCGCTCACAACACATAACACTGCAACAACTTAACGCCACTGCCGCGTGATATCTTTGTGAGAATTTTCACAATGCTTGAGGTTTGTGGTACAGAGGACAAGATATTCGTGGAACCCCAGCCCGTGCGTGGCGTAATACTTCCATAGATTCCAGAGCGGACGACGCTGGGCCGCGCCGCCGATGGTCTCCTTCCACCGATACGCAAACTTCAGCACGTCCCCCTCGACCCAGCAGCCGCCTGGGAACCGCACGAACGCCGGCTTCAGCCCGGCGAGCATCTCGGCCAGGTCGGGCCGCAGGCCGTGGCCCTTCCAGGTCTTCTTGGGCATTAGCGACACCATGTCCAACCACACCGTGCCCGGCTGGGCGACGCTCAGCACGAGCTTGGCCTGCGGATCGGCGCCGCTGGCCTTCAGGTCCAAGACGAATGTCTTCCAGTCGTCGGAAAGCCCCTCGACGGTCCCTTCGGCGAGCTTCTGGCCCGACTTGCTCTCAATGGCCACCGCAATCGGGCCGCGGAAGCCGCCGTCCGAGCAGGCGGCAAGCGACAGGTGATATTCGGCATCCTTGACCATGGCCATGCCCCAATAGCCCTCGTTGACCACGCGCACCTTGCCGCGATCCACGCTTTCGATCATGAGCTTGAGGCTGCGGCGATTCACCGCGTTGAGCGGCTTGGCGTCGTCGATGGCCATGCGTGCTTTGGCCGAGCCGGTGGCCGCCAAGGTCCAATGCTCGGGCTTCTCCGAGTCCTCGAAGGAACGGTTCCGTACCAGCTCAGGATAGATGCCGCCGTCGGCCGAGAGATTGATGTCCTCGAAAAAGATCCCCCAGAGCATCGGGCTGATCCGAGGGCCCGGCCGCGAGGCGTCGATCGTCAGCGTGGCCGCAGCATCCGCCGCCAAGGCGCCGGCGCGGAAGAGAACGAGCGATAGCAATACGAGAATCGTCCGTCGCAGCGGTCTCACAGCTTGCTCCTTGGCCGAGCCCATGCCGGGATGTCTCTCGAAGAACAGCACCCCGGCCATCGTAGCCGGCTCCTGGCGGCCGCACAAGCCTACAGCGACAAGACGAACTCCACCAGGTCGTCGACCTCCTGGTCGCTTAGTGGGCCGGTGCGGCCGGGGTCCTTGCTGCCGTGCTTTCCCTTGACGATCAACTCCTTGATCGTCGCATAGCGGCCATCGTGCAGGTAAGGCGCGGTCCGCCAGACCTCGATCAGGGTCGGGGTGTCGAAAGCATCCACATAGTCGGCCGGACCCCGCGTGCCCACGTTTTGCAGCTTCAGGTCGGTATAGAGCAGCGCGGGATGGCAATCGCGGCATCCGGTGCGGTCGCTCTCGAAGAGCTTCTTGCCGCGCTGGGCCGCCGGGCTGAGTTGGCCATCGACAAGGTGCGGACTGGGCACCGGCTTGAGCGATCGGAGATAATCGTCGATCGCCGCAGCCTCCTCTTCCGGTCGGTCGGCAAACAAGATGCCCGTCAGTCCGGCGCGGACGCCCGATTCGGCCGTCGGACGCACACCCTCGGCCATCGCCGGCGGGGTCCGGTGGGCCAGCAACATGCTCTTGGTGTTCTTCGGGTTGCCCACAGCGTCGTTCAGCAGGTCCCAGTTCAGGGCGTCGCTGCGCCCGTCCGGATGACAACTGGCACAGCTCTGCCAGTGCTGATGACAGATCGTCGCGTCGTGGAAGAGGATCTCGCCGCGGCGTTGGGCGGTCAGCCGGGGCGTTTTTCCCAGGGCGATAGTCGCCGGCCGGGCGTCCTTGCCGGCCTCCAGATCGACCACGGCCAGGCTGTCGCTGAAGTACTCGGCGACGTAGAGCTTCGACCCAATGGCGGCCAAGGCGCGGGGGCCTTGCCCCGGCAACTTGATTCGCCGCAGCCCGGGGCCTTGGGCCGGATCGTCGGGGATGCTGTCGACCGTCGGCGCGGTGACCATGTGGACGAGCCTTCCCAACATGGCCGCGGTGGCGACCAGGCTCAACTCGTGCGTGCCGGCGTGGCTGACGCACAGCGATTTGCCGTCGCTCGTGCAGGCGACCGCCCAGGGGTTGCCCGCGCCCAAGTGCGGCTCATCCAAACCGATCGTCTTGACCACTTTCTTCTGCTGCACGTCGATCACGCTGACGACGTTGCTGCTCATCCATCCCATCTCCAATTGGATGGGAATCAGCTCGAAGTTGGAGACCAGGTGCGTCACGTAGGCGTGCCTTCCATCCGGTGAGACGCACAGGCCCCGCAGACTGTGGGAGCCGTGGGGCAGCGGAATTGCGGCCGAGCGGTTCGTCCCAGCGTCAATGACCGTGACCACCGAGGCGAAGGGATAGATGTTGGTCGGTCCGCTGGGCAGGTGGTTGGCCACGAGCACGGCTTTGCCGTCCGGGGTGACGGCCGCTGCGACCGGCTCCCGGGCAACCCCGACTCGCGTCACTTCACGCCCGGTTGTCATGTCGATCACGGACACGTCGTTGTTGAAGCGGTTGCAGACGTACAATCGTCTTCCATCCGAAGTGATTGCGGCTCCCGTGGCCGTATGCCCCGCCGGGATCGCGGCGATCATTCGGCCTGAGAGCGGATCGATCACAACCACCGTGCTCTTCGGCGCCGCACAAGTGACGATCAGCTTGGTTCCGTCAGGACTCGAGACCAGGCCGGTCGGTTCGGCCGGCATCTCGACCCGGCGGGTGACCTTGCCTGTGGGCAACTCGACCCAGGCCACCTGCCGCGCATCGGCGCAGGCAACGAAAAGAGTCTTGGCATCTTTCGATGCTACCAAGGCACATGGTCCCAGGTACCCTCCGGTCTGGCCGGCGGCCGTCGCCGTCGCAGCCAAGACACCCAAGACAACCCGAAAGAAACGAAAGCCCGAAAGAGAGGGCAGAGGGCGAGGGGCGAGGACGCAACATTCCCTCTGTTTTTCGGGCTTTCCTCCTTTCGGGCTTTCGTGATCGCCCGAATTCCCTGCTAGAGTCTCCATTGCCTCAATCTACTTGCCCGCGCCGGCCGCTGCAATCGCGTCCGCCCTGGCACATTGCCAACCGCCAACGGCCGTCTCATAATGAACTGGTTGGCCATCCCGGTTTCCTGACTTGAGGAGGTCTCGCCATGTTGCGACTTACGAGAGTGGTCTTGATCCTGATCCCGTTGTCGGCAGCAGTCTTGTCCGTCGGCGCGGAGCCGAACCCGAAGGCTCCGTCCCCCTTGGCGGCCACCGACGCGGCCCAGGCCGGGCCCGATTTCGCCGTCCAAGGCGAGTACGTCGGCAGCGCGCCGTACAAGGGCAAAGACGTCAAGTACGGCGTGCAGATCATCGCGCTGGGCGACGGCAAGTTCCACGGGGTGGGCTACCACGGCGGACTGCCCGGCGACGGCTGGGATACCAAGAGCAAACTGGAGGCCGACGGCGAGACCAAGGGCGGTGTGACCGTCTTCCCGAGGAACGACAGCACGAGCACGTACAAGGACGGCGAGGTCACGATCGTCAACCGCGAGGGCAAGCACCTCTGCACGTTCAAGAAGGTCCACCGCAAGAGCCCGACGCTCGGCGCCAAGCCGCCGGCCGGCGCGGTGGTCCTGTTCGACGGCACCTCGGCCGACAAGTTTTCCGACGGCCGCATGACTCCCGACGGCCTGCTGATGGAAGGGGCCACGAGCAAGCAGAAATTCCAGAGCTACACGATTCACTTGGAGTTTTGCCTCCCGTTCGAGCCTGCCAAGCGGGGCCAGGGACGCGGCAACAGCGGCTGCTACGCGCAAGGCCGTTACGAAGTGCAGGTTCTCGATTCCCTCGGGCTGGCGCCGAAGACCAACGAGTGCGGCGCGATTTACGGCGTGGCCGCGCCGGCGATCGGGATGTCCTATCCGCCGCTGTCCTGGCAGACCTACGACGTGGATTTCACCGCCGCGGAGTACAAGGACGGCAAGAAGCTGAAGAACGCCCGGATGACCGTGCGGCATAACGGGATCGAGGTGCTCAAGAACGTCGAGGTGCCGCAGGCGACCACCGCGGCCCCGCTTGGCGAAGGGGCCGAGCCCGGGCCGGTCTACCTTCAGAACCACGGCAACGCCGTCCGCTTCCGCAACATTTGGGTTGTGGAAAAGAAGTGATTCGCCGCTCAGTACATTTCAAACACCTGCTCGCCGCCGTGGGCCGGGTTGCCGGTCAAGCAGCGGCCGCGGAGATCGACCACCAGATCGAGGTTCTCCAGCGGCAACTGGCCGATCAGGACGGGCACGTCGTCGGGCACCTCCATCACGTCGGCCGTGCAGTAGCGGTCCTGGATCGTCAGCCGCACGGCGTCGTAGATCATCGCCTCGCCAACCCCGATGCTGCTGGTGACCCTTCGCTTGCGCACCGGGTTCAGCCCCAACTGCCGGATGAGCCGGGTGGGGAGCGACAGCAGGGTCGCGCCCGTATCAACCAGCGCGTCCGGCACCGTGATCCGGCGAACCTGCTGCGGCGGCAGCAAGCCTTGCTCGGCGAACCAAAGATCCTTGAGACTCTCAATCGTTGCTTCAGTGAGGACACGGCCCATCGTTTCAGTTCCCATCGCTGTAACTCCTGCCCGCTGAAGGTGAATTCACTCTGACAGAACATTATATATCGCCAGCGGTTCGGGCCAATGCCCACGGAACCGTTTGCTGCTAGCGGTTCGAAGTGTTTGCATGACGGTCTCTCGCGTGGCTGTGTAGGTTCAATAGGTCCGCAACCCGTTCGTCCTCAGTATTCTGCAAAGCCTCGGGGCATTCCGCAAGCGGTGCTGCTTCTCAGTGCCCCGGCGAGATGGTAGGATCGAGACCGAGAAGAAGGACTGCCTGAAAAGCACCTTCCAGACTTCGGAAGTCTTCATGACAAGTTGGCTGGGGAGCTCGTCCGATGCAACGACCGACGTGTAGACAGCTCGTGGTCTTGTGGGCAATCGCAACCGTGGTCGAGGCGGCGTGTGCGATTGCGATTGCCGCGCCGTCGGAGCCGGCTTGGAAGGCGGGCGCGGCTTCGGTCGTGATTACGCCGAGTGAGCCGACGTGGATGGCCGGCTACGCGGGCCGCGACAAGCCCTCGGAAGGGAAATTCCAAGACCTCTTCGCCAAAGCGTTGGCCCTGCAAGACCCGGCGGGCGCCCGGCTGGTGATCGTCACCGTGGACCTGATCGGCATTCCCAGGGCGCTGCGCGACGCCGTGGAGAAGCAGGTCGGCGAACAATACCGGCTTGCGCCCGAGTCGCTGCTGATGAATGCCTCGCATACCCATTCCGGGCCTGTCGTGCGGTCGGGCAAATCGTTCTACAACCTGGCGCCCGAGCAGCAGCAGCGGGTCGACAAGTACGCCGCCGGTCTCCAGGAGAAGCTGCTGGCCCTGGTGGGCCGGGCGATTGGCGACCTGGGGCCGGCGCGGCTGGGCTATTCGCACGCCCGGGCGGGCTTTGCCATGAACCGGCGGCTCCCTACAAAAACGGGCTACCAGAACAGTCCGAACCCCGATGGACCTGTGGATCACGACGTGCCCGTGCTCCGCGTCGAGCGGCCCGACGGCAAGCTCTGCGCGATCCTCTTCGGCTATGCCTGCCACAACACCACGTTGGGCCTTTACCAGTTCTGCGGCGACTACGCCGGTTTTGCCCAGCAGTATCTCGAACAGGCGCACCCGGGGACGACGGCCCTGTTCATGATCGGCTGCGGCGCCGACCAGAATCCTTATCCTCGCAGCAAGCTGGAGCTGGCCCAGCAGCACGGGCGCACACTGGCAACGGCCGTCGAGGCGGCACTGTTGCCGAAGCCGCGTCCCGTGAGCGGCCCGCTGCGTGTGGCGATGGCCGACGTGACGCTCGAGTTTGCGCCGGCGCCGAGCCGTGCCGAGCTGCTCGAAGCCCAGAAGAAGTCGAACAAGTACGAGAAACAACATGCAACGATGCTGCTGGAGGAGTTGAACCGCGAGGGTCGCATCCGCAGCAGCTATCCGTACCGGGTCCAGGTAGCCCGCTTCGGCAAAGACCTCGTGCTGGTCGCGCTGGGCGGCGAGGTGGTCGTCGATTATTCGTTGCGACTGAAGCGCGAGCTGGCCGGCCCGGCGGTGTGGGTCGCCGGCTACTCGAACGACGTGTTCGGCTACGTTCCCTCGCAGCGCGTGCTGAAGGAAGGGGGCTACGAAGGTCGCGACGCGGTGCTCTATTCCTCGCTGCCCGGCCCGTTTGCACCGTCGATCGAAGAGCGAATCGTCGGCCAGGTGCAGGCCTTGGCCCGGGCAACCGAGTCGGGCACCGCGCCGTAGCATGACCGAGATGTCCTGCGGTCGGGTGGCACGTCCCTGAGGCTCTGCGAAGGGCGTGGTTGGGCTGACGCGCGATGCATCACGCCCATCGGAGACTCTGGGCGTGCCACGCGACCGGGACTATAATGTTGTGTTGGACGCCGCAACCTTTGTTTGGTATTGCGATATGGCCCACGGAACCCAGAATCCGCGTAACCCCGTGAAGTTGGAAGCCGACGTGCAAGAGGGCGGGCGATTGGAGGTCACCGTTCCCTTCTCGCCCGGAGCGCGCGTTGTCGTCTTTGTCATCGAGGAGCGTGTGGAACGGTTCTGCGATCTTATCGGCACGGAGGCATGGGGCGAGATGAACCGGCGCCGCATGGTATTGATCCGCAAGAAGAACCGCGAAGGGCTGTCCGGCGAAGACCAGCGGGAATACGAGGGCTTACAGGCCCTCAGCTACGCGGCGCTCCAGGAGAGGTTCCCGGTGCCTCCGCTGGATGAGCAGAGATTATCCACCTTGAAGGCGAGTTCCCGAGGCGAGCCGGAGCCCCAGCAGCCGTGAACCTTCATCCGTTCGTGTTCTACCTGGAGATATTGGCCTTGAAGATTGCAAACCCCGAGAGTCGCGAAGTGGACCGGTTGTTCGTCGAAGCCTTTGGCTATCCGGCCGATCTTCCGGACCTGACACGCCTTCGGCCGCCCGATGGCAACCTCCGCGATGGGAGTGAACTAGCCTGCCACTTCGTGCTTCGTCAGCAGGGCAGACTTGGGGAGGTCTATTAGTATTTCTATTTCACCGGAGGGAAATCGCCAGATTACAGGGAGCCACTATGACTACTCGAATGACCCATCGCCAGCGGGTGCTGGCGGCGTTGGAGCATCGCCAGCCCGATCGGGTTCCCATCGACTTCGGAGCGACGCGGGACTCGAGCATCGTGGTGCAAGGCTACGAGAAGCTGAAGCGGCACTTCGGCGTCGTCGAGGAGAACCGGATCAGCAGCCGGATGATGCAGGTGGTCGACGTCAACGAGGCGATCCAGCGAGCTCTGGACGTCGATGCCCGCGCCGTGCTGCCCGCCGGGCCGGAAAAGGGCGGGGACGTGCAAATCGGGCCGAACCAGTACCGGGACGAGTGGGGCGTGGTGCGCGTGCAGCCCCCGGGCGCTTTGTACTACGACCAGGTGAGTTTCCCGCTCTCGGGCCAAATCACGGTCCACGACATCGTCAAGTACCCCTGGCCCGACCCGTGCGATCGAGGCCGACTCCGCGGCCTGAAGCAGCGGGTCTGCGAGATCCGCGAGAACACCGGTTGCGCGGTCGTGCTCAACCTGCCCAGCGCGTTCGTACACGTGAGCCAGTATTTGCGCGGCTTCGAGGACTGGTATGTGGATATCGCCGCCGATCGGAAGCTGGCCGAGGCGCTCTACGACGCGGTGTTGGAGGTGAATCTGGCGGTCTGCGAGGAGTTGCTCAGAGAGGTTGGCGACGATGTCGACGTGGTGATGGGCTCGGATGATCTTGGACTTCAGAACGGCCTGATGGTTTCCGAGGAAACCTACCGGTCGCTGATCAAGCCCAGGCACCGGAAGTACTTCGATCTGCTCCACGCGCGTTCGACGGCCAAGGTCTTCTTCCATACGTGCGGATCGGTTGCCGCGATCCTCGATGATCTGATCGAAATCGGCGTGGACGTGCTCAATCCGGTCCAGGTGTCGGCCGCCGGGATGGAACCCGCGGCGTTGAAGCGTCGTTGCGCGGGCAGGCTCGCCTTCTGGGGCGGCATCGATACGCAACACGTCCTTCCTCACGGCACGGTGGCGCAAGTCAAGGCCGAAGTCGAGCGAATGATCGAGATTTTCGGCGCCGGCGGAGGCTACGTGCTCGCGGCCGTTCACAACATCCAGCCCGACGTGCCGCTGGAAAACGTGCTGGCCATGTTCGAACACGCGAGGGCGTGTCACGGGTAGAACGGCCAGACCACGGGCGTGATCGCCACGGCCAGGACCCCGACCAGGAGGTCCAGCGGCACGCCGATCCGCAGGTAGTCACTGAACCGGTATCCGCCGGGCCCGTAGACCATGAGATTCGTTTGATAGCCGATCGGCGTGGCGAAGCCGCACGAGGCGGCCATCATCACGCAGATCACGAACGGCCGCACGTCGGCGCCCAGGTGCGCGGCGGTGGCCATGGCGAAGGGAAACATCACTGCGGCCGCCGCGTTGTTCGTGAGGATCTCCGTGGCCAACAGCGTGACGCCGTAGATCATGGCCAGCGCCAGCCACGGACGGCCACCGACGTTGCCGAAGACCGCGTCGGTGACCATGGCGGCCGCGCCGCTTCGATCCAGGGCCTGGCCGATGCCCAGCGAGCAGGCGATCGCCACCAGCACCTGCCAGTCGATGGTCCGCCGGGCTTCCTCGATCCGCACGCAGCGGGTCAGCACCATCAGCGCGGCGGCGATCATGGCTCCTTTGAACATCGTAATCTGGCCCAGGTCGAGCGTGCTGGCGCCCAGCGTGATCTTCACGGCGCCCCACGATTCGCTCAGCGTGACCAGCAGGACCATGCCCAGCACGATGGCCAGGGCGATGCGTGCGCGATCGTACCGCGGCGGGCTGGAGTTCTCCACCCGGCTCACCAGGTAGAAGTGGTGGCTGTTGCGGTTCTCGCCGACGAACGACGGGTGCGCCTCCAAGAGCAGCGTATCGCCGGCGTGGAGCACGATGTCGCCGATCTTCCCGCGGACCCGCTCGCCGTGCCGGGCGACCGCGATCACCACGGCGTTGTAGAGCGAGCGGAAGCGGCCGTCGCGGATCGTCTTGCCCACCACCGGGCACCCGGTGCTGGCCACCGCCTCGATCAGGCACCGCTGCGAGCGGGGCGAATCGAGCTTGAAGACCTGGTTGGTGGCCGGCACCAGGCCGCGGATCTTCTGGAGATCGACCACCGAATCGACGATTCCCACGAAAACCAGGTGGTCGTTGCCTCGCAGCCGCTCTTCCGGCCCCACGGCCGGCAGCGTCATCCCGTCGCGAAAGATCTCCGCCAGGTACAGGCCCGGCAGGTGGCGCAGCCCGGCCTGCTCGATCGACTTGCCCGCCAGCGGGCTGCCCGGCTCGACCAGCATTTCGATCGTGTACTCGCGGGGATCGGCCACCGAAGCGATCGAGGCCCGGCGATTGGGCAGCAAGAAGCGGCTCGACAGCACGATGAAGGCAATGCCCGCCAGGGCGCAGGGCACGCCGACCCAGGCAATGTCGAACATCCCCAGCCCGCGCGGCGGGGTCGTGGCTCCCCCGGCAGCGTGCTGCGCCTCATGGGCGCGGATCAACATGCCGTTGACCACCAGGTTCGTGCTCGTGCCGATCAGCGTGCAGGCGCCGCCGAGGATCGCGGCGTAGCTCAGCGGGAGCATCAGCTTCGAGGGCGCGATCCGGTGCTGCTTGGCCCAGTCGTTGACCGCCGGGATGAGCATGGCCACCAGCGGCGTGTTGTTCATGAAGGCGCTCAGCCCGGCCGTGGGGAGCATCATCCGCCAGATCGCCTGGAACGCCGACTTAGGGCGGCCGAACAGCCGCTCGGCGAGCCACGTAACGGCCCCGGTCTCCACCACCCCGGCGCTGACCACGAACAGCAGGGCGATGGTAATCATCCCTTCATTGGCGAAGCCGGCCAGGGCCTCTTCCGTCTTGATGACTCCGCACAAGAGCAGCACCATCAGCCCCCCGCCGAGGGCGAGATCGGGCGATAGGCGCGAGGTTGCCAGCAACCCCAGCACCATAACCACCACAGCGAGCGTAAGCCAGGCTTCAAAACCCATGGGTCTTGCACCTCAACCGCGCCAGGCTGGAGTCCCCCAGGGGCCAGCCAAGCACCGGCACATTTGCTCCAGATTACCACCTCCGGTGATCGGCAACAATGGAGAAAAGCCTCCCAATGTTCAGCCAACAGGTAGTCGATGCTTAGGATCGGCCGAGAAAAGTAGCAGGCACACTCCGTGTGCCGTCCGCCAGTTACGGCACACGGAGTGTGCCTACTGCCTACACGGCGATGCTGGCTTTCAAGCCACCGGCGCGCTACACTGATCGTCGACGATCCCATGGTCAGCTTGCCGCGCGAGCTTCCCGCGGTCAAGGAGGAGCGACATGCGATTGATCCGGACAGCAGCCCTCGTGGCCTGCGTTATCCACTGCGCAGCCGTGGCCACCATCACCCATGCCGGCGACGTTGGCGCTGGGGGACTGCGGGTCGGCTGGGCGGCCGCCGACATCACGCCGCCCGGGCCGGTTTCCCTGGTCGGGTTCTTCGCGAAGAGGATTTCCACCGGGGTGCGCGATCCGCTTTCGGCCACGGTGCTCGCCCTGGAGAGCCTCGGATCGAAGGGCGAGCCGGCCGGGCAGGAGATCATGGTCTCGTGCGACCTGCTCTGGGTCCGCAAATCGACGCAGGACGCCGTGCGCAAGGCCCTCAAACAGCGTCTCCCCGATTTCGACGCCGACAAGCTGCTGCTCAATGCGACCCATACGCACCAGGGCCCGTTGCAGGAGTCCGGCGTGTTCGGCAACTCGCACGACGTGACGCCCGCGGAACAGGCCCGCGGGGTCATGACCGGCGACGAGTACGGCAAGTTCCTCGTCGACCGCCTCGCCGATGCGATTGTGAAGGCCTGGCAAGTCCGCAAACCGGGCGGCACGAGTTGGGCCTTGGATCAGGCCGTCGTGGGATTCAATCGCCGGTTCGTGTATCGCGACGGCGCCGCCAAAATGCTAGGACCAACCAACACCCCGGAGTTCGACTGCGTGGAAGGCGTCGAGGATCACGGCCTCGGGCTGCTTTTCTTCTGGGACAAGGACCGGAAGCTCTCGGGGCTGGTGGTCAACGTCGCCTGTCCTGCCCAGTCGGAACAAGGCGGAACAGCCATTTCGGCTGATTTCTGGCACGACGTCAGGAAGGAGATCGCGGCGCGGCACGGCAAAGGCGTCCAGGTGTTTGCGCAATGCGGGGCCGCGGGCGACATCTATACCCAGGCCATGTTCCGCCACCGCGCGGAAGCCGCCATGGCCAAGCGCAAAGGCATCTCGTGGCGGCAGGAGATCGCGCGGCGGATCGCCGACGGCGTGGACCGCGCCCTCTCCAGTGCCCGCAGCCAGATCGACACGAGCCCCGTGTTCAAGCACACGGTCGCCCGCGTCGATCTTCCCACGGTGGAGCCGCCCTTGCGTCCGTTCTACGCCTGCGATCCGGTCAGGCCGGCGGAATTCCACGTCGTCCGGCTTGGCGACGTCGCCGTGGCGACCAATCCCTTCGAGATCTTCACCGACTACGGCATCCGCATCCAGGCCCGCAGCCAGGCCGTGATGACGCTCGTGGTCCAACTATCCTGCCAGCACAGCGGCTACCTGCCGAGCGCCCGGGCGGTGCGCGGAGGGGGCTACAGTGCCGACAAGTACCTCGTGGGCCCGGAGGGTGGCCGGGTGTTTGTCGAGGAGTGCGTCAAGCAAGTCAATGCCCTCTGGCCATGACGATACAGCCAGCGGACTCGTTCGAACTCGTTCGCCTGCGTCCTCCGTTGCCTCTGTTCCCTCCTGTTCAAGACGCGAGTGCCTTTCCCCAACGGTTCAGCGATCCTGGTCGAGGGTCAGCATGGCTGCCAGCGTGGCCTGCACGGTGAGGGCCGCGTTGTCGACGTCGCAGCGCTCGGGGATATCGCCTTCCGCGTGGTAGTTGGGGTCGGCGTAGGGCCAGGAGCCGATGTTGATGACCGCGGCGGTGTAGCCGGCCCTGACGAACGACCCGTCGTCGTCGCCCGGACCCGGCCTCTTCGCCGTCCGCTGCTCCAGACCGATTCCGTAGCGAGCGTTCACGATGCCCATGAGTTGGGCAAGCCGCTCACCTTCGGGCGTGGTGAACGCGGTCACGTTGGTCTTCTTGGCCGCGCTGGTCTCGTTGGCCGATTTCGCTCCGATGCCGTCGAGGTTGAACACGGCGATGATGCGATCGCCGCGCTTCTTGGCGTTCTGCGCCGCGGTGACGCTGGTCCAAGGAACGTGTTCTTCGTTGCAGAAGAGAAACCGGATCGTGCGCTCGGGGGCGTGCCCGGCCAGCACGCAGGCGATTTCCAGCACGCCGGCGGTCCCGATGGCGTTGTCGTTGGCCCCCGGGGAATCGGCCCAGCTCTGCGAGTCCTTGTGTGCCAGCACGAGGATGATCTCGCCGGGACGCGAGCGCCCCCGCTTCTCGGCGTAGAGGTTGTACGCCGTGTACCAGGGGTCTTCAGGCTTGGGCGGGGAGTACTGGGCATGTTTCGGTTTGCTGGGATCGCGGCGGAACGCCTGCACCCGCACGCCCTCCCGCTCCGCGCGATATCCCCACGAAATCAACTTGCCGGCGAGGTAGTCGTCGGCTTCGTAGAGGGTGTTCTTCTCGTGGCCGGGCAGGGTGAAATTCAGCTTGCGACAGGGGAGCGGATCTTTCGAGAGATAGAAAAGGTGCTTCGATATTCGCTCGGCGCTCACCGCGCCGATGAACTTGCGGATGGTCGCGTCGGCGTTCTTGTCCGGGCACTCGAAAGCCCTTGCCGAATCGCAACTCAGTGCAATCACGACAGCGAACGCCTTGAGACCGATGCGAGTGACCGCCATGGATTATTCTCCTGGTATCAAGGGCAACGCAACGGGTGTGCTGCGGTCGTAGGGGCAAGCTGCCAGCTTGCCCCGGCACTACCCACGGGCAAGCTGGCAGCTTGCCCTACGATCGCGGGCTGGCACGGTTGTCTCCTGCGCCCGCAGACTACCACCATCAGACTGGGAAAACAAGCAAACGCAAGACACTGGACGAAAGCCGGGGGACGACCTACCTTATAGTAGTAGGCACACTCCGTGTGCCGTAAAACCTACACTCCGTGTGCCGCAAAACGCGGACGGCACACGGAGTGTGCCTGCTACAATTTGCGAGCCGGCTTGAGTCCTGCCATGCGCCTGACCACCCTGGTTATCCGGAACATCTTGAGGCGGCCCGCGCGGTCGGGCCTGACCGTGGCCGGCGTGGCGGTCGCCGTGGCGGCGGTGCTCTTGGCCTTGGCGGGAGCCGCCGTGGGGACGCTGCTGGCCGTCGGGCTCACCCAGGTGCTCTCCCGGCTGCCCGAGGCCGGACGCCTCGTCTCAGGCGACATCGCCCCCGAAGTCGTGCTGCAGGGGTTCGTGCTCGCCTTGTTGCTGGGCGTGGTGGGCGGAATCTTTCCGGCCTTTCGCGCGATCCGCACCGTGCCTACCGAGGGACTGCGCCATGAGTGACTCGGCCCAAGGCGACGTGGTCCTGAAAGCGGACGGCGTCAGCAAGACGTACGAGGACGGGCGGGTCCGCGCCCTGGCGGAGGTCTCGTTGGAGATCCGCCGCGGCCAGTTTGCAGCGGTCATGGGACGCAGCGGGAGCGGCAAATCGACCCTGTTGAACATCCTCGGCGGGCTCGACCGGCCCACCGCGGGCGAGGTCTATTTCGAGGGCCAAAGCCTCCGGACCTTCCCAAATCTTGCTTGGTTCCGCGCCCGCAAGCTGGGTTTCGTGTTCCAGTCGTTCCACCTCCTGCCGGTGCTCACCGCTTTGGAAAACGTGCAGATTCCGATGTTCGAGACGCAGCGCTCGCCGGCCCGGCGGCGCGAAAAGGCCGAGCGACTGCTGGAAGTGGTGGGGATGAGCCATCGCGCGGGCCATCTGCCGAGGCAACTGTCGGTCGGAGAACGGCAGCGCGTGGCCGTGGCCCGGGCACTGGCCAACGACCCGGCCCTCGTGCTGGCCGACGAGCCGACCGGCAACCTCGACTCCGACACGGCCCAGGAGATCATCCAACTGCTCGCGGGCCTGCACCGCCAACAGCACGCCACGATCGTCATGGTGACGCACGACCCGGACTCGTACGGGAACAGGGCCATGATCATCGGCAGGAAGTCGTCTTCGGTCGGGCCACGATCGGCATGGAGCGCGCCGGCATCGAAGAGGGCCAACAGGCCGATCTGCTCCCCCTGCAAAGAGAGTTGCCGCGCGGTCTCGAAGGCCAGGTTGCCGCCCAGCGAAGTCTCCGTCAGCCCGTAGCCGTCGATCAGCCGGCGGCCGGCCGACCAATGGGCGATCAATTGCCCGGAAATCGGCTCGCCCACCGAACAGACTGTGCGCAGCTCCGGCAGGCTTTCCGGGCGCAGCAGCGTCATCATCGAGGGTGTCAGAGTGGCCACCGTGACCCGCTCGCGGCGAGCGAGCTCCTCGAGCGCCCCGGGCGTCAAGACCGTCTCGCGGTCGGCTACGACCAGACAGGCGCCGTTGGCCAGTGCCGAGAAGATGTCGGAGAGCGAGCCGTCCGAACTTGGCGAGAAACAGTGCAGCACGCGGTCGTCCGGCGTGATGCCCAGGCCGCGGCTGAATGCCCGCACGAAGTTCACCACGCCGCGGTGCTCCACCAGCGCGCCTTTCGGCCGGCCCGTCGAGCCCGACGTGTAGAGAATATACGCCAGAGACTCCGAGCCGGGCCGTGTCGGCCCGGCTTGTATCGCGAAACCCCTCACTCGCAGGGCACGGTCGGGCCGACACGGCCCGGCTCAGAATTCCCTGAATCGCGCCAGTGCATTTAACGGCGTATCGTCGCCGAGGCCAGTTTTCTCGGCAATCGGTTCCCAAAACAAAATCGTCGTGTCCGTGGGCAGCAGCCGCGATTGAAGATCCCTTCGCGTCAGGAGGAATCGTGCCGCCGAGTCGGCCATGAGGAACGCGATTCGCTCGGCGGGCTGGTCCGGGTCCAGCGGCACGTACACGCCGCCCGCCTTGAGCACGCCCAGCATCGAGAACTGTCGCATGGGATCAGGCCCTTGCCGAAAGGTTGCGTTTCAGTACACCAGAACCGCGGACATGCTCGCGGATGACCGCGGAACCCGGCGGTACAGGAGTTCGTGGTCTGCGATGGGCTCGGCGCCATTGTCCACGCGCAATCCTCAGCGGAAGCCAAACGCCGGCAGGTCCTTTCAGAGCGTCCGACGTTCAACCAACCGTGAGCCCTGGAAACGTCGGTATTCGACAGTGCCGTCCTCCCAAACGTGGAAAACTTCAGAAACGTCTCTCTCTCGACGCTCGAAAACGATGCCGCCGTTGGGATCAGGAACCACGCGATCCGGCGGCGCGAAGCCTCCATCCTTCCACGCCTGCGCTAACTGGATGGTCAGTCGGACGATCGGAGCACTCGGTGGTTCAATACCTTCGTCGTCAACTTGGCCGGGGGCACGTTCCCATTCGATCAATTGGTCATCGATAACCTTCTGCCACGCCTCCGCGGCGGCGGCGTGACGCCTGGGGTCGGGAGTGAGCTGGGACTGCGTTTCTACGTAGGTCGACACTGCATTCACAAGAACCGGAGAGACAAACAATTCGGCGAGCGCAGCCGAAGCCGGGTAGGCCGCCGGTCGCGCTGCCCTCCCGAAATCCCGAGAGACAAACGGGCTAAGACTAGTCGCCAGCATGTTTCAATCCCCAATAGTCGTTGGACGCCTTGTCCATGAACGCTGCAAAAGACCGAACGATGACGTTGCGACCCAAATCCAGGCCGCAAAGCACTGCCTAGACCGTATCATCAGCCTCGTCCGTTGGACCGCGGGCCGTCAATGTCAACAGAATCATCGCATCTGCATTCTAGAAGCAATCGAAGCCCTCGGCGAGCAGAAGGGGAACCCGCTTGCCCCACCGATTGGGGGCCATGCTCAACTTTCCGGCCGAACGCAGTCCTCGGTGACCAGACGTGACGGGTTCGGATAGCCGGGTGGGATGCCGGGGGCGGTGACGCTCTGGGCGGCGTCGATCCGCCGGGCGACCTCCAGGTTCAGCGCCAACAGTTGCGCGAGCAGGTCCTTCTTGGGCGAGAAGCCGTAGGTCGCCAGCACGGCGGCGTCCAGGGCGGCGTGGACGTCTTTCAGGGGATTCTTGCCCGGCAGTTCCAGCGTGCGGTAGACCCCGCGGAGCCCGCCGCGGATCTTCGTCAGAGCGTCGGCCCGTACACGCCGCACCTCGCGTCCCGCCCGTGCCACCGCGTCGATCTGCTTCACCGTCGGCGACTGCGGCCAAGGGAACGTGTCGAAAACCGACTCGGGGGTGTAGCGGAACCTTTCGGTAAGCTTGGAGCACTTGGTCGTAAACCAAAGCCAATGAACACTCGATTGCAGAAGCCCGAAGCTGTAGTCATCCGCGAGAATGAACGCCTCCAGTGTGTGGTCGGGTCGTATACGCGGATGGAGAAAGCAGAAAATGGGGCGTTTTGCGACTTCCGCGCAGGCGAGATAACGCGGCAGTCTCTCGATCTCGTCAACCATCTCTTTGCGGCATCGGAAATGCTGCCACCATGTGCGAAGCCAGGTCTGGTCTTGACCGGTCGCTTTACCGGTCTTGTCCTCTTCCCGCTTGGCGTAAGCTTGGATGTGCGGCAGCACGGTCGACTGCACGCGAGCGAACGGACCGGCATAGGCCTTCGCGTCGAGCAATGACATCTTCTGGAAGTCGATGATCCATCGCTGAGGCACACCGTGCGTGAGCATCTCCTGCCCAATCAGGTAGGGATGGAGAACTTCACGGTTGCGCCGATTCTTGGCAATGAGTTCCGCTGCCTCGCAAGGCTTCAGCACAAACCCTTGATGTCTGGGGAACTGCCCGTTGAAAACTCGCGGTGGCTCTCGATTCGCCGTCAGCACTCTGGCTACGCTCACGTCCCGCTGGTCCGACAAAGCCGAGTTGATGCTCTCGCAGTCTCGATAGGCCAACTCGAACGATTTGTCTTTTCGCGCGCCGCGGCGCTTGCCTGGCGTCGCGGTCGCGCGCCGGCCGCGGGAAGAGGCACTGCCCTCCAGGAGCGGCAACGAGGGATCGCCCTTGTACCAGATGCGCCGCTTTGGGGGCAGGAGCTTCTTGTCCCGGGTTTTCACCCAATTGACGATCGAGACGTGGACGTTGGCCTCACCTGACCAGGGCTGGTTGTCGACGGCTTCGACAATCGTGCCCGTCTTCACCACATGGTCGAGCCCTCCCACGCGGGACTGGTTGTTCCGCACGTTCTGCGTGCCGACCAGGCCGGCGCGGCCGGTCAGGGGATCGTCGGGCGTGCAGGGGCGCAGGTGGTCGTGGGCCTTGCGGAACCAATACACACAATAATCGGCCATTCCCGGCACTTCAGGGTAGAGCTTTCGGATGGTGTTCACATAGTCCGCCCCGTGCTCCGGCTTGAGGCGCTTGGCGCCCAGATACGGCGGGTTGCCGATCACAGCGTCGGCCGCGGGCCACGTGCGCGCGTTGCCCGCCTCATCGATCAGAGCGTCGCCGGCAATAAAAATCGCGTCCAAATTGTCCAGCGGCAGAGCGTGCTCGCTGACGTGGAGTTCGTCGATGGCCAGCTTGCGCGCGATCATCATCGTGACTTTGGCAAGCTCCACGGCGAACGCGTTGATGTCCATGCCGTAGAAGTTGCTCGCCGTGACGAACCCGAACCGGCGCTGCTCCGGACCGTTCTTCTTTGACAGTTCCGTGACCCGCTCGAAAATGCTGGCTTCCAGGCGTTTCAATTCGCGGTAGGCAATGTAGAGGAAGTTGCCGGAACCACAGGCAGGATCGAGGACCGTGAAGTCGTGCATGCGATGCAGCAATTCGTTCAGCCGCCGCACGCTCGAAGCGTTTTCGATTTGCTCTCGCCACGGCTCGACGATCGTCGGTCCGACGATCTTCATGATGTCGACGGGGCTGGTGAAATGTGAGCCAAAGGCGTGCCGTTCCTTCTGGTCCATCGAGTGCTCGAACAGCACGCCGAAGATTTCGGGCCGGACTTTGGACCAGTCGGCGCGGGCGGCCTGGCGAAGCTGGGCGATTTCATCGGGCCAGAGCTCGACCCGCGCCGGATGGGCGAACAGCCCGCCGTTGAAGTAATCAACCCCCTTGAACCGCCCTCCCTCCGTTCGCCCGGGCGTGTTCATCGCCTCGAACAGGCCGCCAAGCAGATCGTAACTCTCGGCCGGGCTGTTGCAGTCCTCCAAGAGCCGCGTGAGGGTGTACTGGTCCAGCAGCCCGATGTCCTCGGAGAACAGCGCCACCAGCATTTGCAGGATGAACCGCTGGGCCAGCTCGCGATCCACCTTCCGGGCAATGAGCTTGTTGAAGCACACGGCCAGTCGATCCGCCGCCTGCCGCGTGACGACCGCGTGGTCGTTGCCGAAGACCGGCCGCTCATCGGTGGGAAAAAGGAACGCCAGCGGGCCCCATCGCTGTGGCAAGTCCGTCAGCGGGAGCTGGTCGACGGGCGAGTCCATCTGAGTCTCGAAGTCGTAGACCCAGAACTCGTCGAAGTTCGAGAGGACCACGTAGCGCGGGCGGCCGGGAACCAGCCGCGTCCAATAATCGAACGCCTGGCGGTAATGGCGGGTAAGGTCTTCGCCGCGGCGCTTCATCTCGATGAGCACGATCGGCTTCCAGACCAGATCGGCGAAGGCCGTTCCGCGGTTGTCGGCCTTCTTGACCCGCTGTTCGAGCACGGCGCCGGCTTCCTTGACCCCTTTGCGCCCGAAGGCCGCGAAAAGTCGATCGAGGAAGATTTGGGCTTCGCCCTTCTCGTCGCCCCGGATGTGCTTGGCAACCCAAGCGACGAAATCGGCCAATTGCTGCTTGCGCTCTTCGTGCATGATCGTCACTGCCCACACCACGAGAACTCAATTGTCTGCCCTCGTGCCGGAGCTTGGGAGCAAGGGAATCCGGACAAGAAGCGAATCCAGTTTAACGGGGTGAAGGGTCGGGCGCCAAGTGCGCCCTGGGTCACGGTGCGGCAACATTTTGTGGCAGGGCAACGGCAAGGGGTCGGGAGTGAGTGGGTGAAAGACCAAAAGCCTCACAGATGCTGGTTTTGTTCTGAAGGGGAAGAGCGGTCGAAATGCAAATGCCAAAGCAAGAGCGTTCGGCGCAGTCGGCCTGCTGACACTGGAGGAGTCTTGCACGTACCGAGACGCTTATGGCCAAGCACGCCGCGTGATTCCTCGACACGGGGCAACTTCTGTTGGGGTCGCCCGGTGAGAGATCCTCACGCCGGTAAATATGGGGAACTGACCCCATCGCGACAACGAGGAGGGGGAGGCCAGTAACCCTGGCCTCTCTCTTACCCGCTTGAGGAAGGTCGCTAGACGCCGAATAGCCTGGAACAAAACCGGTATACACGCAGCGGCTCTCAAGGGCCGGTTTTTTTACCTCCCCACCACCGCGATTCCTTGGTATGCTGTGGACTGCGTCGGGTTCGTTGACCCGCGGTTGAAGATCCCCGGGGAACAAAACAATGGGTCAGGACTGCCGGCAGTTGGCGAAGGAAACGTTATATTTGGTCCGTGCCCACCTTCTTGCGCTGAGTCTCGCGGCGATCGTTGTCGGCTCGGCGTGGGCGGAGGATTCCCGCGCGTATTTCGGCATTCGCGTGGTGGACCAGCAGACGGGCCGCGGGGCGCCGCTGGTCGAGTTGGAGACGGTCAATCACCTCAAGTGGGTGACCGACAGCAACGGCTGGGTGGCGATCGACGAACCGGGGCTGATGGGGCAACGGGTGTTCTTCCATGTCCGCAGTCACGGGTATGAGTTCGCTAAAGATGGCTTTGGGTTCGCGGGAGTTGCCTTGCAGACTGCCGCAGGCAAGAAGGCCACGATCAAGATCAAGCGGCTCAACGTCGCTGAGCGATTGTATCGAGTGACGGGCGAAGGCATCTATCGCGACAGCGTGCTCTTGGGCGAGCCGATGCCCCTGGCGGAGCCGCTGGGCAGCGGGAGGGTGGCGGGCCAGGACTCGGTTTTTGGCGAGATCCATCAGGGGAAGATCGTCTGGTTCTGGGGCGACACGTCGCGAATGAGCTACCCACTGGGCCATTTCTGGATGGCCGCGGCAGTCTCCGATCTGCCCGGCCAAGGCGGCCTGGATCCTGCCCAGGGAGTCAATCTGCGCTACATCACGGGTAAAGACGGCTTCAGCCGGCCGGTGGCGCGCCTGGGGGTGGAGAAGGGCCCGATCTGGGCCGATGGGTTTCTGACCTTGCCCGATCCGTCCGGCCGCCAACGCCTCGTGTGCCACTACGCGCACATGGAATCCCTGGCGAAAATGCTCGACCACGGACTGGCCGTGTTCAACGACGAGAAAGCCGAGTTCGAGCGGCTCAAGGCCCTGGACCTGAAAGACCGCTGGTGCTTTCCGGCCCAGGCCCATCCGATTCGCCACCGGGAAGGGGACGCGGACTACATCTACACGGGAGAGGTGTTTCCCAATGTGCGGGTAAAGGCCCAATGGAAGCACTACCTCGACCCGGCAAGCTACGAGGCCTTCACCTGCATCGGGGATGGCGGTTCTGCTGGCGAAAGCACTTTGCCGCGGGGAGCGGACGGCCGGGTGCGCTACGAGTGGAAGCGCAGCGCGAAGCCCGTCGACGGCGCTGCGGAGCGGCAGATGATCGCGGCCGGCCGCCTGAAACCCGAGGAAACGCGTTTTCTGCCCAGAGACGTGGACTCCGGCGAGCCCGTGCTCGTGCACCGCGGGTCGGTGCGGCGGAACGCGTTTCGGCAGCGCTGGATCATGATCGCCGGACAATCGGGTGGCTCGTCCAACCTCGGTGAAATCTGGTACGCGGAGGCGCGGGAGCCGACGGGCCCATGGCGGCGCGCCAAGAAGATCGTCACGCACGACCGCTACAGCTTCTACAATCCGGTGCACCACCCGTTTTTCGAACAGAACGGCGGAAGGGTGATCTACTTCGAGGGAACCTACACGCACACGGTCCCGGGCAATTGGGCGGCC
>CAYTJV010000052.1:2359-21891 GCA_964438165.1 uncultured Planctomycetaceae bacterium | reverse complement strand
AGGCTCGCGGCGGGTCGCGTTTGTGGCCGGGGCCCATCATGCCTCGGTCGGCGGCTCGTTGGTGGTGGTCGATCCGGCGCAGACTCGATTAGATTTTCAAAACGGCCTGGACCGGTTCGAGGCGATCCAGACCCTCACGCCCGAGGTCTGCTTTCCCGAGGCCCCCGGCGGGCCGAAGAGCTATTTCCACAGCCCTTGGCCGCTTTCGGAGGATTTCTATTTGGTGTCATTCAGTTTCGATCCGCTGCCGGGCATGGGCCCGAGGGTGGAGAAGGACACGCACACCGGGCTGTACTATTTCGATCGCTTTGGGAATCTGGAGCTGCTCTATCGAGACAACGACATCTCGGCGATGTACCCGATTCCGCTTGTCCCACGAGCAACGCCGCCGGCGGTCCCGAGCACGCTCGATCCTGCGATAGGCGATGAAGGCGAGTTGTACCTGGCCGACGTGCGGCGGAGCCTGATGCCGCTGCCTGAAAGCCGGCCGATCGTCAGCCTCCGCGTGTGGCAGGTGCTGCCGAAGACCGAGACCCACGTGGCCAACCAGCCTCGGCTCGGCTACGCCAACGCCGAGAGTGCGCGGATGCTCCTGGGCACGGTCCCGGTCGAGTCCGACGGCTCGGCCTACTTCCGCGTCCCGGCCCGACGGCCGCTCTACTTCCAGGCCGTGGATGCCGGCGGCCGGGCCGTGCAGACCATGCGGAGCGTCACTTACGTGCAGCCCGGCGAGCGCCGCGGCTGCGTAGGCTGCCATGAGCCGGCTGGCACGGCGCCGCCCCAACGACCCATGGTAGCCCTGCGGCGGCCGGCGTCGACGATCACCCCCGGTCCCGACGGCACTCGGCCGTTCTCGTTCGTGCGTCTGGTCCAACCGGTGCTCGACCGGCACTGCGTGCGCTGTCACGACGGCACTCCTCAAGCGAAAAGCAAGCTGGCCCTGACAGGCCAGCCGCGCGGCGAGTTCTCGGCGTCGTACGAGAGCCTCAAGGCTCATGTGCGTTGGTACGAGTGGGGCGGAAAGAGCATCGCCCAGGCAGTTACGATTCCCGGCCACGGCGGCGCCGACGAAAGCCCGCTGCTCAGGGTACTCGAAGATGCCAATCACAAGGAGGCGCTCGGCGTGGGTCTCCTGACCCCGCCGAATCTTCGACCGCAGGTCTCCTCTTCTTCTGTTTCTGGAGACCTTCGGTCACTGACTGTGCGGGGTCAGGAGACCCGCGCACAGCGCGATTCGGATCACAAGGAGCAAGTACACCTGCCGGCGGTCGATCGCCAGCGGATCGTGATCTGGCTCGACGGCAATGCGCCGTTTTACGGCGCGTACAGCGATCCGGAGCGGCTGGCACAACTCCGCGGTCAGAGCATCCCCCCGCCCGCAGTGCAATAGTCGTTTGCCGCCTCTGGCGGGTTGAAGCGGAAGCCGATGACCCTTATCATTTCGGGATGGGAGAGGGAAAAGGAGATTCCTTGGTCCACCGTTCTTTCGGAGCAAAACCCATGACGCGTACACGTTTCCGCCCGATCGTCCTCGCCATTCGCATAGCGGCCGCGCTCGTTCTGGCCGCGCTGGCTCTTGCCGCCCCGGTTTCCGCCGTCGCGGCCGATCGGATGACGCCGCTCGATCTCCGCCAGGTGAAAATCGGCGGCGAGATCGGGCGGCGGATCGACGTCACCGTCCACAACAATCTGCTGAAGCTGGATGTTGACAAGGATTTCTTGAAACCCTTCGTCGAGAAGAAGGCAAACGACGGGTTCGTGGGGCTGGGGATGCTGATCGACGCCGCGGTCCGGCTGGCGGCCTATTCCCAAGACCCGAAGGCCGTGGCGCTCAAGAAGCACCTGGTGGCCGAGGCGATTCATGCGCAGGGAAAAGATGGGTATTTGGGCATGCTTGTTCCCAAGAGCCGGATGTGGGAGCTTTGGGACATCCACGAGATGGGCTACCTGATCTATGGGCTGACGAGCGACTATCGTTTCTTCGGCGAGAAGGAGTCGTTGGGCGCGGCACGCAAGCTGGCCGACTACGTTCTGGTGCATTGGTCCGACAAGCCGAATTGGCAGCCGGGCGGAATCAACGTCCACATGGCGGTGACCGGTCTGGAACGGACGCTCTTGACGCTGAGCGACGTTGCCGGCGACCCGAAGTACCGCCAGTTCTGCATCCGAGAGCGGAAGCTGCCGGAGTGGGACTTGGGGATCGCCGTGGGGCGATGGGGGGAGGTCGAAGGACATGCCTACGCGTACTTCGCCCACTGCTTGGCGCAACTCAATCTTCTCCGCTCGGCGCCGAACGAGAAGCTGCTCGGGCCGACCCGCCGGGCCATGGATTTCCTCACCCGGCGCGACGGACTGGTGGTTACCGGCACCTGCGGCGACCACGAATGCTGGCACGATAGCCAGAGCGGCACGGTGAACCTGGGCGAGACGTGCACGGTGACGTACCTGATCCGCGTGCTCGACGATCTCTTGCGCCTGGAAGGCGACCCACGCTACGGCGACAGGATGGAGCGGGCGATCTACAACGCGCTGTTTGCCGCCCAATCGCCCGACGGCCGGCGGATCCGCTATTACACCCCGTTCGACGGTCCGCGGAAGTACTTCGAGGGTGACACGTATTGCTGCCCGAACAACTACCGGCGGATCGTTTCTGAGCTGCCATCGATGGTATACTACCGCTCGGACGGCGGCCTAGCGGTGAATCTCTACGCCGCGTCGTCGGCCAAGCTGACGCTCGACGGTGGAGTTGCACTCGCCGTGCGACAGGAGACCGATTATCCCGGCTCGGGGCGCGTAGTGTTGCACGTGGAGCCTGCCCGGCCGGCCGAGTTCCCTTTGCGGTTGCGGATTCCACGATGGTGCGCCGCGGCCAAGGTGGCGGTCGGCGGGCAGCCTGTTGACCAGCCAATCAAGCGAGGCGAGTTCCTCACGATCCGCCGGGAGTGGAAGGCGGGCGATCGGGTCGAGATCGACATGCCGATGCCGTGGCGCCTGGTGCAGGGGCGCAAGGCCCAGTCGGGGCGGGCGGCAATTCTGCGCGGGCCGTTGGTGTTCTGCCTCAACCGGGCCCGGCAGAAGGACTTGGCCACGCTCGATCTCCGCCTGCTGACGCTCGTCCCCTCGTCGCTCGATGGTCCGGTGAAGGACGATTCAGTCCGCCCGAGCGGCTTGGCCTGCAAGGTCCAGGCTTGGGGGCCGGGGGCCTGGTATCCGCAAGCGACGCCCGATCGGCAGCTCGTGTTGACCGAGTACCCCGATCCGGCGGGCGAGTCGGTGTACTTCCACGTACCCAACCCGCGGGCCGGCGACTTGGTGGCCGACGAGTTGGTCGCCGGCGACTTGCCGAGCCGGTGACTCGCAGGGCGGAGCCCCGATCTACTTCCGCAATCTGAAGATCAAGAAGATCGACTAAGCGGCACTTGCCCGGCCGCGGCGGAGCGAAGATAATCGGGGCACGCACTGACGGTGGTATTGCGGATAGCGAATTCCAAATAGTTCCTGGTCCCTAGGAGGCCCATGATGAGCGAAACCAACAAAAGCGTTACGTCGCGTCGCGAGTTCCTGAAGAACACGAGCCGGGTGGCCGCCGCCTCGGCCCTGGCGGGGGTGGTCGCCCCCCATGTCCACGCCGCCGAGAACAATACGATCCAGGTGGCCCTGATTGGCTGCGGCGGTCGGGGAACGGGCGCGGCGGCCAATGCGCTGTCCGTCAAGAAGGGCCCGATGAAGCTGGTGGCCCTGGCCGACGTCTTCGAAGGCCGGCTCAAGGCCAGCTATCAGGGCTTGAAGAACCAGTTCGCCGACAAGGTCGACGTGCCCGACGACCGCAAGTTCATCGGCTTCGACGCCTACAAGAAGGCCATGGATTGCCTGAAGCCGGGCGACGTGGCGATCTTCGCCACCCCGCCGGCGTTTCGCTGGGTGGGTTTCACCTACGCCATTGAAAAGGGACTCAACGTCTTCATGGAAAAGCCGGTCACGGTCGACGGCCCGACCAGCCGGCGGATGCTCAAGCTCGCCGAGGAAGCAACTGCCAAGAATCTCCGAGTCGCGGTGGGATTGATGTCCCGCCACAGCCGGGCGCTCCAGGAACTGCACCAGCGCGTCGAGAACGGCGAACTCGGCGACGTCATTCTGATGCGCGGATACCGCATGGCCGGGCCGATCGGGTTCTTCTCCTCGCTGCCCAAGCCGGCCGGCATCAGCGAGCTGCTCTACCAGATTCAGCGTTTCCACAGCTTCCTCTGGGCCAGCGGCGGGTGCTACAGCGACTTCTACATCCACCACATCGACGAGCTCTGCTGGATGAAGAACGCCTGGCCGATCAAGGCCCAGGCGCTGGGCGGCCGCCATTATCGCCAGAGCACCGAAGGCGTCGCCTTCGTAGACCAGAATTTCGACACCTATTCGGTGGAATACATTTTCGCCGACGGCTGCCGGTTCATCATGGATGGGCGCTGCATGGCCGGCTGCAACGACATTTACTCCAGCTACCTGCATGGCAGCAAAGGGATGGCGATCGCCGCCAAGAGCGGCGACTGCGGGCCGCCTTCGAGCATCTACAAGGGCCAGAATCCGAAGCGATCCGACATGCTCTGGGAATCCAAAGTCAAGCGGGAGGAGCAGGATCCGTATCAAAACGAATGGAACGACCTGATGGGCGCCATTCGCGCTGACAAGCCGTACAACGAAGCCAAGCGGGGCATCGAGGCCAGCCTGGTGACCTCCATGGGCCGGATGGCCGCCCACACCGGGCAGGAGGTGACCTTCGAGGACATGCTCAACTGCGAACACGAATTCGCGCCCGGACTGGACAAGCTTGCCATGACGTCCGATGCGCCGCTGAAGGCCGACGCCAACGGCAGGTACCCGGTCCCGCAGCCGGGCCTCGTCACGAAGCGGGAATACTAAGCCGCTCGGACGAGAGCGTCTTGATCGCTGCACTCCAAGCCCACGGGCTGCGGCCCGTGGGCTTTCTCTATGGCCCGAGCTTTGAACAGGAGGAAACAGAGGGAACGGAGGACGCAAGCCAGTACTCCGTTCCCTCTGTTTCTTCCTGTTCAGAGGAACCCTTCTTCCAGGCCGATCGGTGCGGAGGCCGTCCCGTGCAACTTCCCGGGGGCCCTGGACCTATGGGCGGGCCGCGCTTATCGTACTCTCTTGGCAGCGGCACTTGAAGATCCACCCGGCAAGCGGCAGGAGAATTGCCATGAGACCGATCGTGTCGGCGATGAGCGTAGGGTTGATTGTCTGTTTTCTCAATGTGCAGGAGCCGTCGCTGGCCCAGCCCAAAAGCCCGGCGGTGCAGCCGGCCCTGGATCGGGCGTTCATCTCCTTCCGGATCGGCGTGCCGCAGTGGTTGCCGGAGGCACGCTTCCGCGACCTGCTGGCGATGTTCGAGAAGTACCGCGGGGTGACCGACGAGATCACCTTCTTTACTTCCGCCACGCACCCCCCGCTGCCGCTTGAGGAGATTCAGAAGCGGGCTCGGGTGCTGGCCCAGCGCATGCCCGAGGCGCGGAAGATGGGGTATCGCACGGGAATCAACGTGCTCTCAACGATGGGTCATCACAACGAGAACCTGCCCAACTCGCTCTCCGGCGACTACACCCGGGTGACCGACATCGACGGCAACACGTCCCAAGGCTCGTTCTGCCCCAACGATCCCCGCCTGCAGGAGTATGTCCGTCAGGTCTACCAGGCCGTGGCATCGGCCGGGCCGGACTACATCTGGATCGACGACGACGTGCGCCTGGCCGGCCACATGCCCGTGTTCCTCACCTGCTTCTGCGACCGCTGCCTGGCGCTGTTCGAGAAGGAAAGCGGCACGAAGTACACGCGGCCGTCGCTGAAGACCGCGTTCGTCAGCGGGCCGTCCGAGCAGCGGCTCGCCCTGCGCAAGAAGTGGCTTCAGCACAACCGCGATGCGATCGGCCGGCTGTTCCAGCTCATCGAGCAGACCGTGCATGCGATCCACCCCAAGATGCCGCTGGGATTCATGACAGGCGACCGCTTCTACGAGGGCTATGATTTCGACGGCTGGGCCGGGATCCTCTCCGGTCCGGGCAAGGCGGAGGTCCGCTGGCGTCCCGGCGGCGGATTCTACGAGGATGACACGATGTCCGGCCTGGCCGGCAAATCGCACGACGTAGGCCGGCAAGTCGCCGTCCTCCCGCCGGACGTGGTTTCGATCCAATCGGAGATCGAGAACTTCCCTTACCAGCGGCTGAAGAAGTCGGCCCACACCACGGTGCTCGAAGCGGCGTCGCACATGGCGGCGGGGTGTACGGGCGCGGCGTTCAACGTGCTGTCGGGCAACGATGAGCCGTTGGACGAATTCGAGCCCCTCGTCGCCCGCATCCGCCAGGCGCGGCCTTTCTATGATCTCTTGGCCAAGCACCTGGGCCGGCGGCCGCTGGCCGGAATCCATCCGGCCTGGAACAAAGACACCGCCGCCGCCTGCGATCTGGCTGGCGGCAACTGGGTCGCGTTCGGCCGTTTTCTGGGCGAGTCGCCCCGGCTGTTCGAGATCGGACTCCCGATCGACTATTCCGCCCGCGGGGCGTCGGTCACGCTCCTCTCGGACGACAACATGCTGGCCTTCAGCAAGGACGAGATCCTCAAGATGCTCTCGGGTGGCGTGTTCATGGATGCCCAGGCCCTGGTGTACCTGAACCAGATGGGCTTTGGCGACTTGACGGGGTTCGACGTGGATCGGGCCCTGCCGCACGACTGCATCGAGAAGCTGGCCGACCACCCCTTGAACGCACCCTTCGCCGGCCGGGAGCGCGACTGCCGGCAGTCGTTCAATCATCTGGCCGCCAATACGCTGAAGAAACGCGATGCCAAGGCCGAAACCCTTGCCCGGCTCGTCGACTACTCCGGCGCCGAGGTGGCCCCTTGTGCCATGGGCGTGTTCGAGAATCGGCTGGGCGGCCGGGTGTGCGTCGCCGGTTACTTCCCTTGGAGTTTCCTGCACAGTCTCTCCAAATCGGCCCAGATGAAAGCCGTCATGCGCTGGCTCTCCAAGGATCGCCTGCCGGCCTATGTCGCCTCGTTCCACAAGATCAACCTTTGGGTCCGAGAGCCGGACGGAGGCAGCATGGCCATGGCCTTGACGAACTCCTGCCTCGACGCCGCACGCGATGCAGTGTTGTTGATCCGGACCGAAAAGGACCGGCTCCGCGTGTTCGACATGAGCGGGGCGGAATCGGAGGTGCGCTCCAGCGGGTCCGACGGCCCCTACCGGAGGTTTGTCATTCCCTCCATCGAACCGTGGCACATGCGCCTGGTCGTGGCCGATTGACCGCTTGACGGGAGCGGTCCGGCGGTGGAAGATCATCATAAAGCCGCAACCGCTGGTCGCGCCGGAAAGGCGACCACTGATTCCGCCGGAAGCGCGACCGCCGGTCGCGGCTTTATGGAGGAAGCCCAAGCCCAGGGAGCATTCAGTCATGCAGAACATCCGCGCGGCGGTTGTCGGCGCCGGATTCATCGGTCCGGTACACGTGGAGGCTCTTCGACGACTCGGCATCTCGATCACCGGCATCTTGGGGTGCGACTTCAAAGAGTCCGAGTCGGCCCAGAAGACTCTCGGCTTGCCCCGGGCCTACCGGCACCTCGACGAGGTCTTGGCCGACGAGGCGGTCCACGCGGTACACTTGGCCGTGCCCAATGTGCTCCACTACGAGATGGCCAAGAAAGTGCTCAATGCCGGCAAGCACGTGCTCTGCGAGAAGCCGCTGGCGATGAATTCCAAAGAGTCGGCCGAGCTGGTGGCGCTTGCCCGCTCGAAGCAGCTTGCGGCCGGGGTGTGCTACAACGTGCGGTTCTACCCCTTGAACCTCGAGGCCCGCGACCTGCGCGAGCGGGACGACCTGGGGCAGATTTACGCCGTCAACGGCAGCTACGTGCAGGACTGGCTATTCTACGACACCGATTACAACTGGCGCGTGCTGGCCGATCAGGGGGGCGATCTCCGCGCCGTGGCCGACATCGGCACGCACTGGATGGACCTGGTGGGCTCGATTACCGGTTTGGAAGTCGAGGCCGTGCTGGCCGATCTGGCGACGGTCCACAAGGTCCGCAAGCGTCCGACCGGCGAGGTCGAGACCTTCACCGGAAAGATGGCGGCAAAACGCGAGACCCGGCCGGTCGACATCACCACCGACGACTACGGCTGCGTCTTGTTCCGCTTCAAGGGCGGGGCGCGGGGCAGCCTTTGCGTTTCGCAGGTCACGGCGGGCCGGAAGAACTGCATCCGCTACGAGATCGCCGGCTCGAAGTGCGCGCTCTCCTGGAATAGCGAGTCGCCCAACGAGCTTTGGATCGGGCACCGCGAAAAGGCCAACGAGTGCTTGATCCGCGATCCGGCGCTCTTGGGCGCGACGCCCCGCCACTATGTCAACTACCCCGGCGGTCACAACGAAGGTTTCCCGGACACGTTCAAGCAGTGTTTCCGCGCTTTCTACGAGTACATTGCGGCCGGCGACTTTTCGGCCCAGCCCATGTTCCCCACCTTCGAGGACGGCCACCGCGAGATCCTTCTCTGCGAGGCCATTCTCAAGAGTCACCGCGAAGAACGATGGATCACTTTGTCGTAGGATGGGTCTCCGACCCGTCCGTGCTTCAGGACGGGTCGGAGACCCATCCTACCTTGCTGGAGGAGGCAAGCTATGAAACTAGGATTCGTCAGTGCCATCCTGCCCGATTTGTCTCTGACAGAAGTCGTCGGTTTTGCGGCGGCCGAAGGGTTCGACTGCGTCGAGCTGATGTGCTGGCCGCCGGGCAGAGCCGAGCGACGCTACGCCGGGGTGACGCACGTCGACGTGACCGACCTGGGGCCGGGCGGCGCAATGCGGATCGGCGACCTCATGGCGTCGTCCGGGGTGACGATCAGCGGCTTGGGATACTACCCCAACCCGCTTGCCCCGGACGCCGACGAGGCGAAGGTCTACGTGGATCATCTCCAGAAGGTGATCTGCGCAGCGGAACTGTTGGGAGTCCGTCTGGTCAACACCTTTATCGGCCGGGATTGGACGAAGTCGGTTGAGGACAATTGGCCCCGCTTCCGCGAGGTATGGAAGCCGCTGGTGCAGTTTGCCGCGGACCACGGCGTGCGGATCGGGATCGAGAACTGTCCGATGTACTTCACGCGCGACGAATGGCCCGGCGGAAAGAATCTCGCCCACTGCCCGGCCGTCTGGCGGCGGATGTTCGAGGAGATTCCCGGCGCAAACTTCGGGCTGAACTACGATCCTTCGCACCTGGTGTGGCAGCGGATCGACTATGTCAAGCCGCTTGAGGAGTTCGCCGGTCGCATCTTCCACGTACACGCCAAGGACGTCCGCATCGACCGTAATCGGCTCGACGACGTGGGGATTCTGGCCACGCCTTTGGAGTACCACCGTCCGAAACTGCCCGGCCTGGGCGAGGTGGACTGGAAGAACTTCCTTTCCAGCCTGGGCGAGTTGGGGTACGATGGGCCCGTGTGCATCGAGGTGGAGGACCGCGACTACGAAGGGACGCTCGACTTGCGCAAGAATGCCCTGCGGCAGAGCCGGAGCTACCTCCGCCAGTTCATTCCCGGAAAGGCGGCGAAGTAGATGGCAGCCGTTTATGCCAGCGTCGATCTCGGCGGCACGAACATCAAGTGCGTGTTGGCGACCGAAGAGGGTAAGATCCTGGGGGCGAAGTCCGTCCCGACCCAATCGCACGAGGGTCCGCCGCGGGTCATCGAGCGCATGGCGGCCCTGGTGTGCGGCCTGGCAAGCGAGCTCGAGTGCCGGCCGCAGGCCCTGGGCATGGCGGCGCCGGGCCTGGTCGATCGCGCTCGGGGAATGACGAAGTTCTTCCCCAACTTTCCGACCCAGTGGCGCGACGTGCCCGTGCGCGATCTGCTCGCGCCGCGCGTCGGCTGCCCGGTGTATCTGCTCAACGACGTCCGCACCGCGACGCTGGGCGAGCTGACGTTCGGCCACGGACGGACTACCGGGACGATGGCCTTTTTCGCCCTGGGCACGGGGATCGGCGGCGGCGTGGCGATCGACGGCAGACTCCGCCTGGGCCCGCTCGGGGCGGCGGGCGAACTGGGACACCAGACGATCCTCCCCGACGGCCCCCGCTGCGGCTGCGGCAATCTCGGCTGCCTGGAGACGCTCGCCAGCGGACCGGCCATCACCGCGGAAGGAATCCGCCTGATGCACAGCGGGCTGGCGCCGAAGCTTTACGAGCTTGTCGAGGGCGATGCCAGCCGCGTCACGACCAAGGAAATGGCGGCCGCCGCCCAGGCCGGCGATGCGAACGTGGCCGAGGCCATCGTCCGCGCCGCCCGATACCTCGGGATCGGCGTAGCAAACGTCGTCGTGGCGATCCACCCGGAAATCGTGGTGCTCGGAGGCGGCGTGGCCCAAATCGGCGACTTGCTCTTCGACACCGTGCGCAAGGTCGTGCATGAGCGCGTGGGCATGTTTCCAACTGACGGAGTGAGCGTGCTTCCATCGGCCCTCGGTGAAAACGCCGGAGCGCTGGGCGGCATTGCCCTGGCCATGAAGGGCGGGCTGATGGAGGAATGATTGTTGAACAGGAGGAAACAGAGGCAACGGAGAAAGCAGATTATTGAGTCCCGGCTTGATTGTGGAACGGGTTGTTTCCCAAGCCCAGGGGTTGCAACCCCTGGGCTTAGCGTCGTTGCACGATCAATCTGCGATTTAACAATTCTCTGTTACCTCTGTTTCCTCCTGTTCAAGAAACCACAGTTGTGCATTGAGAGGGATGGCAAACCATGGACTACACCCGCACCGACATTGCCAAGATGATCGATCATTCCCTGCTGAATCCCACGTTTACCGTGGACGAGTTGGAAAAAGGGATCGGGATCGCGCTGGAGTACGACGTGGCGAGCGTCTGCATTATGCCGTATTATCTGCGGCGGTGCGCGGAGCGGCTGCGGGGGAGCGCCGTCAAGGCGAGCACGACGATCGGCTTCCCTCACGGCGGCCACACCACGGCGATCAAAGTGGCCGAAGCCCGGCAGGCCCTCGACGACGGCGGCGAAGAGCTCGACATGGTGGTCAACATCAGCAAGGTGCTCAGCGGCGACTGGGATTACGTGCAAAGCGACCTACGCGCGGTCATTGACGTGCCCCATGCCCTCGGCCAGAAGGTCAAAGTCATTTTCGAGAACTGCTACTTGAACGACCAGCAGAAGATCCGGCTCTGCGAGATCTGCGGCGAGCTCAAGGCCGATTGGGTGAAGACCTCGACCGGCTACGGCACGGGCGGGGCGACCCTGGAGGACCTCAAACTGATGCGCAAGCACTCACCCGCCCACGTGCAGGTGAAGGCCGCTGGCGGGATCCGCGACCTCGATGCCGCCCTGGCGGTACGCGACATCGGGGTGACGCGGTTCGGCTGCACGCGAACCATCGAAGTCCTGGAGGAATGCAAACGCCGGCTGACGGCCGGGAGTTAAAGGAGCCTGAATCATGAGGACGTCAAGGTGTCTGGCGGCGGCCGTGCTGGCCGTGGTTCCCGCGATGCTGTGGGCGGCGGAGCCGATCCTCGTCCCCGTCAAAATCGACGGCCCGGTTCACGATCCGAAGAACCACACCTACTGGTTCGGGCCGTTTAGCGAGTGCGTGTCGGTGTTGGACGTCGACGGCGACGGCAAGCTGGACCTGGCCGCCGGCCGGAACTGGTACGAGGCGTCCGACTGGAAGAAGCACGAAAACTTCCGCGACGGCGCCGAAACCAACGGCCCGGAAACCGACGACAACAGCGAGTTCGCCATGGACGTGAACCGCGACGGGCGCATGGACATCGTCAGCTCCGGGTGGATGCGCATGAAAGGGGCCTTTTGGTATGAGAATCCCGGGCCGGAAGGCGTGAAGGCCGGCGCCAAATGGAAGGCCCGCCGCATCCATGCGGCGCTCAACATGGAAGGGGTGATCCACGGCGACATCAACGGCGACGGACACGACGACATTCTCTGCAACCACTGGGCCCCGGTGCCCGGCCAGGGAATGACCTGGCTGGAGTCGATCGACCGCGAGCCGTGGCTGGTGGAACACGTGATTGGGACCGAAGGGGAGTATCACGGCAACGGCCTGGGCGACATCAACGGCGACGGGCGCGTGGACATCGTCACGCCCGCGGGCTGGTACGAGGCCCCGGCCGATCGCGTCAAAGGCAAATGGATCTTCCACGCCGACTATCGCGTACACCGCATCGACCGGCCCGAGCAGCCGATCCCGGCGTCGCACCCCATGCTGGTATACGATGTGAACGGCGATGGGCAGAACGACATTATCGTCGGCGCCTCACACGAATACGGGTTGGCCTGGCTGGAGCAGAAGCTCGGACCCGACGGATCGCGGAAGTTCACAACGCACTGGTTCGAGAGGGATTTCGGCCAGTTCCACACCATGGCCCTGGGCGACCTCAACGGCGACGGCAAGCCCGATCTCGTGACCGGCAAGCGGCTCTTCGCCCACCACGGGCGCGACACGAGCTGCTATGATCCACTCTTCGCCTTTTGGTACGACATCCAGGGAGGCAAGTTCCAGCGGCACATCCTCTCGTTCAACCACCTGCCCTGGTATTCGGGCGAGAAGAACCTCAATCCGCCGCCTAATGGGGCTATTTCGGTGGGCATGAAGATGGTAATCTGCGACCTCGACAAGGACGGCAAGAACGACGTGGTGGTTTCCGGCAAGAGTGGACTGTACGTGTTCTACCACAAGGGATACACGCCGGCCCCAACGGGCAAGAACCGGCTGCTGCTCGAAGATACGTATCCGTCGTGGGTGCCGTGGCACAAGTGATAGGGAGATCGGACAATCACGAAAACGCGAAAGGACGAAAAGCACAGGCAAACAAATGAGAATCCACCAACTGACCGTTGTTTTCGGGCTCGCGTTGGCCGTGGTCGATGGGGCCGACGGCGCGAAAGCCCCGGGAGAGAGCCGTCCTCAGGCGGGCTTCGTCTCCCTGTTCAACGGCAAGGACCTCAGCGGCTGGATCGTCGGTCCCGACAAATCCTGGGTGGTCGAGGACGGCCTGATTGCCTTGAGTCGCGAGATGGACGGCAAGGAGCACAACGCTGATTACCTCTGGACTCGCGAGACCTACGGCGATTTCATGCTCGAACTGGAGTTTAAGATCCCCGAGCACGCCAATAGCGGCGTGTTCCTGCGCACCTCCGACGTCAAGGACCCGGTCTACACGGGCATCGAGATCCAGGTCGCCAACTCCTACGGCCAGAAGGGGCTGAGCCGCGGGGGCACGGCCGGGGCGGTTTACGACTGCCTGGCGCCGAGCGCAAACCCGGTCAAGCGGCCCGGCGAGTGGAATCAATTGCAGGTCACATGCCGGGGGAGCCAGATCGAAGTCGTGCTCAACGTCCGGCAGATCATCGACATGGACCTGAACCGATGGACCCAACCACACAAGAACCCCGACGGCAGCCCGAACAAGTTCCCCCGGGCCTTGAAGGATTTTGCGCGCGCGGGCCACATCGGTCTCCAGGACCACGGCCGGCCGGTATGGTACCGAAACGTCCGGGTGAAGCGGTTGGACGCTCCCTGATTATCGGGTAGAGTGGGCAGTGCAAGCCCACGGGTTGCAACCCGTGGGCTTTCGGGGCTGGATTCGGAGAGTGAACTGACGATAGGAGAAGCGTTATGAGTCAACTACGTATCGTTCCTATGTTCGCGATTGCCTGTATCTTGCTGGCCGCAGTGTCTGGCCTCCCCAACGACGGCGTCGTGGCGGCCGAGGAAAAAGGCTCCTTCACGCTGGCGCCCGACGAGCACGGGATGGTTTTGAAGACGCCTGACGGGCGGACCGTGTTCCGCTACATGACCAAGAAGCCGGCACAGACGAAGCTCACGGCCAACAGCGTCTGCTGCCTGTACCCGCTGAAGACGCCGTCGGGGGAAGACATGGTGGAGTTCGCCCCCAGCGACCACCCGCACCACCGCGGCGTGTTTCTGACGTGGCACGCGATGCAGGGCAAGAAGGCGGCCGATTTCTGGGGCTGGGGCGAGTTCGCCCCGACCAAGGACCGCGTCATCACCAATTGCAGCGTGAAACTCGTCAAGGCCGATGCGTGCCAGGCCGAGCTGGCGGTCCATAACGACTGGACGGCGGAAGGCGAGGTGATGATCGAGGAGGATCTTTCGATCCAGGCCCGGGAAGCGAAAGGGGCTTACGTCGTCGATCTCGATTTCCGACTTGCGCCCACCAGCGACGTCACGCTCCGGCAAACGGCCTTTAGCGGATTGTGCGTCAAAGCCCGCAAGGACGGCAAGGCCGCCTACAGCGATCCCAAGGGCGAAGTGAAGCTGCCCGCTCCGCACCATCTCAAGCCGGAGACCGACTGGCCGACCGCCGATTGGTACGACTACACCACGCGGCTCGAAAGCGGCAAGAGCATCGGCATTGCCGTGCTCGACCATCCGGCCAACCCGCCCACGGTGTGGCACAACCCGGGGGCGATCGCCATGGTCAACCCGTGCATCGTGGCCCCGGGTCCGGTGACGATCAAGCAGGGCCAGCCGCTGCGGCTCCGTTATCGCCTGGTGGTCCACGACGGCCCCGTGCCTACGGGACTGCTCAAGGAGCTCACCGACCAGTGGCGGGCCAAGTAGCTGAACGAGCCATACCTCGGCAGGGAAGAAGCTCAGTAGGACGGCCTTTCCAGGCCGTCGCGAACACCTCAGGAGAAGACACCATGAAGTGGCGCTTGGCATTGGTTTCCATTGCAGCGGCTTTGGCGACGATTCGCTGCGAGGCAGCGGAGCAGTTCCCGCTCGAGCCGGGCTTCGTGCGGTTGGACAGCGGGAAGGATCTCACCGGCTGGTACGGCTCGCATTGGTCGGGCCAGCCCACCGGCAGCAACCAGGGCTGGAGCGTGGTCGACGGGGCGATCCATCTCGACTGCAAGGCTGCCCGCGGCCACCTTTTCAGCAAGCACTCGTTCAGTCCGAATGCCGTCGTCCGGCTGCAATTCCGGGCCGCCAAGGCCGCCGACTCGGGGCTGTGCGTCCACGGCGACCAGTTCCAGGTCCGCGACTACGTCTATTCTCTTCCCGACACCCAGCGGTATGCCCCAGCCTGCAAACCGCCCGGCCAGTGGAACGACCTGGAACTCGACCTGACCAACGGCGTGGCCGTGATCAAGCTCAACGGCAAGGTGATCGAGGAGGCATGGCGGTCGGGCGCCGCCACGGACGTGGGCCTCGGCCTTCAGCGGGAGAAAGGCGATTTCGATTTCCGCTGCATCCGCATCAAGGAAAAGAAGTAGCAGGTCGCGGGCGGTGAAAGACTCTTCTCCTCCGTGCCCTCCGTGTCCTCCGTGGTGAAAAAATCGATTTACCACGGAGGACACGGAGGACGCGGAGGAGTGGAGCATACGGAGGAGTGCGATGAGACACGCGGTTTATCCTCATTTGTTCAGCCCGATTCGCATCGGCAACTTCGAGGCGCCGAACCGGATCTGCCACGTTCCGACCGACATCAGCTCGGCCAATGCCGACGGCTCGGTCAACCAGCGGGTCATTACCTACCACGAACAGATCGCCAAGGGGGGCTGCGGCCTGATTATCGTGGGGGCCTCGACGCCCGATCGTGCCACGGGCCGGCCCACGGTGACCTGCGTCTCGGTGGACGAGGACCCCATGATCCCCGGACTGTCCGAGCTGGCCGAGGCCATGCACCGCCACGGGGCCCGCTGCGCGGTGCAGATCCAGCATCCGGGACGTCAGGCGGCTTGGCCCCGCAAGGACCTCGTGTCGGCCAGCGACCAGTTGGTCGATCTGCCCGGCTCCGCCGGCCACGAGGTGGTCTACGCGGAGGCCGTGGCCAAAGGGAAGGCGATCCGCGCGATGACCGTCGAGGAGATCTACGAGCTGGTCGAGAAATTCGCGGAAGGGGCGTGGCGCGTGCAGCAGGCCGGATTCGACTGCGTCGAGCTCCACGGCGCCCACGGCTACCTCATCGCCCAGTTCATGAGCCCCTACGTCAACAAGCGCAACGACCGCTTCGGCGGCAGCTTCATCAACCGCATGAGATTCACGCTGGAGATCATCGGCCGCATCAAGCACAAGTGCGGGCGGGATTTCCCCGTTGGGGTCCGCTATTCGGGCGAAGAGTGGGTGGAAGGGGCCAGGACCTTGGAAGAGAGCGTCAAGGTTGCCCGGCTCTTGGAGGAGCATGGCGCGGCGTTCGTCGACATCAGCGCGGGCATTTTCGAGGCCCCGGCGGCGGTCATGGACCCCATGTACTACCCGCAGGGCTGGAACACCTACGCGGCCGAGGAGATCAAGAAGCACGTGAAGATCCCGGTGATTACCAGCCACACGCTTCGCGATCCGGAGTATTGCGAAAAGATCCTCGCCGACGGCAAGGCCGACCTGGTCGGTCTTTCGCGGCAGATGATCGCCGATCCGTACTGGGCCAACAAGGCATACTCGGGCAAGACTGAAGAGATCCGCAAGTGCATTTCCTGCCTGGTCGGCTGCTGGCAGGAGTCGCTGATGATAAGGCGGCACATGCGGTGCGCGATCAATCCGGCCGTGGGCGACGAGCGGTTCGTCCGCCTCCAGCCGGCCAAGACGCCGCAGGAGGTGGCGATCGTCGGCGGCGGTCCGGGCGGCATGGAAGCGGCCCGGATCGCTGCCCTCCGCGGCCACCGCGTGACGATCTTCGAGAAGTCGGGCGAGCTGGGCGGGGCGATCCTCCTTTGCTGCTCCGTGCCCGGCAAGCACAAAATGCGATGGTACGCCGACTGGCTCCGCCGCCAGATGAAGAACCTCGGCGTCACGGTGCGCTACCACTGCGCGCCTCAAGTCGAGGAGCTGAAATCGTTCGACGCGGTCATCGTGGCCACGGGCGGCCGGGTCGTGCGGCCCGACGTCCCGGGAATCAACTCGCCCCGGGTGTGCACGTTCGAGGACGTGCTGCGGTGTACCATGGAGCATTGCGAATTCCATTTCTCCGGCAAGGTGTCGCCCGTGATATGCGGTGAGACCGTGCTCGTCTGGGGCGACCATTTCGGCGCGGCCGACGCCGCCGAAAAACTCGCCGGCGACGGCAAGCAAGTCTATCTGGTCACCGAGAACCGCGAGTTCGCCTCCTGGATGGAACCGTGCCACCGCGACGTGATGTTCAAGCGCTTCGCCGGCTCCAACGGCGAAGGGCTCAAGGGCAAGCCGTTCGAGAAGCCGGTGACCGTGATTGCGAATTCCACGGTGGTCGAGATCAACGACAGCGGCGAGGTGACCTTGATGGACCATCGTTTCCAGAAGAGCACCCTCCGCGTCGACAACGTTGTCTTGGCCGCCGTTGAGCCCGACGATACGATTCACGAGGCGCTCGGCGAAGCGGGCGTGGTGGTCGTGAAGATCGGCGACGCGAAGCGGGTCCGCAATTTGCGCGCGGCCGTCACCGAAGGGGCCAACGCCGGGCTGGTCCTCGACGAGGGCCTGCGACTCAACGCCAATTCGGCCGTCATTTCCATCGCATGATTCTCCTCCTTGTTCTCGCGACCCTCGGCCACGGGTTCATCTGGGTAGCCTTGGTGAATCGAAGCCACGCCGTCGGGTGGCCGCAACGGCTGGTTCACGCGCTCACCGTCGTGATGTTCTTGCTGGCCGCCGGGATTCCGGCGATGATCGCATGGGCGCTTTACCGTTCGGCAGCGGATTGGACCGAGCGGGACGCCTCAATCCACCTTCCTTGGCCGGTGACGGTCTATCTGGGCGTGTGCTCCGTTGCTGGGGCGTGGGCCCTATTGCAGTGGATCTCGCGCATGCTTTGGCCGCACAGGCGGCGGCCGGAGCGATCCTGCCGCTCGCGGGTATCGCGGCTGGTTCCCTCGCCGGGCGAGGTGGCGACTCGGGCCGTCGACGCCTGCCTGATGGCCCGACTGCCCGGAAACGAAACGCTTTGCTTGGAGGAGGTGGACCGCGGCGTGGAGCTTTTGAGGCTTCCTGAAGCGCTGACAGGACTCTCCATCCTGCACCTCTCCGACATCCACCTGACCGGATTGGTGGGCAAGTGGTACTTCACGGAGTTAGTCCGGCGGTGCAATCTGCGGCAACCGGACCTGGTGGCGATCACCGGCGATATCGTCGACGAAGCAACCTGCATCGGTTGGATCCCCGACACGTTGGCACACCTCAAGGCGCGCTACGGCGTGTACTTTGTGCTGGGCAATCACGATCGGCGCGTCGACAGCCGGCGCCTGCGAAAAGTCCTTGAGCATGCGGGCCTGGTCGATCTCGGCGGCCGTTGTCTTGAGGTCGAAATCCGCGGCCAGGGGGTGGTGTTGGGGGGCAACGAAGTCCCCTGGTTTCCGCCCGCGGCCGATTTTGGCAGTGCTCCGCCTTCCTCGCTCCAGGGCGGCCCGATTCGGATCGTGTTGGCCCATAGCCCCGACCAGTTGGCCTGGGCGCGACGAAACGACGTGGACCTGCTCCTGGTCGGCCACACCCACGGCGGGCAGGTGTGTCTTCCGCTGATCGGCCCGATCTTCGCGCCCTGCTTGCACGGCGTGCGTTACACCAGGGGCGCGTTCCTCGTCCCGCCGACGGTGATGCACGTCACCAAGGGCGTCTCCGCCGAGCTTCCCCTCCGCTTCGGGGCCCTGCCGGAAGCGGTTTTGCTCATGCTTTACGCGCCCGGCAGCCGAGCATCGCCTGCCCCCGGTTCCACAGGCACGCCGTAGCGGATACGATAGGAGGAAATGAATACGGAATAGTGAATACGGAATACGGAAGGGGGAATGGACACGGCTGGATGCACATTCTGACTTCCGTATTCCGTATTCACTATTCCGTAACCCGGAGTTGGCCACGGTGCTCAAGGTTGTGCGGGCGCTTGGTCTGCGACTGCACGCGACCACGGAACAGAGATAGGCGGCGCGTGCATGCCCTCTGGTGTGCGCAGAGCAACTCGCAAAACAATGGCTGTAGTATAGATACTTCAGCCATTCGCGCCACTCCAAGGCGCCAACGGCTGCTGCCCCGCCGCCCCTGAACATAGCATGATCAAACGTCTCCAGAGCGACAGGAGACCTTCGGTCACAGAACAGGTCAGATGCCTGTTGGGTAATCATCGGTCTCGCCAGGCAAGCTGGCAGGGGTCAAGACCTACTCATGATATCTTCAATCTCGTCGGGCTCGATGGGAACGTCGGCCAACAGGTCCACGTTGCCGTGCTCGGTGATGAGGATGTCGTTCTCCAGACGGATCCCAAAGCCTTCCTCCTTCACGTAGATCGCCGGCTCGCAGGTGAGCACCCAGCCGGGCTGCATCGGCTGGTTCGTGAAGCCGACGTCGTGTACGTCGAGCCCCAGCGGATGGGAAACGCCGTGCATGAAGTACTTCTTGAAGGCCGGCTTGTCGGGATCCTGCTTCTTGATCTCCGACGTCTTAAGGAGCCCCAGTTCGACCAGCTCTTCTTCGATCAACTTCTCGGCCTCTTTCTGAAGTTCCTTGGGGAGCTTGCCGGGAACCATGCGGCGGATC
>CAYTJV010000052.1:0-2349 GCA_964438165.1 uncultured Planctomycetaceae bacterium | reverse complement strand
CGGCGGATCGTCTCCCGCAGGACCCGCAGCACCGCGTTATAGACTTGTTTCTGCCGGCGCGAGAAGCGTCCGCTGACGGGGATGGTGCGGGTCAGGTCGGACCGGTAGTTGGCGCAACTGGCCGCCACGTCGAGCAGGAGCAGGTGGCCCTTGCGGCACACCTGATCGTTCTGGAGATAGTGGAGCACGCAGGCGTTTTCGCCGGAGGCGACGATCGGCGAGTAGGCGAATCCGCCCCCGCCCCGAATGAAGTCGTGGGCGAGCTCGGCCTCGATCTCGGTTTCGGTCACGCCGGGCTTCACGAACCGCAGCAGCCGTTGAAAGCCCTTCGCCGTGAGCTCGCAGGCCCGGCGGATGATCTCGACCTCGAAACCCGACTTGACGATCCGCAACTGGCTCATCAGCCGCGCCAATCGGTGGTACTCGTGCAGCGGATAGCGGGCCTGGCAGTCGTGGACGAAGCGTGCGTCGCGGGTCTGGACCTCGACGACCGCTCGCGGGTGCTCGTTGGAGTTCAGGTACGCGTGCTCGCACTGGCACATCAGGCGGTGGAAGATGGGCCGGAAATCGGAGAGCCAATGCACGCGCTCAATTCCGCTGATCTGCCGGGCCTCGTCTTTGGTGAGCTTGTGACCTTCCCAAGTCGTCAACTGCTCGCTCATCTCGCGCAGGAAAAGCACCTCGCGGTGCTTCTCGTCGTCGGCGTCCGGACAGAGCACGAGGATCGACTCCTCCTGGTCCACGCCGGTCAGATAGAACAAGTCGGAGTTCTGCACCAGCGGCAGGCTGCCGTCGGCATTCGTGGGCAGGATGTCGTTTGCGTTCACGACCGCCACGGAGTTCTTCAGCAAGAGCCGTTTGAGATTCTCGCGGTTGGTCTTGAACAGCTCGGGATTGATCGCAGGATAGCGCATGGTCTGGATGGCAACGCCTTGGGGTGAAACTCGGGACGCGCGCGGTAGTCGATATCAAGATCATACCGCCCACCCCAGGCGGCGGCAATCGCCATCCCGGCGAGTGAAGACTTCAGTGGGCGAATTGTATCTTGTGGGCATTGACACCCACTCACGGTATCCGGAAACTTAACATATAGGCTGGGGAGGTGGGGCATTGGCCAGGGCCTCGGTCCCCAACTGCGGGTCGCAGAAGGATACACTATGCCTGTCATCGCCAGATTCTACGGTATCGTGGTCAAGATGTACTTCAGGCAAGGCGAACACGGCGTGCCGCACTTCCATGCCATTTACGGCGAGTTCAACGCGGTGTTTGCCATCGAGTCGATGGAGATGCTTGAGGGCGATCTGCCCCCCAGGGCTCAACGGCTTGTCAAGGAGTGGACTACGCAGCATCAGCGAGAACTCCTCGACATGTGGAACCAGCAGGAATTCCGACAACTACCCGGACTGGAGTGAGCCGCAGATGCAGGGAATACCGAGAATCACGGCGGTGGAAGCGCAGGGCTGTGCAGAGCTGCTGGTGCAGTTCGAGAATGGAACCCGTAAAGCCTATGATTGCAGGCCAATTCTCTCCTTGCCTAAGTTTCACCTGCTCAACACTCCGGCCTTCTTTCGCGCCGTGCGGGTCGATCCCGGCGGATACGGGATCTCCTGGAATGACGATCTCGATTTGAGTGAATACGAGCTTTGGACGAACGGAAAGGAAATTGGAGAAAGGCACGTGCAGTTGCTTTAGCCTTTCTACAACTCGGGAAGTCCTACATGTTTCGGAGGTGGCGAGCCGCCGTGGTCGCGTGGTGGGGCCGGCGTCGCGTCCAGAAGCCGCTCGGGGTGCGCGGCGAGGAGGCCGCGGCCCGCTACCTCAAGCGGCTCGGCTACAAGATCGTCGCTCGCGGCGACCGCCTGAAGCCCGGCGAGATCGACCTGGTGGCGGTCGATCGCCAGACGGTGGTCTTTGTCGAGGTCAAGACCCGCGAGTCAACCGACGCTGGCCATCCCTCCGAAGCGGTCGACGCAGTCAAGCAGCGGCGTCTGACCCGGGCCGCGGTCACGTTCCTCAAGCACCACGGCCTCCTCGAATCCCCCGCCCGCTTCGACGTGGTCGCCGTCACGTGGCCCGCTGACCAGCGCCGCCCGACCATCGAGCACTTCCCGAACGCCTTCGATGCCTCCGGCCGGTGGGAGTTTTACTCGTGATTCCGGTGAGGGACGTGATACTCAAACGACCCCACCGGCGCGAGCGGTTTGTCGATTTAATCGCCCGTGTTTCGCGCCACTCTAAAGAAGGGTTTTCGGGTCTGGTGGTCAAGAATATAGTGGACGCCGTGAGGTGACACAACCTCGTGCGTCTCAGGGAGCGAGCGAGATGGGATATTGGGCCGCAGCACCGATT
>CAYTJV010000051.1:0-21959 GCA_964438165.1 uncultured Planctomycetaceae bacterium | reverse complement strand
GCGGCTTCATAGCGCCAGCTGCCAGGTTAGAGGATTACTGTTCGGAAGTCAGGTCCGAGTCGACTGCCAGGATAGCCGATCGCCAGCCCGGTGCCAAGAGACGAGGCTGCCCCGAAGAATCTCCCCACACACCGCTACGGGGCCATGTTGACGCCTCCTCCCGCACGGTCCACAATACTGAAGGCCGATGCTTTTGGAGCATCCGGGAGAAATCCGTCAAGCCCCATCTCCAGCCATTGGCACAAGGGGGACCGAACATGAGCAAGACAGAGCAGCAGAACGAAACCAGACGCCCGGTCGCCAGGCGAAGGCGGCAGTTCCGGGGCGTCTCGCGGAGGACGTTCCTCCGGGGCCTCAGCACCGTCGGGGCGGCAACCGCCGTCCTCGGGGGCCAACCCGGCCAGCAGGCAAGGGCCCAGTACGGCTCCACGGAGAGCGACAAACTCTCCGCCGAGCAGCTTAAGGGCATGTACACCGACATGCTCAAGATCCGCCTCTGGGAAACCAAGGTCAAGGATCTGATTCTCAAGGGCGGCTTTCGCGGCGTGGCCCATTTGTACGTGGGCCAGGAAGCCATCGCGGTCGGCGTGTGCCGCGCCTTGAATGCCGACGATTACATCGCCAGCAACCACCGCGGCCACGGCCACCTGATTGCCAAGGGGGGCGACCTGGGCCGCATGTTGGCCGAAATCACCCACAAGGCCACCGGCTACTGCAAAGGCTACGGCGGCTCGCTGCACATCACCGACGTGAGCCTGGGCATCCTCGGCATGAGCGGCATTGTGGGCGCTTCGCATCTTATGGCCGCCGGGGCTGCCTACGGCGTTCGAGTGAAGGGAACGAGTCAGGTCGCCGTGAGCTTCGGCGGCGACGGCTCCCTGCAAAACAGCTTCTTCACCAGCGCCGCCAACGCCGCTGCGGCCTGGAAGCTCCCCTGGATCGCCGTGATCGAGAACAACGGCTACCAAATCTGGGTGCGGGCCAGGGAGGTGGTCGGGCCCACGGACCTGGCCCGGCGGGCCGATGGTTTCGGCATCGAAGGACGCGTGGTGGACGGCAACGACGTTCTCTCCGTGTACAACGTGGCGAGGTATGCCGTCGACAAGGCCCGCGCCGGCGGCGGGCCCACGGTCATCGAGTGCAAGACGTACCGCTGGTACGACCATTACGGCGTGGGCGGGGCCAAGATCGGCATCGACGGCTCGTTCGGCCTGGGGTATCGCTCCGACCGCGAGCTCCGCGACTGGATGGCCAAGGACCCCATCCGCCGCTTCCGCGAATTCCTCGTCCACGAGAAGGTCATGACGGCCGAGCAAACCGAGGCCGTCGTGGCGGAGGTGAGAAAGGCCGTCGATGAGGCCGCCGCCTTTGCCGAGGCCCAACCCGCGCCGAACCCGGAGGACGGACTGCGAAACGTCTTCGCCCAAGGCGCTGTTCCGCTCCACACAAGTTGAAAGAGAGGCCGCGTTATGGAAGTATCGCAAACCTTCAATGTCCAATGTTTCTGCGACGAGAAAAGCATCCAGCCAGTGTCGTTCGGATACTTCGTACATGAGCCGGGCGCGTTCGGCGATTCGCTCCGCCTCCTTCGAAAGACGATCCGGATCAAATCCCCCGGACCGGCAATGCCGCCGTCCCCGCACCATCCGTTCTGGCCTGAATTCGGTTGGTGGCACGAACACATGCTTCACGAATACGAAGGCAAGAGACTCGTGAGGCACTTGTACACAGAGGTTCTCGCCGACGCGCAGAACTTCCTGCCGCCTGCCCTATTCGCTCTGTTCTGGGCGATTGAGAAGGGTGAAACCGATTTCGTGAACTACTGTATTCCGCTCTGGAGTCACGAGGAACGACTCACGGGTGGGCTCCTTCGATCTGTCTTTGCTGCCCTTTCCCTCTTTGAGGCGGCATTCCGCGTCCTTGCTGGCGAACAAACGGGGGAACCCGCACGTGGCGACATCCCGTACCTGGACTTCTTTGTTGCAGATCTCGCTACTGGGAAGCGAGAGGAACAAACCGGGGCTGACTTCGGTGTCATTGTTGACGTCGGTTTGCCTCGGGAGCATCGCTTTGTGAAGGCCTGCCGCTTTCAGGCAAAAAAAGCCTACTCGAACGGTGACACGACCGTGGACCTCGACCAGGTAGAAACGATGCTGAATCAAGACCAAATAGGGTACGAATTGTTCTACCACCAAGAGGACCGGCGTTCCCGAGCGGTACCGCCACCCACTGTGGTCCCGGTGGACACATGGAAAGACGAAGTGCGCGGACGGCGCGAGAAGAAGGCCACGGGAAAAATTGGCTCGTGCTCGCGTAAAGTGCGCCATGAGGGATCCGATCTGGCGCTTTTCCTCACGTTTGCTATTTGTGACCCGACGAGTTCGTTTGGGGTTGCGTTCCCGAATTCTCGTGACGCGGCTTGGGCGCTCGTCACTGGGAAGGACCGAATCGTTCCCGTCAGCCGAATCTTGGCAATCTCTTTGGGGCGTGGGCCTTCGGGGGCCGAGGGACGCCCGTTATCTTGGCGTGAAATATTCGGAGAAATCGCGGCAGAATTCCCCCAATGAGAAGGAGACAGAGTCATGCCGAAGAACATGAATTTTGCCATTCTCGAAGCGATCCAAGGCGAGATGCGCCGAGAGAAGCTCTTGACGCTGTTGTACGAGTACCAGCGCCCCGCGGCCGGATGGAACGGGCGCTCCGTGAACCTCGAAGCCGAGTTCGGGCGGCCCCGGGTGCAGTTCTGCGCCATCGACGAGCAGTGGATCGTGGGCGGCGTGTTGGGCATGTCGATGATCGGCGTGCCGGCCATCGCCCACATCCCCAGCATGGCCACGTTCATTCCTTTCGAGCTGATGTTCAACCACGCCGGCAAATTGCGCCACATGACGGGCGGCCAGGCGGCCTTTCCGATGGTCCTTTGGGCCGACATGGCGCGGCGCGATCCGTTTCAGGGCGGCCAGCACGCCGACGCCGGGCTCGAGTCGGCCTACGCCCGCTTGGCGGGACTCAAGGTGGTGATCCCTTCCACGCCTTACGACGCCAAAGGCCTGATGATCTCCGCCATCCGCGACGTCGACCCGGTGATCTTCTGCCACTACCCCATGCCGGCAACCGGCCCGGAGGTCCCTGACGAGCCCTACACGGTGCCCATCGGCCAGGCGGTCGTGCGCACGGAGGGCAAGGACATCACGATCGTCGGCTACGCCCCGCAGACCGTGGAGATCGCCAAGTCCGTGGAAGAGCTGAAGAAGGACGGAATCGGCGCGGAGTTCATCGACCCGCGGACCCTGGCGCCGCTGGAGGGCGTGATGGAGACAATCATCCAGTCGGTGAAGAAGACGGGTAGGCTGCTGACGTCCGACGAGGGGTCGTACAGTTTCTGCAACGGGGCGGAGATCATCGCGCGGGTCGCGGAGGCCGTGCCGGGCGCCCGATTCAAGCGTCTGGCGTTCCCCGATGCCCCAGCCCCGGGAGCCCCGGAAATGATCAACCACATGAAGGTCGACGCGGCCAAAATCGCCGCCGCGGCTAGAAAGATGGTCCGGGGATAACGGCGGAGTCTCAATGACGCGTTGGGTGGCATGCCGTCACGCGGCGCAGCCGCGGGTCGGCATGGAAATGGCCATCGCGGTTCCCATGCTCACCCGACGCTTCGCGTCGTGAGAGCATGCCACCCCAATGGAGGAGTTTATTTTTCGGCCGCTCCTTGCTTGGCGGTTCTTTCGAGGGACTCCACGCCTTGGCGAGTTGCGGATCGACGTCGGTTGATACGCCGCGCTCGCCGTCGCCGTTGGCTCCAGGCTAAACGATTTATACCGCACGCGGTACGGACTGACACAAGTTCGTAGTCCCGGCTTTAGCCGGTAATCCGGGAAGAATACCGCCTGAAGGCGGGACTACGAACGGCCATTTCCAACCGCGTGCAGTATAGCATTTCCGACCGCCGTGGTGAAAAACTCCTCCGCGTCCCGCTTGGTGCCACTAGCGTGTCGCCGGTGAGAGGCAACGCTCGACGCTGCTCCTGTCCGCGAGCAGGTCGCTGCGGAGTTGCCGGACATCCGGCGGCGGGCCAGAGCGGCCAAACCGCGCATTTTGCTGAAGCAGGTGCTCAAAGAGCTCCGGGAAGAACGGCAGCGTCAGGGGCTGAGCCTCGCCGATGTCCAGAGGCGCTCGGGCATCGACCGGGGCACCCTGAGCAAGCTGGAAAACAAGGAGGATCCCAATGTCACGATGAACACGCTCATGCGCTACGCCCAGGCGATTGGCAAGGTCATTCTGGTCCAACTGGCGGAAAGTGCGCCGGTGTAGATGCCGTCGGGCACCGTAGGTCAGGCTTTCCAGCCTGACTTCTGGAGCGTGCGCGCCAGGCTGGGCGTGCATTCCATCTTGGGGCGTTGACAAGGCTCCCTGACAGCGATCATCATAGGGAGCAGTTCAACCTCCCGGAGACTCGACATGAACACTTCCCGTCGCCAATTCTTGGGTGCCATTCGATGACTCATCGCACCAGCCCGGCCATGACGCGCCGCGACTTGATTCGACGCGCCGCCGCAGCGGCACTTGCCGCGCCGTGGACACGCCTCCTCGTCGATACCGCCTCGCGGGCGCTCGCCGGCGAGGGCCAAAACAGCGACCTCTTACGTTTCCTGCCCAACCACGGCAACAGCGTATACGAGGCCAAGGGTCTTTTGCGCCAGTGGCCTCCCGGCGGCCCTAAAGAGATGTGGCGCGTCGAGGTCGGGTGGGGAAAAAGCGCGGTCGTGGAAGCCCACGGGCTCGCCTTTACCGCCGCGGAGACCGACGACAAGCAGTGGGCGGTCGGCCTCGATCCGCTCACCGGCGCCACGAAGTGGAAACGCCTCCTGCTGCCCAAACCGAACCGGCATTTCGAGAAAGGACCGGTGACCTCGCCGGTCATCGACGGGGACCGCGTCTACTTCATCCCCTATGCCATCTTCGAGCGCGACGTGTGGGAGATGCGGTCTCCCATCGTGTGCCTGAAGACCGACGGCTCGGAGCTGTGGCGCGCCGACAAGACGTTCTGGGGCACCGAGGCCTCGACCCCGCTGGTGGTCGGCGACACGCTGTACGCCGGGGCCGACAATCCGCAGCGCGTCGTTCTGGTGGCGCTAGACAAGATGACCGGCAAGCTCCACTGGTCCGTGGCCGCCACGCCAGAGAAGAAAAACGAGCTCGGCGCGCCGGCCTCCTTGACCTATCAGGTCGTCGAAGGCATCCCGCAGGTGATCGCGGCGACCTATGGAACGAGGGAGCTCCTGGGCGTTCACGCCACCACCGGCGAGGTCCTATGGCGCTACCCGTATCCGGCCGACATCATCATCGGGCTGGTCAGCACGCCGGTGGCCGTGGGATCGCGGTTGTTCGTCAGCGGCGGGGAAGGCAAGGGGCGGAACTTCTCGGCGTGTCTGGAGATGAAAGCCGTGGGCGGAAAGATCGCTTGCCGCGAAGTCTACGTCAGCACCGAGCTCCAGACGAACATGTACAACACGGTGGCCATTCATCAAGGCGCCGTGTTCGGCTTCGGCGGCGGCAGCAAGGCCGGCTTCCTCCACTGCACCAATTTCGACGACGGACGATTGCTGTGGAAGCAAGAGAGCCGAGATTGGACCAAGGACCAGAACCTGGTTTTGGCCGACGGCTTGATCTTCGCAGTGACCAAGAATGACGAGATCGTGCTGGCCGAGGCCAGTCGGGAGCAATACCGCGAGCTTGGCCGCGCGCGTCCGGGCATTGAATTGGGCAGGCCGCAACAACCGACCATCGCCAACGGCCGCATGTACATCCGCGGCTCGAGATGGGTGGTTTGCTATAGAATTGCCCCGTCGAGGCATCAGAGATATTGCTCCGGGAACTTCCACGGATCGCGGTACTGGGGCTTGGCCAGCCGGGCGGCTTCCTCGTCGCCGACGATCTTCTCGGTGGCCGGGTCGAAGCGGACCGAGCGGCCGAGCTTGTAAGCGATGTTGGCCAGCCCGATCGCCGCATCGATCTTGTAGTGATAGCCGACGTGGCAACTGGGCTGATTGCGGCTCTTGATCGAGTCGATCCATTCTTTTTCGTGGCCGGATGACGGCGGGATCGACTCCTTGGGCTTGGGCATGTCCTTCATGCGATCGCCCTCGGGAACCATGCGATGCTCGCCGTAGTTCGCAAACAGCGTGCCATTGACGCCGTGGAAGTACACGCCCAGCCCCCGCGCCATCCCTTCACGCTGGAAGTCGAAACTGTAACTGTTCACCAGCGAGAGCATCCAGGTCATCACGAGGTTGGGATACTGCCAGAGGACCTGCTGCGTGTCGTAGGCATCGCCGGCGTCGCGGATCACGTAGCGTCCGCCGCTCGCGCTGGTCACCAGCGGAAATCCCAAGTCCAGAGCCCAGTAGGGCAGATCGATGACGTGCGGGGCCATGCCGGGAGTGTAGCCGCCGCTGAACTCCATGAAGGAGCAGTTCGGGCCGGCCGACTCGATGATCTTGGGATGGCAGGGGCCCATGCGGGCCGGACCGACCCAGAGGTTCCAGTCGAGATCCTTGGGCGGATCGCCGTAGGGGGCGTTGCCGATCCCCTCGACGCCCTGGTTCCCGGCCAGGAAGGTCCGCACCACGCCGATTGGGCCCAGCGCCCCGGACCGCACCCACTCGACCACCCGGCGATAGTTCGCCCCGGCGTGGATCTGCGTGCCGATCTGCGTGATCCGCCCGTGCTTCTCGGCGGCCCGTTTGACCACCAGGGCCTCGGCCAGGTAGATCGTCATCGGCTTCTGCAAGTAGAAATCCTTGCCCGCCTCGGCGGCGTGAACCGCCACCAGGGCGTGCCAGTGCGGCGGCGTGGCGATAATCACGCCGTCGAGGTCCTTCTGGGCGAGCATCTCGCGGTAATCGTGATACGGCTTCGCGGTTATCTTGTATTTCTCCAGGAGGGCGTCGCGGCGCGATTTCCAGACGTCGCAGATGCCGGTCACCACGCAATCGGGATGCGCAGCGGCGGCGGCAAGGTTCGCCGCCCCCATCCCGCCGCAGCCGATCAGGCCCACGTGAACTTTGCTGTTGGCTCCCGTAAAATGCGACATAGCAATGGACTCCTGTAGTTGTGGGTGCAAGACCGTCTCTGGCTATCCAATCGGCGATGGATTCGGCGTCAGATACCGCCTGCGCTCGCCTCAATATGCGAACGGGCATTTCGCTAACGTCCTTGGTGGCGCTGGGCAACGCGTTGCCTGATGCCTGCCCATTCTTCTTTCGTCCATTCTTCCGCCGGACCGCTCTCAAGTCCTTCGACTAGCGCGGTTTCGATGGCCGATCGGCCGTTGCGAGCCGACTCGACCAAGGCCGCGATGTATTCACTCGCGCTGCCGAAATGTCCTTGCTTGAGCTTCGCCTCGATGAATTCTTGAAGATCCTGTGGCAACTCAACCTGTATCGCTGCCATCCCCACAACCCTCCCGAAACTCAAACCCCTTTCCTCCGTAAGAGCCCCTGCACAATGGGGCCTTGGTGGAAGGACCCTTCGCGGATCTCAGACATTCTATTCATTCTATATCGATCAGGTGCGTCACGTACATGCCCGGGATCTTGAGGAACTCGGCGATACGGTCGCCCCCGCGGCCCCGGATTCCGGCCACGCCCACGCGAATCGCGTCGTTGGCTCCCAACACGGTCCCCGACGACTTCGTGCCCGCAATAACAAACGATCCCGCAACCCCGGCGGTCGCGGCATGGCGAAGAAACGTGCGTCTCGATTGGCGTGTCATTCCAGCGTTCTCCTGTCTGACCCTGACCACCGCCAGGTCGCGTTGCCGGTTCTGGGTTTGGTGCCGGCGTGTTTTCGGACGATCGCCGCAGTGCAACGGGCCAGACTGTTAGACCAACACGAGTTTGGCGAACAATGCCGCAACTGGCAGAACTGAAATAAGTTACGGCGCATCCGCACTGCCGACCGCTGGCCGCTTCAGCCGATCGTGCGGGGAGAACCATCGAGCCAAGTCCCGATTAGGCAAGCACTTCGGCGCACATCCCCCACTACGTTAAAAATCACATAGCCATTCGGGGACAGGGGGCGCGTGCAAGAAGTCTCAGGCTGGAAAGCCTGACCTACTTAGCCGTATACTCGACCCTCGTTCCCAAGCTCTGCGTGGGAACGCAAGGTTTGGCCGCTCTGCGGCGCGAGTGAGGCAGGGACCCAGAGCGCTCCCGGCTCTCGTTCCCACGCAGAGCGTGGGAACGAGAGCCTCTTACTGCCAGCCCGGCCTGCGAAAACAGGTAGATTGGGCGTGACAGGAGTATTCGCGGCCATTACAATGCCCGGCGTGGCTCTTTTCCGGCGGCGGCTGTGGAGTGCCGTCAAGCTGTCAAGTGCCGGCAAGCTCCGATCTTAGGATCGGCCGAAGACTTCCAGACTTCCGAAGTCTCCGAGACTTCGGAAGTCTGCCTGGCGCGAACGCTCGATGCGGAAGCTATTCCTCGGCCGGCGCCAAGGGCTTGCACTACCGACAAGGGCACCGCCAGTGGCTCTCTCCAGTGACATCCCCGGGCCCCGCCTGACTCCGGTTGCCGGCCAGACGCGCAGGCCAGCCGATGGAGTCCCTTCCGCGCACCTCGCCAGGCACAGCCCGGCCGGCCCGAGGATCGATGCCCCGCACAAAGCGGTCGCGAAACTCGCGCGTTATCCGCAGCGGCTCGCGCCCGAAGCGCTCTACCGCGTGGCTTATCCGCTGATGCTCCTGGCGCGGCGGCTCGACGAGCGGTTGGTCGAGCTGTATCGCAAGGGATACGTCAAGGGAACGGTGACGACCGGGGTGGGCAACGAGGCGACCGCGATCGGGATGTCGATCCCGTTTCGTCCCGGCCGCGACGTAGCGTCGCTGTTGCACCGCGATCTCGGCGCGCACCTGGTTTGGGGCTCCACGCCGTACCAGTTGCTCTGCCAGTACATGGCGAATGCCGACAGTCCGACGCACGCTCGGGAAGGCAATGCCCACCACGGCGACGCCGCCAAACGCCGCTTCTCCATGATCAGCCACCTGGGGCAAATGCTCAGCCTGGTGGTGGGCGGCACCTGGGCGGCACGCCGCAACAAGGAGCAGGCCTTCGGCCTCACGGTGATCGGCGACGGCGGCACCAGCAAGGGCGATTTCCACGAGTCCCTCAACCTGGCCTCGGTGCACAAGATCCCCGTTCTGTTTCTCATCGAGAACAATCACTACGCCTTCTCCACCCCTACCCACGCCCAGTACCATTGCCAACGCCTTTCCGATCGGGCCCAGGGTTACGGCATCCCGGGCCGCACGATTGACGGCACCGACGTGTGGGTGGTGTACTCGGCGGTCTGCGACGCCCTGGAGGCGATGACGTCGGAGCCTCTCCCGGCGATCCTTGAGTGCATGACGTTGCGTCTCGACGGCCATGCGGTTTACGACAAGGGCGAATACGTCTCCGAGGAGCAGATGCGCGAGTTCCTCCAGCGCGACCCCCTGCCTCGGGCACGGCGGCAGCTTCTAGAGGTGTGCGGCTTGCGCGACGGCGAGGTGGCGCAGCTCGAAGCGGCCGTGGAGGAGGAAGTGCGGGAGGCCGTCGCGCGGGCGATGGTTGTCGGCCGGCCGCAGGCCCCCAAGCAACAGTGGGACGTGTACGACACGGCGATTGCCCCGCCGATGAAACCGGTGACGGCCCGCAAGGTCAAAAACGGCGACGCGGTCCGATTGGCCCTGGATCACATCCTCTCGCATTGTCCCGAGGCGTTTCTGGCCGGGCTCGACATTGGCGTGTACGGGTCGGCGTTCAAGACGTGCAAGGGGCTGGTGGACCGGTTCGGAGCGGACCGGGTGATCGACATGCCGATCTGCGAGTCAGGGATCATGGGGTTCGCCCTAGGGGCCTCGCAGGTCGGCACCCGACCGATCGTCGAGTTCCAGTTCGCCGATTTCTCGACCGAAGCCGTCACCCAGTTGGGGCTGAATGCGGGGACTTGGTATTTCCGCTCCGGCTCGCCGGCGCCGCTCTTGGTGCGTCTGCCGTGCGGGGGCGGGCTGACGATGGGGGCGTTCCACAGCGGGGAATTTGAGGGGCTCTGGTCGCGTTTCCCGGGCCTGAAGCTGCTTTACCCCGCCACGCCGCAGGAGACCTTCGAGGCCCTCGTGGCCGGCTTCTACGACCCCAACCCCTGCCTCGTGCTCGAACACAAGCTGCTGTATTGGAGCAAGACGGGCGAGATCGATTTCGACGGCGACCTGGAATCGGTGTGGCGGGCCCGCCGCTACGTGGAAGGCGACCAGGTGACGCTGGTGGCCTTTGGAGCGATGGTCCACGAGGCGATCTCGGCCGCGGAGGGCTTTGAGCGCGCCGTCGAGGTCTGGAATCCCTTCGTGCTCCAGCCGATGGATCTGGAGCCGATCATCGACTCGGTGCGCAAGACGGGCAGACTGCTGGTGGTCCAGGAGTGCGGGGCCACGCAGGGGTTGGGCAATCATGTGATTTCCTGGGTGGTGCGTCACGGCGGCACGATGTGGAAGTGCCGGCCGCGGCTGGTGGCCGCGCCGGACGTGCCGGTGCCGTTTGCGCCCGAATTGGAGGGATATTATCGTCCGAACGCGAGCCGCATCGCAGCGGCCGTCGAGCAGATGCTCGGGGAGAGTTGATGGACAAGACGTATTTCAAGATTCCCCTGTACCTGCCCGCGCAAGGCGCGGCCGAGACCGAGGCCACGATCATCGAGTGGAACGTGGCCGAAGGCGGCCGGTTCAGCAAAGGCGACGTGCTGGCCCAGGTCGATAGCGCCAAGTCGGTGTTCGATTTCGAGGCCCCCTGCGACGGCCTGGTGATCCGGCTGTTCCACCTGGAGGGGGAGACGGTTCCCCTGACCGAGCCGGTGATGGAGATCGAGACCTCGGACCCGGCCATGAAGGACTGGATCCCGCCCGCCGCCAGCCGGCCCGACCCGAGCGCCGTCCACGCTTCGGCTTCGGCCGATCTTTCGCCCAGCGGACCCGAGGAAGCGACCGTGATTCTGGGCGTGGGCGGGTACCTGCCGCCGCGCGTGGTGGTCAATGCCGAGCTGGTCGCGGGCTTCCCCGAGATCTCCGACCAGTACGTCTACCAGGTGACCGGGATCCGCCAGCGGCACTGGGCCGACGGCGACGAAAAGCCCTCCGACATGGCCTTCAAGGCCGCGCTGGAGGCGATCCGCAAGTCGGGCATCGCGACCAAGGAGATCGACGCAATCATTGTCGCCACCACCACGCCCGACATGGCCATGCCCTCCACCGCCTGCATCGTGCAGGACCGGCTGTGCCTGCGCTCGATCCCGGCGTTCGATCTGAACGCCGCCTGCTCGGGATGGCTCTACGCGGTTTCGATGGCCCAGGGGATGATCCGCAGCGGATTGGCCCGCAACGTGCTCACGGTGGGCGTGGAGATGCAGTCGCGCCTGCTGGACCCGTCGGACCACAACGCCTACTTCCTCTTCGGCGACGGGGCGGGAGCGGCGATCATCTCGTCGGGGTCCTCGGGCCATCGCATCCGCCGCGTGCTGCTCGGCGCCGACCCGCAAGGACTCCAGATGGCCCGCCGCGAGTCACCCGGCTACTTCGTCCTCAACGGCGACGACCGGATCGACCCCTGGATCCGCATGGACGGCCACGCCTTATTCCGGGCGGCCACCGACAGCTTCGCTTCCCTGATCCGCGAGACAATCGCCAAGAGCGGTTGGACGCCCGACGACACCCGCTGGATCATCCCCCATCAGGCCAACGGCCGGATCCTCAAGGCGGCCGCCAAGCGGAGCGGAGTGCCGTTCGAGCGGTTCTTCATGAACATCGACCACGTCGGCAACACCTCCAGCGCCAGCATCCCGCTGGCGATCTGCGAGGCGGAGCCGAGCCTCGCCCCGGGCGACAAGCTGATCCTGTGCGCCGTCGGCGCCGGAATCACCACCGCGGCGATCTCGGTGGAATGGTGAGCCAATCGCTACCCGCGTCCCCCAGCGTCAGAAGGACGGCGGAGGCGTCGGCTCCAGAGGGCTCGCCATCGGTGGCGCCGGCTCTTGGGGAGGCGGCGGCAGTTGGGGTTCGGCTTGGGGCGGCGCGGCTTCCCTAATCGCCTCCTGCGGCGCCGGCGCGGGCTTGGGAACAACCTTCTTGACCGCCTTCTTGGGCGCCGGCTTGGCGGCCTTCTTCTTGGCAGGCTTTTTGGCCGCCGCCGGCTTGGCCTTTTTCTTGGCGACCTTTTTCGCCACCTTCTTGGCCGGCTTCTTGGCGGCCTTCTTCAGCGCTTTCTTGGCAGCTTTCTTGGCTGGTCCCCGCTTCGCTGTCTTCTTCTTGGCTGCCGTCTTCTTGGCCATGAGTTCAATCCTCCCAACAGGTCACGCCCCGCACGTATCCCAGGAACACGCTAACAGATCCTCAGAATACTCGCACGGCGAAGATCTGTCCATCGACCGGACGGGAACAAATCGTCGAAACGCGCGGGTCGGTACCCGTGTCCGATGCCACGACCGGATTACGCCGCCGGACGAGCCTCCCGCCGGGTCTCGGCTGTGCTCGCAGCAGAAAAGCGCAATGGATGCCACTGCATGGTGGTATAATTCCACTCTAACGATGTAGTCCGAGGAGCTCCCACGGCATTCCGAGCCGGGGCGTGTCGCCCCGGGGACTTCGCGGAAAACGGCGGCGCCACATGGCTCGGTCTCTCCGAGACCGAGCTTGCGCGTCACGGAGTGACGCGACCACGCGGGTCTTTTCTTGTGCCGGAGAGCGAACCCTCGCTATCATGGCGCTGCTGTACGTGCGGAGAGGCACGGCAAACCTTCTGGAGAAACAACGCGATGAACAATCGGATTGTGGTCCTGATGGGACTCCTTGGTGCAGTCGGCATCCCTCCAGGCTCCCTGCCAGCGGCCGAGATCATCTATCGCGACGATTTCTCCGTTTCCCGCGGGCGGTTCGAGTTCGTCGGCGGCAACGTGTGGAAGATCGGCGGCGGACGGTGCCGTTTCGCCGCGCCCGGCCAGGAACGCTTTGCCGTGGTGAATGTCGCCTGGCGCTCGACCGCTACGTTCGGCAACGCCCAGGCGGTTCGTAGCGGGCGGCCTGCATTGACGGCTTCCGGACTGGAAGGCTCCTTGCAGGACTTTGTGGTCGAGGGAGTGCCTTCACCATCCCCGGACGTGCTTCAGGTCCCCGCTGGGCCTCGGGGAAGTGCCGCGATCGTGCCCGACGAGTCCAACCGCGTAGCTCGGGTGCTGGAGCGCCTTCTCGCCAAGGAAGGGTTCGGCACGAAGATGCTGTCGTGGGACGAGATGGAACGCTGGCGCCTCTCGGGCGCAAAGCTCGATTTGCTGGTGTTGGCCGACGCCCGCCGCGTGCCGGTCTCCGTGGCCCGCAGCGCGGTATCCTTCTTGCGTTCGCGAGGGAAGCTGATCGCCATCGGGGCCCCGGCCTTCGGCGATCTCTTGTGGAAGACGCCGCAGGGCTACGTGAGTGTCGAGCGCTACGCCGAAGCGATCTACGACACGCTGCCCAGGCAGCCCCTCGATCTTGTCGCCGCCGGCTGGCATCGCGGCGCCATGAAACCCACGCGCCGGGCGGCGATCACCTTGGAGCCTGCTACAGGCGCTCGGCGCGGGTCTCCTGACCCCGCCGAGGCGATCGACCGAAGGTCTCCGATCCCGCCAGAAGACTTGCGGTCGCCAAAAGTCAATTCCACATGGCGGATTTCGTCCGATTTCGAGGGTTGGGACACGTTCGTCCACCGTCTGGACAAGGGCTTTGGCGAAGGGCGTTCCCTCTTGTGCTTCCAGGCCAAGGGCGACGCCAACACGCCGCAATTGGCCATCGAGTGCGATGAGAAGGACGGCTCGCGGTGGATCGCCACCGTGGATCTCACGCCGCAGTGGCGCAAATACATCCTTTGGCCGTCCGATTTCCTCTACTGGCACGACTCGCCGGCCAAGCGCGGCGGCCCCGGCGACCGCTTCAACCCGGCCGCTGCCGTGTCAATCCACATCGGGCTTTCGACCAGCCACACGCCCAAGTGCCAGGCGGGAGAACATGCGTTCTGGATCGCCGATCTGGCCACGGCGTCCGACGCCAACGTCACCCAGCCCGAGGTCCAGTTGCCAGAGATCGAAGGGCTGTATCCCTCGTACAAGCTCTATCCTCTGGACGGAGACCGCGCCATCACAGAGCTTTCCGTGAAAGGCTACGCGCCCGTGTGGCGAGAAGGCGGCGCAGGGTTTGATCGCGGTCGGCCCTGGCGGTGGATACAACTGCTGGATCCGGCCCGCAACCGCGGAGGGCTTATTTCGCTCATGCTCGGGGAGTCGATCTTTCCTGGGGCCATGTGGCTGAACGTCGGTGTGGCCGACCCCGCGGTTCTCGGGGAGGCCAAGACATCGGCAATCTTCGCGCCCATATTCGCCCAGGCAGCCAGGGCCATGGCCCGGGGGTGCTTCCTGCTCGAAGGCGGAAGCCGCCACTTCTCGTATCATTCCGGCGAGCGCGTTGAACTGGGTGCCCTGGTTATGAACGCGGGCCGCAGAGAGCTGAATGGGTTGGTGAAGCTGACGGTCTCCGACGCGCAAGACAAAAGCGTGCTATTCACAAAGACCGTGCCTGTCACCGTGCCCTCCAACGAGCGGCGACAAATCTCGACGGAGTGGACCGCGCCGACCGACGGCCAGGCTCTGCCCGCGCACGCGATGGCGGAGCTTTCTTGCCAAAGCATCGGAACACTCGATTTGGTCATTCATCGCATCGATTTGCTCCCCGCTGACCGCGCCGAGCCCGGCGAGTTCGTAAAGGTCGCAGGTTCCCATTTCACGCTCGGTAGCAAGCCTTGGTACATGCTGGGAGTCAACTATCGGCCGACGAGCCAGGGCGGACGGGCGACGCTCGACATGTTCCGCCGCGACGTCTACGACCCGGAGATCATCGATCGCGACCTCGCCTCGATGCAGTCGATGGGAATCAACATGCTTAGCGCCATCCACGCCCCAACGCCCGAGGCTCCGGCGGACCCGGGCGCGTATCGCGACCTGCACGACTTCCTCAACCGCTGCCGGCGTCACAACATGAAGGTGTTCTACTTCCTGCACGGGGCGAACCCGCTGGCCGGCGGAAGCTTCGAGGCCATCAAGAAGCACATCGAGGCGGCGGGCATCAAGGATCATCCGGCGATCCTCGCCTGGGAATTGGCCTGGGAGCCGATCTACTACAGCGGCCCGGCCGGCGGCCAGATGGATTTTCTCATCCCTGACTGGAACGCGTGGATTATCGAGCGCTACGATTCGGTGGCCAATGCCGAACGCGATTGGGGATACAAGCTGCCGCGACTCGCGCAAACTTCCGAAGTCTCCAAGACTTCGGAAGTTTCCGGGGCGCAATCGGAACGAGTGGGCCTGCCGAAACCCGAGTGGTGTTCCGCGCACGGCCCGTGGGACAAAATCACGGCCGCCTTCCGCCGTTTCTTCAGCGACCACGTCGGGCACGCGTACGGGCGGATCATTCGCGAGCTGCGGCGCTACGACCCGAACCACCTGATCACGTTCCGCTTCGGGGCCTGTGGCATTCCCAACCAGGCATGGTTTGCCCATTCGCATTCGGCCGGCGTGGCCAAGCACGTCGATTTCCTTTGCCCCGAAGGCTACAACCTCCAGACCGGCGGCTGGGCCAAAGCCACGCCGGCCGACGATCTTCGCAAGGGCGGGCTGGTCACGCTCTATTACCGTTTCCTCTCCCGGGAGAAACCCGTGGTCTGGATGGAGTTCGGCTACACGGTCAACGGTTTTCACACCCGATGGAAAACCGGCATGGAACACATCTCGCCCAAGGAACTGGCGACCCAACGGACCGAGTATGAGAACTTCTACAGCATGTTCCTGGAATCCGGGGCCCGCGGAGCGGCGCCGTGGTGGCTGCCGGGCGGGTTCCGCTTGGACGAGCGGAGCGACTTCGGCATCCTCGAACCCGACGGCACCGAGCGCCCGGCGTGCCAGGTGCTCCGAAAGCAACTCCCGGCATTCGCCAAAGTGGGCGACGCCTCGTGCGTGGTGCCCGCCGAGGCAATCCGCGACGACCCGCGTCCCGTCATCACGCTCGATCTCGACGCCCAATACGCCGACGCCTGGCAGTTCTACGCCCCCCAATATCTCCAGCACGTCAAAGCCGGCCGCCTGCCGTATCTGCGCACGGCGGGCACCGGCACCACGTCGGCCGACTGCCCGCTGCTGGCCGTGGGCAACACACCGCTCGACGGCCGCAACCCGCCCCAATTCCTCAACGCCGAATTCAACCGGATCGAACTCGCGCCGGGTGATAACGCCCCTTGGAGCAACTTTTCTCCCGGCGGGACGTTTGCGGCCAGAAAGAGTGTCACACTAAGATGCCGCGTCTCAGTAGGCAACACGGCCGAGGCCGCCTGGCTCGCGCCCGAGAAGGATGCCAGCGACGCCGAGGGCCGGGTGTTCCTCCGCTGCGCCGTGCAACCCTCGGGCAAGACGCTCACCGTGCCGATCCCCCGAAAGACTTCTTACCTGGCCGACGTCGAACTGGGCGAGTTCGCCGTGCCGCTTTCCGACGAGAACGAGCAGACGATCACGCTCAGCATGTTCACCACGCGGCGAAAAGACGACGCCACGAGCCTGACGATCCCCTTCGGCCAAAAGCGATCGATTCCCGTGAAGATGATGCAGTAGCCTTTGGCCGTGTCCCTTTCCCTCAACCCCATCCGGCTCGTCCCGGCGCACGGCTGAGAGGCACTTTCCCCGTTTTTTCCCAGTAGAGCCTCACCGCCGGGCTCATCCCAGCGGGAGGCTGATTGGCAGCTACAAGCAGGCCCACCGCGCGCCCATCCTTAGCCGATCCGGTCGGCCGCCTCCTGGGCCCGGCCGGCGATGGCCGGGATCGCCTCTGGGGTGTTGATCGTGTCGAGGACCATGCGGTCGATCACGGCCGAAAGCTCGACGAAGTTGGCCAGCCGGGGCAGTTCCCGGGCATGGGCGTGCAGTGCCTCCATGCTCCGGTAAAAGGGAATCGTCCGGTTCACGTCCGGATCGCTCCAGGTCGATTTGCGGCAGCCGATCACGCCGTCCAGCGTGCGCAGCTTGTCCTGCGTGCGGCTCATCGCGTGGCGGAGGAATTGGTAACCCACGTCGGGATGCGGGCTCCCCGAAGCGACCGCGAGCATCCAGTATACGTTCAGCGAAACGCTCGCACCGCCCGGGCCGCGCGGAATCGGCGCCACCGCCACGCGTCCGGCAACCGTCGACTCGGGGATCGTCTGGCACATGGCGGCGAAGCCGAACCAGTTGATCATCATGGCCACTTCGCCCCGCGCGAAGGCCATGCCGGTCTTCACCGAGTCGCACTCGCGGCACTTCGGGTACACAGCCGAGGGGTCGTTGAGCATCGCGCGATAGAACTCCAACGCCTCGATCATCGGCGGTGTGTTAAGCTGCATGCGCCCGGCCGCGTCGAACAGCTCGCCGCCGCGGGTCCAAAGCTGAAGGCAGATGTCGTAGACCGTGTTGTGCCCGTCGGGATACGCGGCGAAGATCGTCCCAAAGAGCCCTTGGTCGGGCCGGGTGAAGAAGCGCGCCACGCGCACGAAGTCGTCCCAAGTCTCGGGCACCGCAAGCGGCCGCCCCTGTTGCTGCAAGAAGCTCTCCCGCTCGGCAGGATCTTCAAATAAATCGCTGCGGTAAATGAAGCACTCCGGCCCGTCGTGATACGGGAGCCCGAGCGTCGTCTCGCCGAACTGCTGGAAGCGTAACAGCGACGGCGTCCAGCCTTCGGGAAAACCCTCCGGCGGGCAGTTCTTCAGTCGCGCGGAGAGGTCCACCAGGGCGCCGCTCCGGTGGGCCTCGGCGATCCAATCGGTGTTCACCAGCGCCACGTCCCATTCGCCGTGCGCGAGCCCCTCGCGCACAAACAGCTCCTCGTAGAGCGGATGATGATCCATGGCCACCGCGTCGAGCTCCAGGCCGCACGAGAACTTCTCGCGGAACGACGCCCACTCGCGCCGGATGGCCTTCTCGAACGGCCCAAAGGCCCGAAAGGCGATGCGGAATTTCTTGACACGGTCGGTTGCTGTTTCCATGGTACGCGTTCCTGTCGCGCTTGCTCGCGTCTTTGGAGTGCGGCGATTCATCGCCGCTTTCTTTTTTGCAGCGATTCCATCGCCGCGCGCAAGAGAAAGCGGCGACGAGTCGCCGCACTCCAAAGCGTGCTAATTCAACGACGGATACACCACCTCCCCCAGCGCCTGGGCCTGCGTGTTCTCGTAGGCCCCGTAGAACTCCGAGTTGCAGTCGAGCCAGAGGGTGATGCGGCGCCGGTCGTCGGCGGGCAGTTTCACGCCGTAGTGGCTCGCGTCGAGGTACTTGAGCAGCTTGGCGGCCCGGGCCCCGAACTGGCCGGGGGTGGTGCGGCTGCCGCCGTGGACTCCCGTGTTGATCGCGCCGTTCTGCACGTGGAAGTAGAATCCGTACTTGGCGGCCAGGTTGGCGTACGATCGGGTCCAGCCGTAGCCCCCCTCGATCTTCCCGGTCAAATCGACCGCCTTCTTCTCGCGATGGCAGGCCACGCAGTGACGGTCGAGCACCGGCTGCACCAGGCGCACAAAACTGAACGGATGGGCGCCTTCCACCTCGGGCGCAATTTCCGAGGGGGGCCGGCGAAAGGCCAGCGGCGTGCCTTGCGATTGGGCCGGCGGACGGTGTTTGGGCTCGTGGCAGCCCTGGCAGGCCAATCGTTCGCCCGGATGGACGTACGTGCCCGAACGCATCGACTGGATCGCCATGCCGTCGGAGTCCAATGCCTGGAAGTAAAGCTCCTTGCCGACCGGGGCGAGGAAGTAGGCGCTTCCGTCGGACTCGACGGGCACGGTGCCCAGCGCGGCCCGGGCGTTCGTCTGGTCGGCCACGCCGATCCGCGGCTGGTTCGGCGGGTGCGTCGACTTGGGCAGCACCTGAATCACGCGAAGGGCCGCGACCTTCATGCCCGCCGGCCAGTGGAAATCGCTGTCGTACACGTTGGTGACCGCGATCGTGGCCGGCGGCACGCGGCCCTTGGCCCGCGCCAGGTCCTCGGCCGTTTGCACGGTCTGCGAAGGAATCACCGGCGGCACCGGTCGCGCGCGGAGCGGGATCGGGCTGACGCACGAGATGGCCGGGTCGCGGTAGATCAGCTCCTTGTTGCCGAACCGGTCGATCCAATAAATGCCCCGGTTCTTCGCCTCCGGATCGTACACACAGAGGTAATCGTCTTCGCTCAGCGGCCAAGGCGTGCCGTAGACCATGTACCGATCGATCGGCCGCCCTTCCGACTCCGGGAACGGCACCTCGGGGGTCAGCCGCTCAAGCTGCGACGAGGCGTTGTCGTCCAGCGTGCGGTGGTCAATCAGCACCAGCGAGCCAAAGGCGTGCCCGTGATGGGCCCCGGTCGAGGCCACGAACTTGTTCGAGCCGGGGATCGCCCGGATTTCCATCTCCATCCACGGCCGGCTCTCGCGGCGCTGGGGATAGTTGCCGTGGAAGCTCCGCGGGTCGCGCCCGTCGGGGAAGCAGGTCCAGATGTGATGCGCGATGTTCGTATCCCGATCCACGTAGTCCCACCGCGAATAAACGAGCATCCCGTCGTTGGTCACGCTGGGCTGCCACTCGTGCGTCTCGTGGAAGCTCAGGCAGATGATGTCGCTCCCGTCGGGCCGCATGGAGAACATGGTATACACCGGGCAGTGCCGGCCGCAGCGCAAATAGCCGCCGCGGCGCTCGGTAACAAACGCGATGCGGCCGTTGGGCAGGAAGCAGGGATCGAAATCGTCGGTCGCCCCGTCGGTCAGTTGCGCCAGGCCCGTGCCGTCCGCATTCACCTTGAAGATGTGGTAGCTGATCTCCGGACCCCAGAGATACGTCTCCTTGCCTTGCGATTTGGCGAACGCCGTGGCCTCGGTGTAGGCAAAGGCGATCGTGCGGCCGTCGAACGAGACCTCGGGCGAGAGGAACGAGCCGCCTTCGAGCTTCCTGCCCTTCATGCGCCCTTGCTCGACCGCCGAGCGCTCCAGCAGGTTCATGAGCTTCGGACGCGGGCCGAACGGATCCTCGAGTGCGTAAAGTCCGCCGCCCGGCACCGCGTTGCAGCCGTAGAACTGGTCGCACATATGGAACACGCCGCGGGCGTCGTGGCGCTTGAGGAACAGCAGCTTGTCGATGCTCAGAAGCGGATTGGCAAAGGCGATCTGCCGGACCACTTGGCGAGCCACCAGATAGTGGTCGCGTCTCTCCGAGACGCGAACCTCGGTCTCGGAGAGACCGGGCCACGTGAGACGCGCCTCCAATCGCCCCAACTCCGCGACCAGCGGCTTCAACCGGACCGGATCGGCCTTGGACTGGAGCCGCTCGGCAAGCTGCCGGCCGCGGCGGATGACGTCGCGCGTGTGGGCCAGCGAGAACGCGCCGTCTTTCGACTCGGCGGCCGCGGCTTGCGGCGACGCGGCAGTTGGGCCTTTGTGCTGCACCGAATACTGGCCGACGCTCTTCTGGTTGGCCGGCCTGCCCAGGGCGACGTTCTTCTGCGGATCGTCGGCCGCGTAGACTTCGATTTCGTCGAGCGCGAACGAGCACCGCCCGGGGATCTGAAGCCGCACGATCCGCGCCGTGACGTTCTTTCCCTTCAGGTCCACTGCCAGCGGCTTCTTGTCGGGCACGCCGCCGAACGTCCCGCCCGAGTGCTGGTAGATCCGCTTGAACTGCCGCGACGGATCGCCAGCGACGACCACGCAAAGGCTCTGGGTCCGCGCGGCCTTGCCGGAGTCCATGCGATTGAAGACCACCACCCGCTCCAGCTTGCACGGCTTGCCCAGATCCACCTCCCACCATGGATCCAGCTCGGCACTTGCCGTGTGAAAGCCGTAGGCGCCGTTCTTGACGCCGTCGACCCCGCCGGCCGCATCCTCGGCCGTGGTCGCCGCCGGGCCCTTCGGTCCGCTCGGAGCAGCCCCGATCCCGGCAAACCGCCGGTCCTGGTCGATCCAGTCGGCCAACACCATCGCCTCGATGGACTCGCGAGCGTCCAAGGCCGGGGCCGATGGCCGCGCGCTTTGTGGCTGGGGGCCATCGGCCGCCGGGCTTGCGGCGACCCCCAGAAAGCCCGCTCCGAGAAGGGTGAAAACCGCAATACCGCACACCGTGGCACAACGGACGGCTCGCATGGTAGGACCTCGCTTGCGAGTTGGGCGGGAAGGGGAACTCGAGGGCGAGCAGGGCCCAAGTTCGTAGTCCCGGCTTTAGCCGGTAATCCGCGAAGAATACCGCCTAAAGGCGGCACTACGAACGACGGCTGCCAACCGCGTGCAGTATAACTCCCCCCGGAACGCCTGGGAAGCTAGCGCGTCAAGAACGCGCCTGGGTAACTCAAGACTTCCGAAGTCTCCAAGACTTCGGAAGTCTGCCCGGTTCTGCCGCACACCGTCAAGAACGCGCCTGGGCGAGATCCCCGTTCTGTCCGCCGCGGATGCGGAGCTTGGGGCTCTCCATGGTCACGGTCGTGTGCGGCTCGACGGAGCGCGTCAGCCACACGCTGGAGCCGACCACCGAGTCGTGGCCGATCACGGTCTGGCCGCCGAGGATCGTGGCGTTGGCGTAGATCACCACCCGGTCCTCGATCGTCGGATGGCGCTTGGCGCCGCGCACGAGATTGCCGTCGGCGTCGGTCGCGAAGCTCAGCGCGCCGAGCGTCACGCCCTGGTAGAGCTTCACCCAGTCGCCGATCTCGCACGTCTCGCCGATCACCACGCCCGTGCCATGGTCGATGAAGAAATGCTTGCCGATCTTGGCCCCGGGATGGATGTCGATCCCGGTATTGCTGTGGGCCCATTCGGTCATCATGCGGGGGATCAGCGGCACGTCCAGCCCGTGCAACAGGTGGGCCAGCCGGTACACGCTCA
>CAYTJV010000050.1:20133-22118 GCA_964438165.1 uncultured Planctomycetaceae bacterium | reverse complement strand
ACTGGGCGGCTGCATGGCCCGCGATCGAATCCGCCGCGGTGCCATCGTGGCCACACTCCTGTTCAGCAGCGCCGATCGAAAAGAGGCACAGAAACTGAACATCGAGCTGATCGGGATCGAGGAAATCAGCGCAACCATGCGGCGGTTGAATCCGCGCTTCAGGGGCCTGGCTGATAGCCCACGTGGCGGTGGACATGCCCGGCGGTGGCCAAGGGGTAACGTACGCTTCCCGCGATGACTGCCGCGTGAATCGCTGTACTCCATCCCGAGGGCACCCGCGAAGCCGCGCGCGGACGGAGCCGACGCACTGGCGGCTTGCGGGAGCCAAGAATCGCCTCTACCAGGGGACCGCACTCGCGAGGCTATCGCCCGCGAGCCCCCCGCACCCGACCATCGCCCGACGGCTCGCACCTCGCCGATCTAGGGCGGCGTGCGCGGGGGGCTCGCGGCCTCTTTGGAGAGCCGCTCGTGCGGTCCCGCACGCCGCCCGGCCCACGCCGGGATCGGCCGCGAAGCGGAACCCCTCCCGGCCTATCGGCACGGGCCGGATTCATCTCTCACCGCTGGCTCCCCCTTCTCCGCGGCGATTCCGCCGCACCTCTCTTCGCCGCCTACGCCCCACTCTCCTCGTCAATTTTCTCGCCTCCTGCGTTGACTGCTTGGAGACTCCTCCGGGCGGCTCGACGGACCAGGAATTCCCTGATCGTTTGCCAGTCCTCCGGCTTTAAGGACTCCGGCTGGCGGCCCTTGAATGCGCCGCCGTGCATCGACAGCAGCCAGGCAAAACGAACGGCACAGAGCTGCGCCAACTCGACTACCGCCTGCCGGGTGCCGGCCTCACCCTCGGAATCGCAATCGAGCATCAGCGTGACCATGCCGTTGCCGACGGTCTCGGCATACCATGCGAGCTTCGCCGCCTGTTCCTTGGTGATCGTGTTCGAGCACAGCCCCACGGCCGGCACACCCAGCGTGTCCAAGGCAATCGCGTCGTTGGGACCCTCGACGACTACCAGGCCAACGTCTTTCACCTTGTCGCCAATCCCCTCCTCGCGGAGCCGATGCTGCCCAAAGAGTTCCAGGCCTCGATGGAACCCTTTGACGAAGTGGAACTTCTCGGGCTCGCGGCCTTCCTTGCCTCCGCTTACCCACTCCTGGTGCCTCGCCTCGTACTCCGGATCGCGGCCGAACCAAGTCAAGACCTCGCCCTCCTCCGAAACCATCGGATAGACGATCTTGCCGCGCATGGTGCCGCCGGCATGGTCGCCTCCCGTGTCCCGCGGCAGGTAGCCCATACGCCACTTTCGGCACACCTCAGGCGTGAGGAAGGGACGGCGGCGGAAATAGGACGCCGCCCTCGGGCTCATCTGCGCCACGTCCACGAGGAGCTTCTCGTCCAGGTTCACCAAAGTCCTGGCCCGCTCGATGGGCGACTGGGCAAGCGGCACGTTAGCCGGGGGTAGTTTCTCTTTCTCCGGGACAGCCGGTGCTGATTGCGGCCCTGGGGGCCGCTCGGCAATGGGCGGGGACATGACCCCTGAAACCATCGCCCGCAGGTCAGCCAGGATCTGCTTGAACCGCTCGCCACGGGGTTTGCCGTCGGCGTGCTGTCCCGGCTTCATCAGGTCACAGAGGGACACCAGGTTGCCGCCCTTCCCACAACCGTACTGGTGGCACCGCCAGATCTTGGCGGGGTGGTCGGCCTGAATGGCGAGTGCCCGATCGCCAGTCTCTTCCTTGCGACCGCAGTTCAAAAAGCACCGCGCCCGTATCTCGTTGCCAATGCGGTGGAATTCCGGTAGTTGGACGCCGTAGTACGCCGCCGCCCTCCCCAAGCTGACTTGGCGCAACAGTTCATCGACGTTTACGTAACCAGACGTTTCCCTGGCCACGCCATGCGAAAAGCAGGCGGAAGGGAAACCACAACGTTTCCCCCCACCGTCTTCCACGAGCAACCAACCCCCCCCTCCGGGTACAACACACCAGCT
>CAYTJV010000050.1:0-20123 GCA_964438165.1 uncultured Planctomycetaceae bacterium | reverse complement strand
AGTTCATCGACGTTTACGTATCCTGACGTTTCCTTGGCCATGCAATGGGAAATGAAGGCGGACGGCAACTGCCCATGTTACTCTCCTCCGTTGGCCATGGACAACACATCTCCCCGTCGGCAACTCACCCATCGTGACACGGAGATCCTGCTCGCGCTGGACCGCTGCCCGCTGACGGTGCGACAGCTCATGAAGCTCAGCGAGACATTCGAAGCGGGGGCGTTCAAGAGCCCTCGCAGTGTCCAGGATCGACTTCAGAAACTCCACACTGTCGGCTGGGTGCGTCCGTGGCGTTACGCGACCACCGGCCGAGGCGGAGCGCCAGCGTATTACAAGCTCACACTCCTCGGCTATCGGCTCCTCTATGGCGGCAAGGCCGTCCCGCCAACCAAGCGCTACCTTGCGGAAGTCGGGCTCTCCCACCAGCACCACACGCTCAGCCTTTCCGAGTTCATCGTACACACCGCGGTGGCCGCGCACCGCCGCGGCATACGCATGGTGAACTTCTACCGCGAGAATACGCTCCGGCTCCCGGTTGGCGACGAAGCCCTTTTTCCCGACTGTGCCTTCGAGCTCATGTCCCCCGCGGGGCTGAAGTTCAACTTCCTCGTCGAACTGGATAATGGAACGGAGCGGGTGCGGTCGCAGAAGGATACCGAGAGCTGGCAGCGGAAGATCCGGCTCTACGACGGACTCCAAAACCAGAGCTACCCGCACCGGTTCCGCGTCCTGGTGGTCACCACGCGTAGTGGCGACCGGCTCCGGCACATCCTCGATGCCGCCGCCGTGCAGATGCACAACCCCCGACGCACCCTCTTCTACGGCGTCCATCTTCGGAACTACCTTGAGGAGCCTGATCCCATCTGCGCCCCATGCTTCCAGGACCATCGCGGCTTGCCGGTCGCCCTCGTTCCACGGACGCGGGAACCCTCGACCTCTCGCACCTCGGTGCGGCAGCCTTTGGCGTCCCGACGAATGGTCTGCTAAGCTTCTCGCCTTGCCGGAAGCCTACTGCTCTTTGTCGCGAGGTTTGCCACCGTGCGGCCTCCCCTCTCCGACATCGTAAGCCCTCGGGAGAACCGCTCCGTCGGGCTCGGCGATGGACTCCGACCAGCGCCCGAGGATTCCAGCCGACAAGGCTCGATCGCTTTCCGGATTGGGCCCAGCGAGCCGGGCACGCAGGCCACGGCAGCACCCGCCTGATGGTTTTCTGGACTTGCCAGGGCGGGTGCTTTTTCTGAGCGGGACTTGTCAGGGAACCGATCCTCGGATGAGCAGCCTCCCCCCGGTCTGCTATTCTGGCTTCGTGCTCATCGCCATCAGCGCCACGGCGGACAACGAGCGGGGACCGCAGTACATGGAGCAGGCCCTCGCCACGATCCACCAAGCGAATCGCCGGCGCCTGCCCATTTCCTTCCTCTTCGGGTCGCTTCGCAACATGGGCACGTTGCTTTGCCGCTTCCCGCCTCCGCTCGCTCCAGTCGTCGAGGGTCAGATCGGCGCGCACTATCCGAACATCACCATCGAACGGGTAACCGACGAGACACCATCGCCCCCACAACCATCCGAGACCTGGTACACCGGTCTCTGGCTTCATCCCGATATCTTCCCAATTCGTCGCTACTCGCAGTTCGAAGATCCTCTCAACCGGAATACGACCGACCCGCTGGGCGGTATCCTCGCCGCTTTCAGCACCGGTAGGAACAATGATGTTCGTCAGATCGTCGAGATCATCGCCCGCCCGGCCCGACCACGGCGGGGGAAGCACGCCCGCAGGGAGCTCCGCCACTTGGCTTCGCCGTTCTTCCGATCCCCTCCGACCCTGGCAAGGCTGTACGCCCGCACTGCGACGAGCCGCTTGCGGCTCTCAAGACTCCTTGGCAGGGTTTTCGGTTCTCTCATACACTTCCGGGAAGAAGCAGCGCCCACACCGCAACTCGCCACCTCACCTAGCCGCACCCACGACCGTGAGGAAGACATTGTGGCGGCAAGCGACAAGCTGGGCCGACATCTCTTCGAGGTTCACATCCGTCTTGTCGCCTCTGCCCCTCCGGGACAAGGAGACCGTGCTCGCGCCTGCCTCTTCCAACTCGTCGGCGCCTTCGGTCAGTTTGATCTGTCCAGGGCCGCTACCTTTCATGCTTCGCGAATTCGGAAACGCCACCCTCTCGCCCGGCCCCGAGGACATGGTTTCCTTCTCTCGTGCGAGGAACTGGCAACACTCTGGCATCCTGCCACCTCAACCGTCCGAGCGCCCGCCATGCAGGTCACCGAGAGCCGCGAGCTTGAGCCGCCCGTCAGCCTCCCCACCAGAGCGAGCGACACCGACCTCGCACTGCTCGGGCGAGCCAAGTTCCGCTCCCACCGCGAGGTCTTCGGCATTCGGCCCGACGACCGCAGGCGGCACCTCGCGATCATCGGCAAGACCGGCATGGGCAAAACAACACTCCTTCAGAAGCTCATCGCCTCGGACATCCAAGCCGGGCGCGGGTGTGCCCTCGTCGATCCGCACGGTGACCTGGCGGACAGCGTCCTCGATGCCATTCCAAGCCATCGCACGAACGACGTGGTCCTGTTCGACGCCGGTGACCGCGATTATCCCCTCTCGTTCAACCTGCTCGCCTGCCCCGACCCACACCAGAGGCCGCTTGTCGCCTCGGGCATCGTTTCCGCTTTCAAGAAGCTCTACGGCGATAGCTGGGGCCCGCGGCTTGAGCACATCCTCCGGAATGGGCTTTTGGCCCTCCTCGAACTCCCCGGCACCTCCCTCCTCTCCCTCCAGCGGCTCCTCAGTGACACGCCCTACCGCAAGACACTCACGGCGCGGATCGCCGATCCGGTCGTCCGCGCCTTCTGGCAAGACGAGTTCGCCCATTGGAAGCCCCAATTCCGGGCCGAGGCCGTGGCGCCGATCCAAAACAAGGTCGGGCAGTTCTTGAGCCAACCGATCCTCCGGGCGATCATCGGCCAGTCCCGTAGCACCCTCGACCTTCGCCGCGTGATGGACGAGGGCCGTATCCTGATCGTCAACTTGAGCAAAGGCAAGATCGGCGACGATTCCTCGGCGCTGCTTGGCTCACTTCTCGTCACCGGCATCCAGCTTGCCGCGATGAGCCGGGCTGAAGTTCCCGAGAGCCAGCGTCGCGATTTCTTCCTTTACGTCGACGAGTTCCAGAACTTCGCAACCGAGTCCTTTGCGACCATCCTCTCCGAAGCCCGGAAGTACCGCCTGAGCCTCACACTCGCGAACCAATACCTCGCCCAGATGGACGAGCAGACCATGGCCGCCGTTTTCGGCAACGTTGGCAGCCTGCTAGTCTTCCAAGTGGGCGCCGCCGACGCCGAACCGCTTGCCGAGCAACTCGCAGGCGATGTGACGCCCAAAGACTTGATCGCCCTGCCCCGGTACACGGCCTATCTGCGGCTCCTCATCGACGGAATGCCGAGCCGCCCGTTCTCCGTCGAGACCCTCCCGCCGCCTCAGACTGTGGAGGGCCAAGCCAGATCGGCTATCATCCGGCGAGTCTCCCGGCACCGCTACGCCCGACCGGCGGAGCAGGTGGAAAAGGAGGTGAGGGCGGCCTTCACTCGATGAGATGACCCAAGATCACCCTCTACCGTCACCCGAGAAGGAATCGATCGTCACTGTCCCGGGAATCCGATTTGAGGCATTATAGGCAATGTGTCTCCGACGACAGACCACCCATGAAAGCATTTCACAAAATGACGCAGGCGCAAGTAACAAAAGAGCTTCGCGCCCTGTACTCCGCCCAGCCTAAAGGGGATTGGAACAGGTTGGCGGTCGGCAACGTCATTTTGCACAGGTATCGCGGCTGGCGGATCACGCGCGTCCCCCCGAAGCGCGGCTTCGTCCTGGCCGAGAATCTGGCGACAGGCGAGGTCGAGAAGCTGCTCAAGTCGCAGTACGATTCGGAGGACCTGCTCGTGGCCGAGAACGACGATACCGTTGCCACCTTGCGCACCGTGCATCGGGAAGAGATCGAGAAGGCAGTCGCGGCGGGAATCACGATCAGCCCCCTCGTGCAATACGATTATCCCGAGGTCTTCACGCCGTATCCCTCGGAGTGGGATGAAAGGCTGCGTGAAAAGGCGCGGGATACTTGGATGCGCATCAACGAGATGCGGGCGTTCCACGACTTGAGTGGTCCTCCTGGTTGGCAATTCGGCGTGGTGGACCATCGGATCGAACAGATCGACAAAGACATCGTTTGCCAGGAGGCATATCGCGCTGACTGCGAAGCGGGCGTGAAGATCACCAAGCCCAAGGCCATTCCAGGCATCGTGCGCCGAGTAGATGAAACGACCAGCGAACTAAGGGAAGAGATCGCCATCTTTCATCATCTGCGAAAACATCTCGAAAAGACCATCACCGGTGAGGCTGACGCAAGGTGATCCATATCGCGAAGGAAATCTCGCTCGCCGAACACTCCGAAGCGTGGTAGCGGAAACACGGGAGAAGACTGCCCCGCCGAGGCATGACCAAGTGGCGGGAGATGTACGAAGTGTAGGGCGAGTGGGTGTTCGCTGCCGCGTCAAGCACTTGCGCATCGAGCTCAACAGGGTGCATCCTGTTCTCCTTGCTGCCTGGAGTTTGCAGCAGGGAGTGTCTGAAGGCCGTTCCTTCTCCCCATCAGCGCGTTCATTGAAAGGAGGGCTGCCATGCCTGACCATCCCAAGCGGAGTACCACCACCCCACGCCCGCCCGAACTGAAAATCGGCCCGTTCCAGGGCGGCATCGGGGTCGCAGTCTGGCTCAACGAGATCCAGACCGAACGGGGCCCCATGACGGTGCGGTCGATTACCATCGCCCCGAGGCGTTACCGCGACCGTGAGACCGGCGAGTGGAAAAACGCCGGTTCCTTCCGTTCCGGCGATCTCACGGCGCTCATACTCGCCCTGGAAAAGGCGAGGGAATTTTGTCTCACGAAACGACTTCCCGGTGGGCAATATGAGGACGAACCGCCCGATGTCATGGAAGGCCCGGAAGCCGAGTTCTAACCCAATCCTTGGTGGACGCCCTCAGACACGGCCCCGTGCTTATCGGTACGGGGCTTCTTTGTGGAAGAAGCGCGGACGCAGGGTCATTTCCCGAGCGACTGGTTCGCCCCCTTCCCCCGCCGTATATCCACTCGTTTCGCGAGGGCAACGCGCGGACCATCAAATTGATGACGGACCTGCTGGCCGCATAGACCGGCCGCCCGCCGCTTGTATACGATCAGAACGAAGACGGACGCGAGCGTTACATCGCGGCGGCGAAGGCGGCGTTCAGAAAACAGTACCGCCCGATGAAGGAGATCATTCGGCAGGCGCTGGCCGCCGCGAAACGTCGCCCGTGAGTTCCCGCCTAAGCTTCTCGCGAAGCTCCTGCGAGAGCGGCGGCAGCCCTTCGATCACGCTGTTGCGCTCGGTTACGTCGAGAATCCGCTCGACTCGTTCCGCCTCGTCCCGAAGCGCCGGGCACGCCTGTTCCAGGGTCGGTCCTTTGCCGAAGTCGTTCATACTGAAATTGTACAATTTCCCTTTGCCCCAGCCAACTTCGGGCGATCCTGTCCGCCGCCGACATCCCGCCCCACGCCTTCCGGCTGCCGCTTGCGGCCCGGTTCTCTCTTGCGCCGAAGATGCTTGCATCCCTCGCAAGTGGTATCGTGGTGGGCATCTCTTCTTCTTTCCGTATTGCGTCAATACGACTGAGACAGGAACGCGCTGCTACGATTTCCTCCGCCCGATGACCGCGAAACGCCCACGCGAACCCGGCTTCTACGTTGACCTCGAAAAGCCCGACGACGGCAACCTGCACATCCTTCTGAACCAAAACGGACGGCGTCACTTCGCGATAATCCGCGAGGAGAGGGACACCTTCGGCATTCACGCCGCTCTCTGCGCTCTTCTTGAGGATCATTTGTCGAGCGGTTGGGAGATGGTTCCTCCCGAAGACATTGGGGCGTTGACCGCAGCACCGATCCTTTCCAACGAAATTATCCGGGACGAGGATGGCCGAGTCATCGAAGCCGGACGCGTGTATTGGTATCCCGACTACGCGGTGTGGGACGAAATCGAGGAACTTCGGACGAAACTCTCCATCGTTTTCCAAGGCGTCGCATGATTCCAGACCACTCCGAACGCCTGGCCGATAGCCTTGAGACATCCGCCAACGATCTGATAGCGGAGCTTCAGGCCGTCCGCGATTCGGTCGAAGAATTGTACATCCTCCTGGACCACATTTGGCGAAACAGGGAGGAACTGCGGTGGATTCTGGATGGCCAGGCAGAAGAGAGGGCCGAGAAGCAAGGGGAAGCGGTTTGCTGCGTTCACTGCGACGCTTCGGAGTCTTCCGTTGCGGCAGCGGTGAAGAAAGGATGGACAAGGCTCCAGGCCGACGATTCTCCTGGATGGGATTTCCTCGGCTTCTGCCCCGATTGCCGGAAGGAACAAGACGAGGAAGAGCGGAGAAGACAGAATACAGCCGGAGTGGCTCCGGAAATGGGGCTCACGCAAGAACAAACGGCCCAAGGTGCGGAAGAGGGCGTCACCACGGCGTTAGGTCTTCGCCGCGTCGAGAAGAACACCCGGGCCGACGAGATCGCCGAGACGATCGCCTGCACCCACTGCGATGCAGTTTCACCCGAGTCCCTCGCCGCCGCGCTTCAAGAAGGATGGACCGGCCTCTGCCGAGACGACGGCCCGCGTTGGAACTACCTCGGCGTCTGTCCCGAGTGCCAGGGCCTGGAGAATGAACCGTCTGAACCGGACAACTCTCAGGCAAAGCAACAGAAGCGCCTCTTCGGCTGACCAGGGTCAGCGCCGATCATCCAGTGCGGTGGGCGGCGTGCGGTCCTCGGGCTGCTTGCGAAGGAACTCGACTGCCGATAGGCTGGCCCTCTGGGGTGAAGGATCTCACCACGACCAACTTCGGCCTGCTCATTGCCTACCTCCTCCCCGGCTTCACGGCCCTCTGGGGAATGAGCTATCTGTCCGAGCCGATCCGGGCATGGCTCGGTACGGGGACGGCGAACGCCCCGACGGTCGGCGGGTTCCTCTACGTCACGCTGGCCTCCGTTGCCGCAGGTCTCATCGCCAGCACATTGCGGTGGCTCGTCCTTGACACGCTCCATCGCTGGACGGGCATTCCGCCTCCGCGATTGGACTTCTCGCGGCTTCAGGCGAATGTCACCGCGTTCGACGTGCTCGTCGAAATCCACTACCGCTATTATCAGTGGTATGGAAACGAACTCGTCGCCCTGGCCTTCGCATACGCAGCCCGGCGAGTCTCTCTGGGATTCTTCTCCGCTCCCATCGGTTGGCCCGACACAGGTTTCGTGCTGCTCGCCGTGATTCTCTTCCTCGGCTCGCGAGACACCCTCCGCAAGTACTACGACCGCGCGTCGATGCTCTTTCGTGCTGGGGCTCGTCGATAGAGGGCACCAGACCGGGCAACAGACGCTCAGCTTGAACGGTTGTTATTCGATTCCCGCCTGCTTCAGAAAGTCGGCCAGTTTCACACGGTACAATCGACAGAACTCCGACAACTCCACAACATCAACTCGCCGCTCCCCGGACTCGATCTTTGAAACGAACGACGCGTGAGCGCCGAAATGCTTGGCCACCGCCGTCTGTGTAAAGCCCGCTGTCTTACGGGCCTTTCGGAGTTCCTCCAAGAGGCGGGTATAGTTTTTTGAGAACCGCGATTTTTTCATGCCGGCCCACCAGAAACGAGGGTTGCGTTAGCCTATGCGATGCTCTAGGATTTCCCAAAACAGGAAATTCCCAATTTGGGAAATCCAACCCCGTCACCCTTCTAAAGGAGGAGTCGTGCAATGACCAACGGCGGTCACCCAGTCGAGCAGGAGAGGAAGGCCCCCGTAGCCAAGAGCAAGGGCCCAGCGAAACCTTCGAAGCCGGCTCAGAAGGCTCCGAAGCCCAACCGGCAGTGAGACGGGAGCGAATGCTCCGTCGTTTCTGAACTTGCCCTCCCGGACCAGCCTCTGGCCGGGAGGGCTTTGCGTACCAGCGGCAGGCGACGGTACTGCGATTCCTTGCTCGGGTCACCCTTCTCGACGTCCATGCACTTGAAGCAATCCGCCGACCTGACTGGCTTGGTCAGATGCCGACATGCGTTGGGCCAACTCCGCGGCGTCGGCCGCCGCAGAACGCCTTGCGTAGTCGAGAGAATTGCATCGAAATAGCACCGAGGTGGCCTCCGCTCCCATCTCCACTCTTAGACGCCATTGTCAATTGACGCCGCCCCGGTCTCGTTGCCGGATAATGGCTTCACCGAATCGCTCTTGCGCGGCTCTCCTCGACCCCGGTATGCTTCGCCTACCCCACTTTACGTGTCGTGAAACGAATGCCCCGCAATCATCGGCGGCAAAGCCACAAGACGCCACGGGCGTCAAGCTCAAATCGCGGTGAACAGGAAGCCACTCAGCCAGAACATGAGCCGCTGTCTGCGTCAAGCTCGGCGCTCATTCCGGCATTCGAGACTTCGTGGGAGTTGACGGCCCGGGAGATTCGTGTCCGATTCACGGAAGCACGCAATGCTTGGCTGGCCCGGTCCCCATCTCCAAGCACCCGCGAGAACTATGCGCGAGATCTCCTCCAGTTCCTGGAGTTCTGCCATATCGCGCCGAGCCATCTGGAAAAACTCGCCGTCATCCGCCCCGCGCACGTCGCGGCATGGCGTGATTCCCTTCGCGAACGTGGTCTCCAAAACAGTTCGATCTGCCGGAAGATGACCGCACTTCGGTCGCTGTTCAGCTACCTTCGTACCTACGGCTACACAGGCGCCAACCCGGCACACAGCGATTTCGTCGAATCCCCTGCGGTGCCTCGCGACGGTAAAACGGTCGGCCTTTGCCCGGAGGATTGCCGGCGGCTCCTAGACGCTCCTGATCCATGTAGACCTGCGGGTGTGCGCGACCGTGCAATCCTGGGAGTCCTAGCCTACTCCGCCTGCCGGGTCGGCGAGATCGTGGCCCTCAAGGTGCGAGATTACAAGATGAGCGGCATGCACAAGATTCTGGAAGTCTATGGCAAGGGCGGCAAAGAGCGCCGCACCCCGCTTCATCCCGAGGCGATCGATCGGATCGAGAGCTGGCTTGATACTGCCGGCATCCGAGACGATGGGGACGGCCCGCTATTCCGCGCGGCGAAGACTGCACGTGGCCGTGGGCACGACGGCTTCCGGCCGACTTCCCTGAGCCGCCGCGCGGTGCAACTCCTCGTCAAACGTTACGTGCGCCACCTCCATCTCGACCCGGCCGTCACCGTCCATTCGCTTCGGGTCACGGCGCTGACCACTGCCCGCGAGCGCGGCTCCGACATCATCGACCTCCAAGACTTCGCCGGCCACGCCGATCCGCGCACCACTCTGACGTACATCCGCTCCCGGGACCGCCTCAGCAGGTCACCGGCATACGTGCTCAAGTATTGAGTCGCATGGTCGCCTTCACGCCAAGTCGAGGGCAGCTTTGAGGCACTCATTGACCCGCTGCATCAGCGGGGCGGAGAGTTCACCGATTTTGGCGATGACCAACCGCTGATCGTACGTGAGTAGGTTCTCGCACTGGATCATCGAGTTCTGCCGCAGTCCGCTCTGACCGCCTTCCCGCGTGGAAATCTCGATGAACAACTGCGTGGCGGAGGCCCGGTGCGTCGATCGGCTGATGGAGGCCAGAATCGTGTCCGTGATCCGGCGGTTGAGACTGTCCGCCTGCACCACCAGGGCAGGTCGGACTTTGCTGCCCGTTCGATCGCTGAAGGGGTAATCGACCAGCACGACGTCGCCGCGGGAAACGCTCATGACTTGCGCCGGGGATCAAGATCGTCATAGACGTCCATTTCCGGATCGTCCCAGCCGGCCCGCTTTCCGAACTGCTGGAGTTGGAACAGCCGCTCCTGTTCGGTCACGGGGTCTTCCTCGAACAAAGCCTTGAATCGATCGTAGACATCCGCTCGTACGAGCACGAACATCGCGCTCTGTGCGGGATCGCTGACCCGCACAGGAACTTCGCTCCCTTGCACGACGTTAGCCCACTGTTCATCGGTCAGACGGATTGGCATATGTTGATCCTCAACAGAGCGATCTTGCCTGTTTTGTCGCCACTTGTCAACAGACTCAGAATGAAAACCGAGTTCCTTGGACATCGACCGCCGACATCGCGCTTCACTTATGCCGACGATCCTCCTGCATTGCTCGTTCACGCTCGAACAGAACAAGGACATCATAGCGCAATTATAGCCGGTCGAGTCGCCGCCAGTAGTAAGGATACGACGCCTCGGGGGGAAGGTCAGGGCGATTGCGTCACAATGACCTCGATGGCGGAGGATGGGGAACCGACATCTGATCTTGATTTGGAACCGGGAAAGTGCGTGCCCTTCCGGCAGGTGTGTGTGAACCGTTTTGAGCGGCGTGGTATCGTGGGCTGTCAACACATGAACTTGTGGAGGACGGCCGATGGGTACCAGAAAGACATGCCTCCGGCCCGCTCGGCTGGAGGGCGTTCAGCGGCGATTCGAGCATTGGCGGCGGACTCGTAAGGTTTTCTCGCGCGTCCCCGAGCCGTTGTGGGCCGCGGCGGTGAAGATGGCCGGCACGTGGGGGATTTCCCATACCGCCAAGACGCTGCGGGTCAACTACAGCGTGCTCAAGAAACGGGTCGAACACCAGGCTGCTGCCGCCCCGAGTGGGTCTGAAGAGAATGCCGTCGCTACGTTTCTCGAACTGGCCCCTCCCCCGCGGGTTGGCTCTTGCCAGTGCACTCTGGAGTTGGAGGACGCCTCCGGGGCGAAGATGCGGGTTCATCTCCAGAGCACGGAGACGCCCGACTTGGCCGCGCTGAGCCGAAGCTTCTGGGAACGCCGGTCATGATCCAGATCGCCCCTCAAATGCGGATCATGGCGGCCGTCGAGCCAGCCGACTTTCGCCGCGGGATCGACGGCTTGGCCCGGTTGTGTAAAGACGTCCTCAAACACGATCCGTTCAACGGCTGGGTATTCGTGTTTCGCAATCGGTCAGCGACGGCGCTCAAGATCCTCGTGTATGACGGTCAGGGATTTTGGCTTTGCCACAAGCGGCTTTCGAGTGGGCGCTTTCGCTGGTGGCCGGCGGGCAACAACGCGGCCGACCAGGCTTCGCCCGGTGCCCGGACGCTGGCGGCTCACCAGTTGCAGGTCCTCCTGGCGGCCGGCGATCCCGAAGCCACCCAGGCGGCGCCGGTGTGGCGGGCAGTGAGCCCGGCGGATTGAAAGATCCACCGACCATGCTGCGCGTAGTGGCGTGTCGGCGCCCGATGGCGTCCAGCCTTTCGCTGTCGTTGCGTGTCAGTCGCACCGAACTGCTCTTCTCGTTTTCGCGCGGTTCGTGTTATGGTGGGTGTGTGTGAAACGGAGCCCTGCTGCGCCCGAGCCATTTCCGCCGAGGTTGCCCGCGGTGTCGCTCGTTTCGTCGTTTGCCGTGGTGCTCTCTCATGATCCAAGCCAATCCTACGATCGTCGAGTTGGACATGGACAAGCTGGAGGAGATTCTGCGGCGTCTGGAGGCCAAGGAACTCGACGCGGACGACTACGAGACGATTCATGCCGTGATCGGGTCCTATGTGCACCTAGTCAGCGTGGTGGGCGACAAGGACACCACGATCCGCCGGTTGCGACAGATGCTCTTCGGCGCGAAGACCGAGAAGACCTCGGCCGTGATCGGCGGCTTGAAGGGCGCGGAGAGTGGGCCCGCGTCGCCGGAGTCCGAGTCCGTGCCGGAGTCGCCCGCCGTCGCGGAAGTCGAGGCTATCGCGAAGGCCGATGCGGAAGCTCCTGGCGAGGCCCATGCCGGGAGCGATTCCGAGGCGTCGAGCGAAGGAAATGGGCACGGCCGCAACGGGGCCGATGCCTTCACCGGCGCCGAGAAGATCGAGGTGCGTCACGAGTCGCTCCAGCCGGGCGATCCCTGCCCGAAGTGCGAACAGGGCACGCTCTACGACACGCGCCGTCCGGGCGTGCTGGTGCGGCTGGTGGGCCAGGCGCCTGTGGCGGCCATGGTGTATTATCTCCAGAAGCTGCGTTGCAATCCTTGCGGCGCGCTCTTCACCGCCGAGCTGCCGGAGGGTGTGGATCCAGAGAAGAAGTACGACCCGACGGTCGGCAGCATGATTGCCCTGTTGAAATATGGCAACGGGATGCCTTTTCACCGCGAGGAGAAACTCCAGGAGAGCCTGGGGGTTCCTCTGCCCGCCTCGACCCAGTGGGACATCGTAGATGCCCAGGCGGAGCGTGCCGAACCGGTCTGGAAAGAACTGGCTTGGCAAGCGGCTCAAGGCGACGTGGTCCACAACGACGACACGGGGGTCAAGATCCTGGAGCTGATGGGCGAGCGTGCCCGGCAGGCGGCCTTGGAGGATACCGCCGAAGACCTTGCGGAAGACTCCACCGAGGGCTCGGCGAAGGAACCTGGGCCGGAGCGCACGGGGATGTTCACCACGGCAATCGTGGCGACGGCTGACGGGCACAAGATTGCGTTGTTCCTCAGTGGACGCCAGCACGCTGGGGAGAACCTGAAGGACGTGCTGCGGCGGCGCGCGGCGGAATTGCCCCCGCCGATCCAGATGTGTGACGCCCTATCGCGGAACCGGGTACCCTCTGGGTGTGGCGAGCTGAAGACGATCGTGGCCAACTGCCTGGCCCACGGCCGGCGGCAATTCGTCGACGTGGCCAACCTGTTTCCCGAAGAGTGCCGGCACGTGCTGGAGATGCTCGCGGTGGTTTACCACAACGACGCCATCGCCAGAGAGCGGAACCTATCGCCGCAGGAACGCCTGCTCTTCCACCAGGCCGAGAGCGGCCGGACGATGGAGGAACTTCATGCCTGGCTTGTCCGGCAGCTCGACGAGCGGCGCGTGGAGCCCAACTCAGGGCTGGGCAAGGCCATGGCGTACCTGCTCCGGCACTGGGAGAAACTGACGCTGTTTCTGCGTGTGCCCGGAGCGCCGTTGGACAACAACATCTGCGAGCGCGCGTTGAAGAAGGCGATTCGGCACCGGCGTAATTCTCTGTTCTACAAGACCCCGCACGGTGCGCACGTGGGGGACATGTTCATGAGCCTGATCGCCACCTGCGAGCTGTGCGGGGCGAATCCCTTCGACTACCTCACCGAGCTGGATCGCCACACGAACCGTGCATCCTCGCATCCCGCGGCCTGGATGCCGTGGAACTACCGGGAGACGCTGGCCCACATCTCCGCCCCTGCTCCCTGACGGTTCCCGTCATGCTTGTCCATGCAAGGGTGTGATTGGCAAGTCCTGCGAACTCGCCATGCACCGAAGTTCACGAGGCATCGCCGACCTTTGCTGTTCATGGATTTGACAGTCGGTTGCACGCCCATTACCTTCCAGGACGTGGAACGGCCAACGGCCAGGGGATGGAATCATGGCAAAACGCACCTCGAAGAAAGTGGGCCAAGCTGCCAAGGCTCCAGATGCTTCGGAAAGGTTGCGCAAGGCGCTAGCGAAACGCACGAAAGGCGAGTTGATCGACGCTCTGGTGGAGTTCGCCCGAGAGGATCGCGGAATCTTCCGGCGGCTGGATGCGAGGTTCGAGTTGAACGCCCCGCCCCAAGAACTTGTTGCCGCGACGCGGCAAGCGATCGCCGATGCAACCGCCTTTGACAAACGGGAGGTCCATTACAATTTCGACTACGACTACGCAGCCTACAGCCAAGTGAAACGTAACCTGGGCCGCTTGATCGACCAGGGCCAACTGCGGCTGGCGATGGAACTCTCGCTGGAACTGATGAAACAAGGAAGCTACCAGGTCGAAATGAGTGACGAGGGCTTGATGACCGACGACATCGAGGAGTGTTTGCAGGGGATCGTGCAGACCCTCCAGAAGGGCGGCTTGCCGCCGGGGGAAGTCGTCGCCTGGTGCAAGACAATGATCAAGAGCGACCGTGTCGGGTTCATCTACGATACGGAGCTTCAGGCGCTCGAGCACCAATTCGAGGCGTCGGGGTCGTAATCAACGGGATCGCCCCGCCTGCTAGCACCGCAAGCAGCCCCCGCAACAGCCAAGGATCACGGCCGGCCAGCCGCGCGAGGATTTTCACACTCACCGGAAGCACACGAAAGTGCGTATGCGAACGACAGTCTCGGCTTTAACGGCAACTCTGCTCGGTTACGTCAAGACGAAATGGGCTGTTTATGCGTCAGCGTAAGATCCCGCATCACATACAACATGATGCAATCGCCCTGGGGGGAAGGTGAGGGCCCTCGCCAGCCCCTTCGCGATCCCCTTCGTTTGCCCCTTCAGGCAGCGAAGGACGCGGGTGTGTTTGGGCTGGTGCTGTAAGTTGTTGCACCACCGCGACTTCGGGGTGCCGCAGCTTTCCGTCGCGAGGCTTCTCGAACTCCCGGCCCTCTTTCTGCATCTGGATGCCCAACTCGCTGGTGCCTGTTGACACATCCGCATTGCGGGTCAATGCCACGAGGAATCGGCTCATGTCCGGGCTCCACGAGTCGTAGGACGCCCCAGCTACGTCACCGCCAGATCGATTTGAAGTTGCGCCGGTTCGCCGATCGGGTCTACCGTGGTTCGATGCTGCTCCTTCACATCCCAGTGTAACCCCAAGTCACGGGAGAACCTCCATGACCAATCTCTTGAAAGCTCACCAGGAGCTTTTCCGTAGAACGCCCGACGAGACGTTCGCGTCGTTACAATCGCTCTGGGAGCATTGTGACCAGCAGAAGGCCCGTTCGACCGACCGCTGGTTCGCTCCCCGGGAAATCTCTGCGAGGGTGTCCGATGACGCCCTCATGGTGACCCTCGGAAGCGACGGCGCCTTCCTCATGAATGACTGGTCCTTCACGCAGCTTTGCCACTTTGCAGGCGTGAGCAAGGACACCGTCAATCGGGTCTCGCCAACGACGGCGAGTCTTGTGCTTTCCGAGACGCTCCCGAAGGGCAATAAGCCCTTCCAGTTCTTCACCGAAGAGCGGCGCGTCCGCTCGCTCCATGGGTCGGTCTACACGCGACTCTGGAACGCGGACCTCGTGATGATGCTGCGGGAGTTTGCGGTGGATTTCCAGCCCCCGCAAAAAGCCGTCACCGGCGGCACGGGCCTCTACGCCGGGGAGCAGGACCTCTTCTTGTTCCTGATCGATCCGCTCGCATGGATCGAGATTGAAGGCGAGAACTACGCTCCCGGCTTCTTCGTTTGGAACTCGGAGGTCGGCCGCCGCTCGCTTGGGATCCAGACCTTCTGGTTCGGCCAAGTCTGCGCCAATCACATCGTCTGGGACTCGGTCGACGTGTGTGAATTCAGCTCAAAACACACGTCGAAAGTCCAAGATGGCCTCACCACGATTCGCTCGATGATCGAGGCGCTCGTCCAGAAGCGCGACGAGCGAAAGGACTCCTTCGCCTCCGTGGTTCGCAAGGCCATGGAGACGAAGATGGGCGAGGATGCCGAAAAGACCTTCAATGCGGTGTGCAACCATGGCATCCCCCGAAGCGTGGCCAAGGAAGCCGTCGAGATCGCTCAGGAGAAAGGCCGCCTCACCATCTGGTCCGTCGTCGATGCCCTGACGAGACTCGCTCAGAAGCACGAGTATGCCGGCGACCGCACGGAGGCAGATCAGAAGGCATCGAGACTCCTATCCCTCGTTTCCTAAAGGAGGAACGCCATGAGCACAGGCAGCCGTAAGTCGCAGCCGAATCAGGAACAACCCACCGAAAAGAAGACGCCGGTCTTCACGTGGGCACAACCTACAGCCGGCGGGCGCGTCGAGATCGCCGTCTGGGACAGGGTTGTCTCAGCGGCGGACGGGGACCGCACCGTCTACCACGTGACGTGCCAGCGGTCCTATCGCAAGGAAGATGGAAGCTTCGAGAACACCGGTGCCTTCTGGCACCAAGACCTGCTCTTCTTGGCCCACGGCCTCCAGGTCGTCTACGACTGGATCCGCGGCGCCCAGCAGGCCCAGAACCACGAGTGAATTTCAATAGGAGCAGCACTGGCCCCCTCTCGAAAGGGAGGGGGCCGTCTTGTGCGTTGAAGCGGTCACCGCGGCTCAGGAAAAGGGCCGGTTCACCGTCTGCTCGGCCCTTGATACCCCCAATTCGCAATGGCCAGCAACTCCTCGTCACCCCAGCAGAACGAAAGCACCCCATTGACTCGGCTTGCTGAACTGCGGATGTCGGCGGACAGCGAGTCGAGCCTCGCGGAACGCTTCGCGGACTGATGTTCCTGGCTTTTCTATCAGCCAGGTTTCATAGAAGCGGCGGGCGAAGTACCATGCCACGCCGTCCTCGACCTGCCAGCGGCACGCGATGACGGCCCGCGCCCCGCCGGCCAGAAACGCCCACGCCAGGGACAGGGCACTTTCTCCGAGAGGCTTCTTCCCCGCCTGACTGAGGCAGGCGTTGAGGAACACCAATTCCAGCCCGCTCCAGTCGCGAGACAGAATGTCCAGGAAGTGCACCCGGGTCGGGGAATCGTCCTCCTGCGCGAACATCAGATTCGATAACTCGAACGAGCCGGGATCAGCGTGGCCGTGCGTCGTGATGTGAAGCGCGGACACTCCGCTCCAATCGTTATCCAAGAACGCCCGGCGCGTCGCGGCGTGCCCCGCGTGAATCGCAACTGGAACGTGGTTGCCGCGTGCAATGTCCTCGAAGAACCATCGCTCGTACCAGGCGAAGGGGAGTGGCGTCGGATAACCCTTGAGACGAATCGCCTGGGACGGCAACTCCGGGTATCGTAGAATCGGTCGCCCCTGGTGGAAAATGAGTCGGGCTGCCTCATCGACCGTCTCGGTCGCTGCAAAGCCATACCGCATCTCTCCCCAAAAAGAGATCCCGCGGTTCGTGCTTCGCGTGGGCGAAACTGACTGGCCCATGCTGACCACGTAGCGACAGTCGCTGTCTGCGAAGCAGTCGAACGGCATGTGCGACGCCGTGAGATTGTGGAACGACACCTGTCGGCATCGGATGGAACCATGCCCTCCGGAGATGATCTGTTCGAGCCCATATTCGGGGCAGGCCCGAAAAGCCAGGGCCAGTTCGTCAAACCGTTCCGCCTCGGCAACGAGATCCTGGAGCAACCGGTGGCATTCATCGGCCAGGGTCGTCCAACGCTGGGACCACCACAAGTGGAGGCGGTCCGCTTCCATTCCCACGATGCCGAAGGCATGGTGTGGGCTCGGCAAGACCTCCACCAGGAACAAGCTGACACAACCTTGCGGCAACGGCCAGTTACGCGGTGCTCCCGGTTGTGCGGCAACCGTAGCCTGAGCCAGAGTTCGCAGTTCTCGTACCCGGTCCAGCTTTTCGGTGAGACGCGATTCTCGCATGACCCCCGGTCCGGCCTTGAACGACTCCCAGAGCAGCGTCGCCAAGTCCTCGATCAGCGCTGAGAACTCTTCCCGTTCCTGTGGAGCAAGACCAAGCAGGGCCTCGCGGAACCGTCTGACCGCGTAGAAGTCGAGCCGCCAGTCGGCCATCGACTGCAAGAAGTCGCCATACTGCCTTGCCGTTGCCCAGTCGTCGGCACTTGTTTCGTACGTCTCGAAATGGACCTGGCCACCGTCCGTGTCCGTCGGGCCGATGGCCCCCAGACGGATGAACACCAGCGCGGTCAGGCACCGGAGCAAGCCATCCACGCTGCGTCGCGGGAACCCAGACTCTTCAGCCGTCGTCAGGTGGTGCCGCAAGGCCGCAACACCGTGCGCCGCCAACGCCAGCGTGTCTCCGAGAGGAAACCGCCGTGCGGCGGCATTCGGCGCGCCGCTACCAACGACATTCAGAAACGATCGTAGAGTCCAGACGCGAAGCGTCTCCAACCGATCTAGGGGATCGACGATGCCGGCGATTTTCGAGAGCATGTCCACTCTGTTGTTTCCGCCCGAATCGCCTACGTTCTGTCCAGATCGCTAGCGGGTTCGATCCCGGCCGAGCACATGCTCTCTCAGAGTCCGGAACTGCAATCGATCTGCCTCCCCTCCCGCGTCGAGATAGCGGTCCCCCTGGGCCAGCAGTTCCGTGTACGAAATGGGCAACTGGGTCTGATCTTCCAGCGAAAGGCACATCTTCAGGGCCACGAGAAACATCGACAGGCACTCGCCGTCCCGCATCCCCTGATCTTCCCGCCAGCAGACCCACTGTCGGATTGCAGAGATAGCACGAAGCAACTCCGCATCCGGCACACGCTGCCCCCTGTCGAGTTGCCGTATCACCCGTGGGATGACTTCGGCGAACTCCTCCGATCCCCCGAATTTGCCGGCGATCCCCCTATCGATGACCAGTTTTCCGGGATCACTCTCCAGTTGGGCGCGGATTGTCGAAAGCGACATCCGCACGAGCTTCGGCAAATCAGCATCACGGACGCCCGGAGTGTCCAGGGCCGCTTGGTACGCACGCATCGCCTCCTCCAACCTCCCTCGCCGTTCGAACTCCCGGCCAATACAGAAATGGCACTCGGCCCGTTCGTCCCCACGCGGAGGCAAGAAGCGAAGGGCTTCCTCCCAGAGGCTCAGACAATCGTCAAATTCTCCTGCGTCTTCCGCAGCGTCGGCTGTTGCCGACAAGCACTGCCCCACGGCTTCCGCCTGCGGTCGGTCCAAGTCCGGTTCGAGCGTTACCAGCGTGGGCTTAGCCCAACGCACGCAAGCCCGGGCCGCCTCCGGTTGACGACCGTGGAAATACGCGAACGCCTCACGAATCGCGAAGATCGCCGCCAGGAAGCCCGTCGGTTCGGAATCCAAAGCCACGCTTCGGTACGTCGTCAAGATCAATCCACCGGTCAGGAAGTTCTCGGGAGGCTCTTTGGGTCCGAAGAAACACTCCTCGACGGCCCGCATCGGATTCGCGTCGAGAAGTTCCTCCGACACCCCGCGTTGCTCCATCATCAACTTCATTGGTCGCTCAGTCTGAATCGTCAAGGCGTGGACAATCTTCGGTACAAGACTTGAACCGACCTGAAAGGCCGACTCGAACAGCCTCTTCAAGTCCATTGCGGCGTTCACGTCCCGCCGGTCGTCCCAGGGGACGCGCGCTACGAACATGAGGATCTTCGCCGCATCCTCATCCCAGGCGCCGGGCGTCAGTCGGTTCCAGCACCTCGCTCTCAACTCAGCAGGGCAGGATTCAAGCCTCGACTGATCCAGCGAGTAATACGTTTCTTCGACCTGGGCGGCGATCTCGGCAAGGTCGCCGTCCACGTCCCAACTCATTTCTTGGTTCACGGTGAGTCCTCCGTGGAACAAAGATGGTCCAGCCCCTCTTTCACCAGAATCGCCGCCACAAGCGACACGGGAAACGGCATGTCCAACGAAGCGCCGCTCAGCACGTCCGCTACCGTTGCCGTCAGAGTGAATTCATCGCGCATCGCCGGGTCGGCCTTCCGTGCCGACCAATTCCACTCTTCACACAGCACCCTCCGCAGGACAGCACGGTACGGTCCGAGGGGGTCGGTGCGCACCGCCGCCGCATAGGCCGGCAACTCGGCCATCAAGTCGTGGTAGGCAAGACCCAAGTAACCCCGGATCTCTTCGGCGCCATGGCCGGCAAGCCACCCCTCCGGTTGCGCACGCAGGCGAACGCTTTCTGGCGCGTCGTCCTCAACCTCTAAGGCCCCGACCGTCTCCCAAAAAGCGTCGTACCACGCCCGGAATGTCACGATGCACTTGCCAACCCGCTCGGTTGCATCCTTTTCCAGCACACCGTCGATGTAACCGACCAACAACTCGAAATCAACGGCGGGACCGTCCGGCTGAAGCCCCGCAACAATCTCGCGGAGCGACACGCCCAGGCGACCCAGAGCGCGGAGATCGTCATCCATTGGACTCATCGGTGCCCTTCTCCTAATACTCGTCAAACCGGCGCTTCGCTTCCTCGAATACCTCGGCCTTCCTTCGCTTGAGCGTCCCCAACGACAGGCCGGTCACCGAACAAAGCTCGACATTGGTCAGACCCCGCAAAACGCCTTCCAGGATCTGGCGCCCAAGACCGTGAAACGACTCCAAAATGGCCCTGGCCGCCTCGATTCTCTTCAGCTTCTCTTTCGTCTCCCCGTCAACCTTCGATTTGGCAACACGGGCACCTGTCCTGAGCCAAAGATATAA
>CAYTJV010000049.1:0-22184 GCA_964438165.1 uncultured Planctomycetaceae bacterium | reverse complement strand
CCGGAAAACTACCGCCGTTACCCGCAAGATCCACTTCAGTCGAGTGATGTGTTACCATTCTCTGTATTTACAAGCAGCACTTGGGGTAGCGATAATCCTATCATGTCGTGTAACTGCCGCCAACCAGAGGGATGCCTCGTCCAGGGGGTGTTCAAGTTGGTTTTGCCCGGCATCCTGGAGGTACGGCCTGAATCACGACTGCCCAATCGACACACGATCCAAGTGGGGAGATGAGTGCGTTCGCCGGTTTGATACGTCGGCCCTTTCATAGGAGGAGTGAACGTGAAGTACCGCCTGTTCTGTCTCGTAACGGCTCTTGTCGCGCTATTGCCGCAAGCGGCTGAACCCGCCGCGCCGCCAGCGGCGGCGACGGATACTGCGTCTCATGCTGTCGTTCCAGCCGGAAAACGGCTTGGAGAGAAAGCCACGACGCATCGCTTCGAAAGGCTTCGTGCGGGAGCCGTCAAGACCGAGCGCGGATGGAACGTCCAGGATTTCGCCTCCAGCTTCTTCAATCCGAATTCCGAGGAGATCACCGTGACCATGAAGATGGTCGGCGACGATCCGAAGTTCGTTTTTGCAAATGGTCAGGTGGGCACGTACACGAAGACCTACAAACTGCGGCCTATGCGGGGCGAGACGGACAACATCTACATCGGCTCACCCGCGTTTGGAAAGCCCGAGTGGCCTGTGGCGCCCAAGACGAACTTCACCGGATCGGTCGAGTTCTCTAGCTCGAAGCCGTTCTACTACTACTTCCTGCGGGAGACGGAGGTTGGCGAAGCGGTCGATGCAACCGATGCGTATTTTGCGGCGTGGAAGCCATGGCTGGATGACGTACCGGCGGCATGGGACGACGACCTGAAGCAGTTCGTGATCCCCTACACGAACTTCTGGCACAATGAGAAGAGCTGGCCAATCGGATGGCACTCGGTGCTGACGCTCAAGAACAACACGGATCAGCCGGTGACGTACACGCTCAAGCACATCCCCTACTACGGGGCGCAGTTCAACCCGAAGAACGGCCAGATCACCTCTTACAGAGAGCAGGTGGCGCAGATGGTCTTGCAGAAAGGGGAAGAGAAGAAGGTTACGCTCCCAAGACCTGTTTGGGTGGGCCCCCGATCAGATGAGTTCGATGGAGGGGTGCCTGTTCATTAGTCCAAGCCGATTGGACGCCAAGGCAGGCACGACCGTCCGGTTCTCCGTCCCTCCAAACGCCTCTGGCGAGCGACTGCATGATGCCATTCGGTAAAGTGATTCCTTGACTTATCATCGCGCCGAACTGTCCGTGGTCGTAGGTGTTAAACCAAAAGACGAAAGAGGTCGTCCACTTCAAAGCGCAGTCCGCTCAGTTGACGCTACAGAAACACGGGAAAAAGCAGATCACGCTCCCGGAGCTATATGGCTGGCCAACCGATCAGATGTATTCCTTTGAAGGGTGTTTGCTCATTTCTCCCGATCGTGCCGTGGCCGCCAAATCGGGAACCACCGCCCAGTTAACAATTGTTGCCGGCAAGTCCACAGAACCGCTTCATGATGCGTTTCAGTAAAGATGAACGAATAGGATTTGCCGAGTATGACGCGATGGCCTACCACGACGACGTGATCCGTGGCCGGGCCGATCCTCGAGATAGGCAACACGAACAGCCGCTACCGATTCCCCATCGGCGCGCGCCGGTTCGTCAACGAGTGGAACGCCCAGGGGCCAGCCCATCACTGCGCGGTGGGCCTGGGCCACATCGCCGGCAGGATCACCAAGTTTGGCGAACTACTACAACTTGAAGTCGTGCGGATCTGCTGAGCAACGGAGGCGGCCATCCCATGAACCACGTCGAACGTTTCCGCGCCGTAATGAACGGGCAACCCGTGGACCGCTTGCCGCAATGGGAGTGGGCCATGTGGTGGGATGAGACCATCGCGCGATGGAAGCGCGAGGGATTGCCCGAAGCACTCCAGAGCGTGTTCGACATCGCCCAGTACTTCGGATTGGATCCCTACCAGCAGTTCTGGTTCAGCACCACGGACGCGACCATCGACGCGGTGCAGCACCATGTGGAGGGGATCGTGTCGAACATGGACGACTACCTCCGCATCCGGCCCCGCCTCTTCCCCGACCACACTCGGGCGGTCGAGGCCATGCGCCCCTGGGCCGAGCGCCAAGCCCGCGGCGACGCGGTGGTCTGGATCACCTTGGAAGGCTACTTCTGGTTCCCGCGGACCCTGATGGGCTTCACCAAGATCAGCCTGGCGTTCTACGACCAGCCCGAGCTGATCCACCGCATCAATGCCGACCTGACCGAGTTCAACCTGCACATTCTCGACCAGGTGCTCGATGTCTGCACGCCCACGTTCGCGACGATCGCCGAGGACATGTCGTACAACCACGGGCCGATGCTCTCCGAACGGCATTTCGACGAGTTCATCGCCCCGTACTATCGGCGGCTCGTTCCGCGTCTGCTGGAGCGCAACATCATCCCCATCGTCGACACGGACGGGGACGTGACGCGCCTGGTGCCCTGGCTCATGCGCGCGGAGTACACCATGTGTTAGGAGGATTTCCATGAGATGTGTTGTCGCCACCGCGTTGTTGGTCGCCATCGGGACAGCGCCAGTCGATGCCGGCGAAACGGTCGCGCCGAAGAAGCCTGGCGACTACACCGTCGCCGTCTACTACTGGCCCAACTTCCACCGTGACGCCTATCACCAGTCGAAGAAGGGCGAAGGCTGGACCGAGTGGGAGATCGTCAAGAACGGCAAGCCGAAGTTCGAGGGACACTATCAGCCGAAAGTTCCACTCTGGGGCTACCGCGACGAGTCCGATCCGAAGGAGATGGCGAAATCGATCGACGCCATGGCCGACGCCAGCATCGGCGCGATCATCTTCGACTGGTATCGCTACGATGATGACATCAACGGCGGCGTGATGATTGAGGATGCGTTGAAGAAGGGTTTCTTGCAGGCAACCAACCGCAATCGGATCAAGTTCTCCCTGATGTGGGCCAACCACGCCTACATTGACTGCCACCCGTTCGCGCCGGGTGTCTGGTTCAATAACGCTCCGGTCTGGCGCAAGGGCGAGGTCAGCCGGTCCGCGTTCGAGCGCCACACGCAGGACGCAATCCAGTCCTGCTTCAAGCAGCCCAATTACTGGAAGATCGATGGCCGGCCCTATTTCTCGATCTACGAACTGGACAAGCTGGTCACTGGGTTAGGTGGGCTGGCGGCGACGCGGGCGGCGCTGGACGACTTCCGGGCGCGCGTGAAAGCGGCGGGGTTCCCGGACCTGCACCTGAACCTTGTGGATCAGCGCGCACTCGAAACGGCTTTGGAGCTGGTTCGCGGCCAGCCGTCCCCGGACGATCCGGCGCGAAAAGTCGAAAACGTCCCCGATCTGCTGGCAGCGCTGAAGGTGGACAGTGCCACCATGTATACCTGGGTGCATCATCTCTGGCCGATGCTGATGAAGCAGGCCGATCAACCGGGTGCGAAGCCCGCGACGGAAACGAAGAACAATGCCTTCGGATTTGCCGATGATCCGGCGGCTCAGACATCCCCCTCAAAGACGCCGACGAAAGCCGGCGACGCGCCTGCGGGAAAGACGCTCTTGAGTCGCGCAGCGAAGGCCGGCGTGGTTGCGGCGGACTACGCCGAGTATGGCAAACGGGCGATTCGTCTGCTGGACGAGCGACCGGCGGCGTTGAAGGTGACCTGTTTTCCGCATGTATCCATGGGCTGGGACGGCACGCCGCGCAACTACTCGATGGGCATCGTGCTCAACAACACGCCCGAAAAATGGGCCGAGTTCCTGCGTCAAACCAAAGGCTGGCTGGACCGCCACCCCGAGAGCAAGGGAATTGTGACACTGAATTCCTGGAACGAATGGGTCGAGGGGAGCTACATCGAGCCCGACGTCAAAGACGGCGCGAAATACCTCGACGCGATCCGCGAGGTTTTCGGCCCGAAGTCGCGTTAGGCATCCTTCCGCGTAGGGACGTGTGGAGGGTGATGGGATATTGACAATTGGAAACGAGGTGGTTCGATGATTCCAGAATGGGACTCGCATGGTTCCCTGCTCGCGAGCCCTCGGCCCAACAGGCTCCTGGCCGCTCGTTTTGCAACCGCACGATGGCCGTTATACGCCTTGCTCTGGCTGGGGCTGGGTTGTGGATTGCCTGCTGCATTGGCCGCGGATAAGGGAGTCGCGCTTCCGCTGTCCGAGCCCGCGGAGAAGCTCGTTAAGGTGGAAGGATTCGAGACGGGCGGGGCCGCCGGGCCGTGGTGGCGCGAATACACGCCGGTCGCCACCGTCGGCTTGCACGCGGAGTCGCTCGAAACGATCCAGCCCGGCGCGGCGCGCGGCGTTGGCACGCTCGGCTGGTATGGCTTCTGGTTCCTCGACGAGCAGGAGAAGGCGGGCTACCTCAACGCCGGCCGCGAAAAGCTCCGGCAGGCCGGCGTCAAACGCATCATCTACTACGACGTCGGCGAAGTTGGCGACTACGCGGCGTTCTTCACCGCCGACGGCCGAATGAAACACAACGGCTGGTCGCTGCCGTGGTGGAAGGGCAACGAACCGCTTACGGCGCGCTGGTTCGGACTTGACGCGTTCATGCGCGACGTGCCGTGGGCGCCGCTCCCGACGGCCAAGGCTTACGGCCTGCCGCCGTTCACGACGCCCGACGGCAAGCCGGCCGACGACCTCTACGCCGTGCTGGCGCGGCGCGGGTTGGACGGGAAGTGGGACTTCGATTACTCCAGCAACCCGGGCATCACCGACGACATCGCCGAGCGCAGCGGGCTGGCGAAACTCAGCGGCAAACAGACCGGCCATGCCGACACGCAGGGCAAGACCGGCTGGCAGACCGTCCGGCTTGTCAGCGTGGACCTCGCCAACCCGCAGCTTCGCGATTACTGCTGCCGCGAGATTGCGCGCATCATCACGAAGCTGCGCCCCGACGGCATCCACGCCGACAACTTCGGCGACACGAACCTCGGCCACGCCAACACGTGCGCGTTCGGCCTGTGGTCGCTGCACACGTTCCGCGAATACATGCAACGCCACTTCGCACGCGCCGAACTGGAGCGGATGGGAATCAGCGACCTCGCGACGTTCGACATCGCCGCCTACATCCGCGACAAGCCGTTCGAGTCGCGCGGCGAGCGGTGGCACATCCTGAACCCAAAGTGGACCGAAGACCCGGTCTGGCTCTGCTACCTCATCAACAAGGTCGAGACCGCGCAGGCATATCACCGGGCGTTCTACGCGGCGGCGAAGAGATCCGCGCGGCAGGAGAAGCTCGATTGCGCCGTCTTTGGCAACACCGTCCCGTTCCCGCTCGGCGGCGCGCTGATGAAAGGCGCGTGCGACATCGCGCACTTCGAGTGGAGCACCACGCACGGCTGGTGGGGCCTGAGGCCGATGGGCCTGCCGCCGAAGGGCCGCGTCGGCTACGTCACCCGACTCGGCGCAGCCATTTCCGATGCGCCCTTCTGCTGGCCGAGCATCTACGTCAGCAAGGACAAGTCCGGCGCCGGCCACGAAAACCTGCACAAGGTCCTCGCGTTCGACTGTCTCGCCAACCGCGGCCTGCTCGACTTCGGCCACGGGTATCTCGATGGCTACTCGCCCGGCACGCCGCGGAGCGCCGGCTTCGTCAACCGATTCATCCGCGCCCACGCCCCGCGACTCAGCCACCGCCGCTACCTCGCCGACGTCGCGCTCATCCACTCCGCCTGGTCGGAGATCGCTTCGATGAGCGTCTTCAACCCCGTGATGGACAAGTTCGTGGATGAGTATTGCGGCTGGTGCGAGTTCCTCGGCGACACGCATCGGCAGTGGGACGTGGTGCTTGCACAAGACATAACAGCGGAGAACCTGACGCGTTTCCCAATCGTCGTGCTGCCGTCGGTGATGACGCTGACCGACGCGCAGATCCGCGAGTTGCAAGGCTACGTCGAGGGCGGCGGCCGCCTCGTCGCCACCGGCCAGACCGGCGTCCGCCACGGGCCTGAGCTACAGCTTGCGCCGCGCGAGAAACCCTTCGCCGCTGCCGGCGCGCGCCTCATCGGCGACAAACCGGGCGCGACCTACTGGCGAAAGGAACGCGATGCCGCCTCGTCGCGGCGGATGGCCGAATTGCTCGACTGGCCCGGCCTGCAACCGCGCATCGCCACCGACGCGCCCAGCACCGTGGGCGTCAACCTGAACCTCGGCGCGGACCAGGACGGCCCGCTGCTAACGCTGGACCTGAACAACTGCGACATCTCCGTCGTGCAAGACGCCATTCACCCCGCGCCCCCCGCTTCAACCACTCTCCAATTGCCCGCTTCGTGGCGCGGTCACGACGTCCGGGTCAGTTACGTCGTGCCGGAGGAAACCGACGCGCCGGCCCACGCTAATCTCACGGGTGAGGCCGTGGTCCACGACCGCGAACAAGGAACGCTGCGACTGCGAACACCATCCTTTGGGACCGCGCTGGTCGTCTTCATCCGCAGATCTCCCCCGTCTCCAGAAAAAGGAAAGGGGGACAGACGCGCGTATTGAGGAGCGGAGGGACACTCACCAAGGCCGGGTGACCAAGAGCGAGCGACTCGTCTCGAACGACAACGCGTTTCGCTTGACTTTGCCACCCATCCGTGGCGATGTCGCCTGCATCCTACAGCACCAGTAAAGGACCCGACGATGCGTTATTCTGCAGCAATCCGACAAACGTGTGCGACGACGGGAATGATTTGCCTGCTTTTCCCGGTGATGGTTGCGGCGAACGATTCGTTGACGCCTACCGCCGCCAGGGCAGGGAGCGACCACGCTCAGGGTGGCGTGGGATCCTTGCCGCTCGAAGCCAGCAAGACGAGTGCGCCGAAAACGCCGAACGAATACACGGTGGCCGTCTACTACTGGTCCAACTACCATTTCCGGCAACCGCAATGAAAAATCAAAGCTCACTATCTGGAACCAAGGCGGCCGCAGTGTTGTTCGGAATCCTTCTGCTGGCTCCGCTCACCGCGCTTCATGCTGCCGAGAAACCGCTGTATCACAACGACTTCACCCAACCGCTTGGCAAGGAATGGTTCTGGGGACTCGGCACGTGGACGGCCAAGGACGGCGTGCTGCGCGGCTTCGAGTCCGGACCGCGGCGGCACGGTCCGGTGAAGATGCTCAAGCTGGAGGCGCGCGATCTGGAAGTCAGCTTCTCCTTCCGCACGGTCGGCAGGGCGACGTGGGCTTCCATCATTTTCAACCAAGAAGGCGGCCACCTCTGCAACGCGCTCTTCAACACCAGCAAGAACCAGGTCCGCGTCCTGGTCCATCCGCGCGGCGGCGGAAAGGCAGAGCCGCTGGAACTGCTCGCCGAATCTCGCCCTATCGCGCCGGTGGTCTGGCACAGCGCCATCGTGAAGCTTGCCGGCACGAAGCTCACCGTCACGCTCGATGGCCACACCCTCGCCGCCGAACACACCGCGCTCAACGTCATGAAAACCAACCTCGGCCTCGGAGGCGACTCCGGCGGCTCGGAGGGCGAGAAAGCCGGCGCGCTTGAGTTCAAGGAACTGCGGGTGAAAGGATTCTTCCAAGAGCCATGAAACACACTTCACTCCTCACCCTCACCGCCCTGCTGCTGGCTCAATTCGCTGCTCGCGAGGGCCGCGCGTGACGCTTCGGAGCGTTGGAGGTCGCCTTTGGCATAAACCATGTCGCGTTGAGCCAATAGCCAATCCGACGAAAACATTCCAGGCAAGACTGCTGAGTAGTTATGTCGCTGAACAACCGCTGAGATTACATTGGCAACTATCGAACAGGAAAAGCATCCATGAACACACCCAGTCCCGCCGTTTCACGCAGAACCTTCCTCCGCCGCGCAGCCGTTGCCACGGCGGCGTTCCACATCGTGCCACGCCATCTGCGGGGCGAGGGAACGACCGCGGCCAACAGCAAGCTCAACATCGCCGGCATCGGCATCGGCCTCATGGGCCCCAATAACCTGCGGAACCTGGAATCGGAGAACATCGTCGCCCTCTGCGACGTGGACCTCGATTACGCCGCCAAGACCATCAAGCATTATCCGAACGCGAAGGTCTGGACCGACTACCGCGAGATGCTGGAGAAGCAGAAGGACATTGATGCGGTCGCGATTGCCACGCCGGACCACACGCACGCGGTCATCTCGATGGCCGCGATGCGGGCCGGCAAACACGTCTATTGCCAGAAGCCGCTCTGCCACGACATCCACGAGGCCCGCACGCTCGCCAAGGCTTCGCGTGAACTCAAGGTCGTCACCCAGATGGGCATCCAAGGCCATTCGATGGAAAGCCTCCCCGTGATCTGCGAATGGATCGAGGCCGGCGCCATCGGCGAGGTGCGCGAGGTGGACGCGTGGTGCAGCCTGAGCTATTACCCGTGGGGCCAGGAGCTGTGGTCGCCGAAGTGGGGCACACGCCCGACCGACACCCCTGCCGTGCCGGAGAAGCTCAACTGGGACCTCTGGCTCGGCCCCGCGCCGCACCGGCCGTATCATCCGGCGTATCATCCGATCACGTGGCGGTGCTGGTGGGATTTCGGCAACGGCATGATGGGCGACCGCGGCGCGCACACGCTTGACCCGATCTTCACCGCGCTGAAACTCGGCATGCCCACCCGCATCGAGGCCACCTCCTGCGGGAACAACGCCGAGACGCATCCGCTTTCGGCCATCGTGACATTCCAGTTCCCGGCGCGGAAAGGGCTGCCGCCGGTGAAGCTGACCTGGTATGAGGGCACGCGCCCGCCGCGACCGGCGGAACTCGAAGACGGCCGGCAGATGCCAAAGCAAGGCGGCTCGATCATCAAAGGCTCACGCGGCAAAATCATGGCGGGTATCTTTGGCGACAGCCCGCGCCTGATCCCGGAGATCGCGATGAAGGCGTTCGAGCGGCCGGCCAAGACGCTGCCCCGCGTCAAAGGCAGCCACGAGGCGGATTGGGTGCAGGCGATCAAGAACGGGAAACAAGCCGGCGCGAACTTCGAGTATTCGGGGCCGCTGACGGAGGTCTGTCTCCTCGGCAACATCGCCATCCGCATGGACGCGAGCATCGAGTGGGACGCCGCGAACATGAAAGTCACCAACCTTCCCGAAGCGAACAAATACGTGCGGGCAGAGTATCGCTCCGGCTGGACGCTGTAGCGGGAACGTAAACCCATCCTTGAATCAGAACTTGCTCGACAACACACCGATCACCAGCATTATGGGCACCTCCGGAAACACGCGGAAAGGCGGGCCGTCGTCTGAAACGCAAAGATCAAGGCCAGCAACGACCGGCAACCCATCAATCACGAAAGATTAGCTGTCTGGAAAACACCCATCGAAGGAGTCGCGATGAATCCATCCACACCGAAAACCGAACTGCCACCATCAACCCAACTCCGGAAAGTGGTTTTCGTGGTTATCCTCGGGATACTCGGAACCGTCGCTCTGGTTGTCAGTGCGCGTGGTGACGAAGCGAGTGACTTTGTTAAAGCCCAAGAAGCGAAAGCCCTCGCGCACCTTGCTCATGATCGCGAGACCTACAAGACGGCTGAAGCCTGGGCCGAACGCACGCGGGTGATTCGCGAAGATTTTCTGAAGGGTCAGGGGTTGTGGCCGATTCCGGCACGTCCGCCTGTGAAGGTGATCACGCACAGCCGACGGGAGCACGACGGCTATTCGGTGGAGAACGTCGCACTTGAGACAGTGCCCGGCTTCTACAGCGTGGGAAACTTGTACCGCCCGCTGGGGCTGCCGAAACCCGGCCCCGCCATTTTGTGCCCCCATGGGCACTTTATCCCCATGAAACCCGGAACTCGCGGTGGACGATTTCGAGAAGAGCAGCAGCAACGCTGCGCGCATTTCGCCCGCATGGGTGCGACGGTGTTCTCGTATAGCATGGTGGGTTGGCAGGACTCGCAACAGACCACGCACCTCGACCGGCTCGGCTTCCCCTTGCAGACTTGGAACAGTCTCCGCGCGGTGGATTATGTCCTGAGCTTGCCGAACGTGGATCCAGAGCGTCTGGGCGTGACCGGCGCGTCGGGCGGCGGCACTCAAGCGTTGATCCTTGCGCTGGTCGAGCCGCGAATTCGGGTGTGTGCGCCAGTCGTCATTGTGGGTCTCAATGCGAGTGGCTGCCTCTGCGAAGGGGGCGTGTGGACTTATACCAACTTCCCAGAAGTCGCAGCGATGATTGCCCCACGCCCTCTGCTCTTGATCTCTAACGGTGACGATTGGACGCGAGACTTCCCCACCAAGGGCTTTCCGTTCGTCGAGCATTTTTACGAACTAGCCGGAGGCAAAGGCGCAGTGAAAAACGTTCATCTCCCCAAAGAGGGACACGATTTTGGCCCGAGTAAGCGGAAGGCCGTGTATGAGTTCTTCGCCCTGCATCTGAAGATGCCTTTGATGGCCGAAGACAATCGCAAGCTCGCCTTCGAGACGCCCGATCAGATGGAAGTCTTCAACGCGAAGCATTCGCTGCCGGCGCATGCCGTGAAGGGCAGCGAAGCCGTGGCGGCGGCATTTGCCAGGATGATCAAGGGTGGCGAATAAACAGGGGATTGTCCGGACGAGCAAACAGAGTATCAATCACCACCGGAACCAGTAAGAAAGCGTAAACCGAAGGAGCCGCCATGAATGCATCCACCCCGAAAACTGAACCGTCACCACCAACCCAACTCCGAAAAGAAGTTTCGGGAGGTTCCCAATTGAAACACTCAGCCCTCTTTCTGATTCTGGCCATTGGCACTGTGGCGTTCTCATCTCCTGGCCTTGCCGCACCCGCCACGGTCTTGCTGTACGTCTCCGCTGTCGGCAACGACGCTTGGTCCGGCGCGCTCGCCGCGCCAAACACAACGAAGACCGACGGGCCGTTCGCCACACTGGAGCGGGCGCGTGATGAAATCCGCGCGCTGACAAAAGTGGGCGCGCTGAGCGGGGAGACGACCGTCTTCGTCCGCGCCGGAATCTATCCGCTCGCGCAAACGCTCAAACTCGGCCCGCAGGACTCCGGCTCGGCGGACGCGCCCGTCGTCTATCGCGCTTACGAGGGGGAGAAGCCGGTGATCATCGTCGGCAGGCAAATCACTTCGTTCCAGCCGCATCAAGGTCAGGTTCTCAAGGCCGACGTGGGCGTGCAGGGATTCAAGGGCGTTTATTTCCGCCAGTTCATCTTCAATGGCGAGCGGCAGCATCTTGCGCGTTACCCGAACTTCGACCCGAAGAATCCCTACGGCGGCGGCTGGGCCTACGCGGACGGTAAACGCGTGCAGAACTGGGAGGAGATTCCCGGCGAAAACCAGCACACGCTGCATTACCAAGTCGCCGACGCGCGTCCGTGGTCGCGCCCGACAGACGGCGAAGTGTTCGTCTTTCCGCGCTACAACTATTGGAACAACATCGTCCGCATCAAGTCCGTGGATGCCGCGCTGCGATTCATCACGCTCGCCGGGGACTGCACCTTCCCCATCCGCCCCGGCGACCGTTACTACGTGCAGAATCTCCGCGAAGAACTTGACGCTCCGGGCGAATGGTGGCTCGACCGCGAGACGGCGACGCTCTACTTCTGGCCGCCATCGCCAATCGAGAACAAGCCGATTTACGCCCCGACCCTCCGCACCATCGTCCAACTCGATCCCGGCGTCGCGAACATCACCTTTCGCGGCTTCACCCTTGAGTGCTGCGAAGGCACGGCCGTCGTGATGGCCAACACGACCAACTGTTTGATCGCCGGATGCACCATCCGCAACGTCGGCGATCACAATGGCAGCGGCGTCTCCATCAACGGCGGGCGCGGCAATGGCGTCGTCGGCTGCGACATTCATGACACAGGCTACCACGGCGTCGAGCTCGGCGGCGGCGACCGCATCACGCTCACTCCGGCGGAAAACTTCGCGGACAACAATTACATCCATCACGTCGGCGTCTTCCAAAAGAATGGCATCGGGATCGACATGAGCGGCTGCGGCAACCGCGCCTCGCACAACCTCATTCACGATGGCCCGCGTATGGGCATTCAGTTCAGCGGCAACAACCTCGTCATTGAATACAACCACATTCGCCACATGAACCTCGAAACCGAGGACACCGGCGCGATCTATACCGGCGGGCGCGATTGGATTTCGTCGCGCGGCTCGGTCGTGCGCTACAACTTTATCCACGACATTCTCGGCTACGGTCAGGACGCCCAAGGCCGCTGGGTTTCGCCGCACACTGCGTGGGGCGTCTATCTCGACGACAACGCCGGCGGCGTGGATGTCATCGGCAACATCATCGCCCGCTGCCCCCACGCTGGCATCCTGCTCCACAACGGGCGCGACAACCAGATCGAGAACAACGTCTTCGTCGAGAACCTGCTCGCGCAGGTCGAGTACAGCGGCTGGACCGTGAAACTACGCTGGCCCAATCACCTCCCAACGATGATCAAGGGTTACGAGTCCGTCGCAAAAGAGCCGGCATGGGCGACGATGCGCAACATGAAGCTCCATCCTACGCAGGCCGTGTTGCCCGACGGCACAATCATGAGCGGCAACGCGTTGAAGCGAAACATCATCGCTTACCGCGATCCTCAGCCGAAGCTCTACGGCATGAGCAACGTCGCCTTCGATCACAACGAGTTTGACCACAACCTCGTCTGGCATTACGGCCGGCCGTTGATCACCGGTCAGCAAAAGGTCAAAGACTCCACCGGCCCCAATCTCGCGCCCAACCCCGGCTTCGAAGAAGGCGAACCGGGCGGCGTGCCGAAAGACTTGAGGTGGCAGATTCGCCCGAATGCTTCCCAGGCCGTGCTCGACGCGAACGTGAAGTTCGCCGGCAAACAATCGCTACGGATTTCCGGCGGTGGCCCGATCACGGACCCGAAAGACGCGAAGATTTTGTCCCTGTTCGTCAGCGCCGACATCGTCGCAAAGCCCGGCCAGTCCTATCGGCTCACCGCGCGCATCAAAGCCGCCGAGCCGGACACGAAGTTTACGCTGAGGACAATGAGCTGCGTCGATGGGGTCTATTACTGGGCCAAAGAGACCAGCACCGCCGCCGGCACCGACTGGAAGGACTACGAACTCATCTTCAGGTTTCCCGGACCCGGCGACCGCGACTGGCACGAGCAGATGAAGTCCTGTCTCATCATGCTCGACATGCACCAGCCGAGCGGCACGCTCTGGATGGACGACGTGACGTTGCGCGAAGCGGTGTCGATGGGCGAGTGGGAATCATGGCAGGCGCTCGGCAACGACACGCACTCGCTCGTCGCCGATCCGCTCTTCGTCAACGCGGAGCAGGACGACTATCGCCTGAAGGAAGACTCGCCCGCGTTCAAGCTCGGTTTCAAACCAATCGCGGTCGAGAAGATCGGCCCCTATCGCGACCCGTTGCGCGCGAGCTGGCCGATTCGTGAGGCCGAGGGAGCGCGCGAGCATCCGTTGGTCGCCGAGAAGCCCTAGCACGCGACGGCCGCCGCTGAGGACTGAAAAACCACAAACACCAACCGAAGCAGTCGCTATGAATCCATCTCCACTGAAAACCGAACTGCCACCAGCAACCCCACTCCGATCAGTAGTTTTCGAAGGTTCCCTTGGTTCCCTTATGAAGCTTTATTCCCTCTGCCTTGGATGGCTTCTCGTGACCGCGGGTGTCGCCAGCGCCGCCGATCCGTCGGTACCGCTCGTGCCCACCGTGTTCTACGTCTCCCCCTCAGGCAATGACGGCTGGTCGGGGAAGCTGGCGGCTCCCAATGCGGCGAAGACCGATGGGCCGCTGGCTTCGCTCGGCGCCGCGCGGGACGCGATCCGCAAGCTCAAGGCTGGCGGGCCGCTGGCGGGGCCGGTTGAGGTGCGGCTGCGCGGGGGCGTTTACCGGCCGGAGGCGATGCTGAGCCTCGAGGCGCAGGACTCCGGTACAGAGCGGTGCCCCATCTCGTATGTGGCCTTCCCCAAAGAGACGCCGGTTGTCAGCGGTGGCGTGCCGATCGGTGGCTTCAAGCCCTGGAAGGGGAACATTATTTGCGCTGATCTGCCCGCGAGTTTTCCCCAAGGCGCGTACTTCCGCTCTTTGTTCGTCGATGGCGAGCGGATGATCCGCGCGCGGTACCCCAACTATGCCCCGACCGACCCCTACCGCAAGGGCTTCCTATACATCCGCCCGGACTGCTTCGGAGAGGCCGTGGGCGCGATGCACAACGCGGGAGACTGGCTGGAGTGGGACTTCGAGGCGCCCGCGGCGGGCGAGTATACCGTGTGGGCGCTCTACGCCCATGGGATGAAATCAATGGGACGCGAGGACATGGCGGGGCAGACGAGTCTGTCGCTCGATGGCGGCCCGAAGGTCGTCCTGAACAACCTTCCTGACACGGGTGGCTGGCAGCATTTCAACTGGAGTGATTCGGCGACGCTGACACTCACGGCGGGCAAGCACACGCTGCGCTGGACCAACGACAAGGGCGGCGGCTACAACCTCGATGCGCTGATCTTCACCGATGATCCCGCCTGGAAGCCCGACTCGTGGAGGAGGTCGCCGGTCGCCGTGGGCAAGCATCTGATCGCGATTCAATGCGAGGATTACAAGGTCTGTCAGGGGCTGCAGATTGTCAGGTGCGGTGGGGTGGGCAAAAACAGCAAGACCGAGTTCCCCTTCATGGCAAGCCGAGGCAAGGAGTCGTGGGGCAGCGAGCCGGAAGCCGAGGTCCATGTCTGGCCGTCATCTCCCGAGTCCTGTCGAGCCTTCAATGAGATTGCCAAGCTAGAGAAGGTGGACCTTGCCACCGGGCTGATCACGATCAGCGGCAAGGAAACCGCAGTGAATATCTGCAACGGAGATCGATACTTCCTGGAGAACATCCTGGAGGAGCTGGACAGTCCCGGGGAATGGTATCTCGACCGCGCGGCGCGCAGACTGTACCTGTGGCCCAAGACCCCGCTCACCGCGAAGTCGCAGGTGATCGCGCCGCGCCTGACGCGGCTGGTGCAACTGCGCGGGACCGCGGAGCAGCCGGTGCAGTACGTGCGCTTCGCCGGGCTCACGCTGCAGGAGACGGACTACACGCCTGACGACGGCTTTATCATGTACGGGGCAAGCACGGACGGCGTCATCACGCTCGGCAACACCGCCCACGTGGCCGTGGAGGACTGCGTGCTGCGCAACCTTGGCAAGGCGGCGATCTACAGCGACGGCGACCGCGGCAACCGCTTCGTCGGCAACCGCATCAGCCACGGGGCCGAGGGCGGCATCTACCTGGGGCACTCGCCCGAGGGGACCGTGATCTCCGACAACGAGATTCACGACATGGGCTGGGTGTACAAACATGTGGCGGGGATCTCGACCCGCGAACAAGTTCACGGCGCGCTGATCGCCCATAATTTGGTGTACGAGATGCCGCGCTGGGGAATTAGTGTGGGCCATACGGACAGCACGAAGAACGTGGTCGAATACAATCACATCCACCATGTGAACAACGAGAGCTACGACACGGGGGCGCTCGAGGTCACCCAGCAGACGCGAGAACACCGCACCGGCAGCGTCTTCCGCTACAACCTGATCCATGACACCGGCGGGTTCTCGTCGATGATGGGGCAGGACCTGTGGAACTCGTGGGGGATCTACCTGGATTCATTTGCCGGGGGCTTCAGCGTCTACGGAAATGTGGTCTACCACACGGCGGACGGCGGGCTAATGATCCAAGGTGGCAAGGACAACAAGGTCTACAACAACGTCTTCGTGGCCAATGGAACGCGGCGGCAGATAATGATCACGAACTTCATGGATAATCCGCGCGGCACGGAGTTTCACCACAACATCGTGGCGTACGATGACCCCAAGTCGGCGCTGCTCTACTGCGGGCGCAACACCCAGGCGTCGATCACGCGATGGGACGAGAACCTGTACTGGCTCTCCGCGCCGGGTGAGATGAAGGTCTACCTGCCCGGGGAGGAGCCCTACGCGCAGTGGTTCCGCCCGCTGGACGCCTGGCGGGGGTTAGGCTTCGACAAGCAGAGCGTGGTCGCCGACCCGCAGTTCGTGAACCCGTCCAAGAATGATTACCGGCTCAAGGCGTCGTCGCCGGCGCTCAACTTGGGCTTTGAGCCGATTGATCTGACCACGGTGGGGCCGAGGACAGGAAAACAAAGGTGAAACAACAAACTTTGAAAGGCAATCCGATGATTCATGCCTTTAGTCTCCAAGCGAGAACCTGGTTTCTGCTCGCGACCGTTTTGTTGCTGCCGCAGTTGTTGCGGGCGGAGACACATTTCCTCGAAGCCGAGTCGTTCACGCCGTCAGCGGATGGGTGGAAGGCGGTCACTCCTCAGGAGGTTCGACGGGCGTCGCGCGCGAAGACGATGTGGGGCGCGGATGGACCGGGGGATGCGGTGGCAACCAGAACGGTCACGATTCGACAGGCCGGAAAGTTTCGCGTCTGGGTGCGCTGGATGCAGGTCTCGGCTTGGCGGGGTCCGTTTCGAGTCAGCGTGGCGGCGGCGGGGCGTGAGGTCGCGGCGCAAACGTTTGATCTCAACGTGCTGCCCGGCGTCGCGGACTGGGACTTCGCGTGGCGGTCGTTCGAGGCCGAATTGCCAGCGGGCGAGGTGCTGCTCAAGCTGGGCAAGCATGAGCAGAAGAACTGCGTCGGCTATGTGCGACAGGTGGATTGCCTGTTGCTCACGACGGACCAGGAACTCAAGCCGAATCATGTTCCGTTCGGGCCGCAGACGTTTTTGCGAGTCACGGTCGGCGAGGGCTATCAGCGGCCGGTTTATCTGCATGTCTTCGCGGATCACTGCCGCGATCCGTGGTACGGCCATCATGCGATTGGCAAGGCGGGCCTGCGGGATGAACTGGCTCCGCCGGCCGAGGAGATGTTGAAAGATCGCGAGCAGTCTCCGTGGAGCAACATCTCGCACGTCGTCTATCAGGATTCGGGGGCCGCGCTAAACCTGTCGCTGCGGCATTCGTACTACGAGAAGGCTCCGCGGCTGCGGGCGAAGTTGGAGTTTGGTCGCCCGCGCGCCGCGAATGCCGACGACATTGAAGTCATCAAGACCTTCGACATCGACGCTCTGCCGAACGGTCTGGTGGTGATCGTGCCGCCGGATCTGGAGTCACCGGAGAACATCGCCATTCTGCGGCGCGATCGCGACTTCGCTGATGAGACGGGCCGGATCGCCGATGCGTTTGCATGGCCGACGATTGGCCGGCGTCCGACGCGGGTTCCGTTTCTCGTCAGCGCGAGCCTCGGCGGTTACGATCTGCCGGTCGATGCGGCCGTGCGGGCTCGCGAGCAAAAGACGCTCGACAACTTCGGTTTCAACGGGGATCACAGCCGCACGCTGCACGGCCTGTGGATGATGAAGAACGATTCGTACTGCCGCCCCGATGTGGATGGTATGCGCGAGCGGGTCAAGCACGAGGTCGAGGCGTTCCGCAAGTCCGGCCGCAAGCTCGACGACATCGCCTACTGCATGTTGATGGACGAGCCGACCGGTCAACCGGCGTCGTTCATGGCGCGGGACGACGGCTATCGCGACCGCTTCCGCGAGTGGCTGAAGGGACTCGGACTCTCGCCGCAAGACTTGCTCGAACCGGACTGGGAGGCCGTGCGACCGGTCGTCGAATCCGCACACGATCAGCATCCCGCGCTGCACTATTTCACACAGCGGTTCCGCACGGTGGTGATCGGCGACTTCATGGCGACTCAGAAAAAGATCATTGAGGATGCTTACGGCCGCTCGTTTCCGACGAACGTCAACTTCAGCGACGGGGCCGTCTACAACGCCAACTTTTGCAGTCAGGGAGTCGATTACTTCGAGCTGCTCAATCGCGACGACATGAACGCCATCTGGGGCGAGGATTGGGCGAACAACTCCTCGACGTATCAGTGTGCCGGCTTCAACGTCGATCTGATGCGCGCCGCCGCGCGGAAGCGCGGGCAGACGATCGGGCATTACCTGATCGCGTACAATCGCACGCCGTGGGACAACAAGCTGAAGGCGACCAGTGAGACCGCGCGCGGGGTGCGGCAATGGATGAACTTCGCCTACGGGCCAAGCTGGGGCAGTCACGAAGGCGGCCCGGCGTGGAAGAGTGCGTTGTGGTACTCGAAGCCGAAAGAATGGACTGCCAACGCCGAAATTCCGCGCGAGATCGGAGCCGTCGAAGACTGGCTGCTGACCGCGAAGCCGACGCCCGCCGAAGTCGCGATCCTGTACTCGTCGTCGTCCGATATCTGGACGATGAACAATTTTTCTTATGGCTTCGACCGCATGCACACTTGGCTGGCGCTGACTCACGCGCAGACGCCGGTGGACATCGTGCCGGAACATGAAGTCGCCGACGGGCAGCTCGCGAAGTACCGCGTCTGTTACCTCTCCGGCCCGAACCTCACGCGAGCCGCCGCCGCGAAGTTGAAGATGTGGGTCGAAGCCGGCGGCACATTGTGGCTGACTGCCGGAGCCGCGTCGCGAGACGAGTTCAATCGCCCGCTCGACACGCTGACGTCGCTGCTGCCTGCCGAGCGGGGCGAGCTGAAAACGCACGAGCCGTATCAAGCATCGGGTCTGTTTTTGAACCACCTCGCGACGCGCGACACCGTCGCCTGGAACAACGAACGGCTCGAAGTGCTTTCGGTCCAGCAGCCGCAAACTCCGCGAGCCAACGCCACGACGCTGGCGACATTTGCCGACGGCCAGCCAGCCGCCGTTGCGGCTCCCGCCGGCCAAGGCCGAATCATCAGCGTCGGTTTCCTGCCCGCGTTGTCGTACATCAAGCCGGCCCTCGCCGCGCGCCTGCCGCTCGATCAGCGTGCCGATGCGGAACGCTTGGCCGCGGCAAGGCTCGTCGAAGCCCGTGCTGCGACTGTGAACGCCGACCAGCCGCTGGCGACAAGTGCAGTCGTGTCGGCTCCTAACTCTCCCAGTGCGCTCGTCACCGCCGACCGCGAGTTGTTGAATCGCTCGCGCAGCCCGTGGCGCTATCCCGCTGGAATTCGTGAACGACTCCTGACCCCTGTGCGAGCCACGAACGTCACTCCGCCGTTGACGTGCGATGTGCCGCTGGTCGATGCCGTCTATCTCCCGTGCGAACAGGGCGTGCTGATCGCCCTTGCCAATCACACGCTCAGCCCGATCTCGCAAGTCAAACTGCGAGCCAAGGTCGCTCGCCGAGTGACTCGCGTCGAGTCCGTCCATCGCGGCCCGCTCCCCTTCCAGCAAACAGCCTCAGGCGAGATTGAAACGACGCTGCCGCTCGATGCCAGCGATTGGGTGAAGGTTGTCTGGGAGTAGTCTATACAAATTGAGGAGACACACGTGCCTATGAACTCACCCGCTGACCTTTCTCGCCGAAGCTTCTTGAAGTTCGCCGCAGGCTTTGCCGCTTTGGCCGGCCCGACGCGGTTGTTGGGAGCGGCAGCGAAATCTTCTGTCATCGTCGGCGCCCATCCCTGGGTTTACGCAGCCAAACGGCCCGGCTTCGACATCATCCCAATCCTGCCCTCCATTTTTGCCGACATGGAATATGCCGGCTTTGATGGCATTGAATTGATACAATTTGTCCTTCGCTCGAAGGATGCCTGTGAGCAAGTCAGGCAACTCTCGCGGAAACATCACTTGCAGATCATTGGCTGCTCGTTCATGGGCACGACGGGCACTTCATTCACCGGCAGGATGTGCGATCGCGCGCAGCACCGGGCGATTCTCGACGAGGCGGAGTTGATCATCCCGCGACTGGCCCAATTGGGAGGCCGCGCCCTTGGCATTTCGGTCGGAGCCGCGCCGCAACGCAAGACCGGGCAGCAGTTGGATGACCAAGCCGAGCTGCTGCGCCAGTTGATCGCTCTTTGTGCGCGGCATGGTGTGGTGCTCAATCTGCATAACCATACGTATGAAGTCGCGGACAACCTGCACGATTTGAAAGGCACTCTGTCGCGCATTCCCGATGTCAAGCTGGGTCCTGACCTTGGCTGGCTGGCCCGGGCGGGAGTGGATCCGGTGAGTTTCATCCGCCAATACGGCAAGCGGCACAAGGCTGAACCATGGCGCGACGCGAATTCCTGCAACTGGCCGACCACTACGATCCGCACAAGCATAACGTCGCGGGTTGGTTCGTGTCGGAGAAACTGGACGGCACCCGCTGCTTTTGGGATGGCGGTCTGACCCGTGGCCTACCCACCGAGCAAGTGCCATGGGCCAGTGTGACAGACCCGAAAACGGGCAAGAGAAAATCCAAGCTCAAGCCCGTAGCCACGGGGCTCTGGTCCCGGTACGGCAATCCCATCATGGCTCCGGACTGGTGCCTCAACCAGCTTCCCTGCTGCCCGCTGGACGGCGAGTTGTGGGCCGGACGAGGCAAGTTTCAACTATGCCGGAGCATCTGTGCCGGCGATGAGCCGGACGATCGCTTTAAGCAGATCGTCTTCGCGGTCTATTCGACGCCGCCCCTGGCCTCGATCTTTGCCAGCGGCGAGATCAAGAACGCCAACATGGTCGTGAATGTCGATTACCTCGCCATGGAGGCATGGGTCCGCAAACGGCTCAACGCCCGGGGCGAACGCTTCGAGGGTGTCCCAATCCCGACGCGGTGCCTCGGCGATGACTTCAAGTTCCTCCAATCCGATCAGCCCTTCGGCAAAGAACTGGCCGTACTCAACACGGCCTTGGAGAACACCGAGGCGGCGGTCTGCCGCAAGAACGGGCGGCCCAAGTACCGTGTCAACCCGGACGATCTCGAAGCCTTCCAGCACCAGCGGGCCGTCACCCAGCCCGCGCCGAAGGGTCGGCCGCCCGGCCAACGCCGGTTTCCAATCATCGCGCGACTGCACCTGTAAACAGCCAGTCGCGAATATGTTCCGTCACGGCCCGCAGCCGGTCATCGTCCACCTGTAGACAGTTGTAGACGCCGAGCATGTCCGTGGAAGGTCGCTTGTGCCCAAGGATTGTCCGCACAGCGTCATCATCCTTGACCTGCACGCCGATGCTGGCGCAGGTCCGCCGTAGATCGTAGAAGTCCGCTTCGCTGCGGCCCATGCCCAGCTTGGCCGCGAGCTTCTCGAATTCATAACCAATTGCACAGGCGCGAAAAGGCTGCCGGTACTTCGTGATGAAGACCCGGTTGGCGTATTTCGCATCGTGCGGCGGCTTCCGGTCCGCAATTGCTGCCCGCAAGGCTTCCACGGTCTCAGGCCAGAGAGGATTGCGGCGTTTGATTCCATTCTTCGTGCGGGCGAAGTTGGCCCAGCCGTGGACCAGATCGAGCTTGCCCGTCACCAGCTTGGCGCAGTCGGTATTCCCGTAGCCGCAGTTTACGCCTAAAAGGACCATCGCCCGCAGTTTCGGCCCGGCGATTGCCAAGAGAGCACGAATCTGCTCGGCTGTGAAAACGCGCGTCCCCTGCTCCTCTCGTTGTCGCTCCAAGGCTGACCGAGAGGGTGGGCGAAAGGCATCACCAAAACGGGGCAGCCGGTCAATGTAGCCCTGGCAGTTGATGCCGGGTCCAGCCCAATTGAAGACGGCCTTCGTCTTGCAGAGCGCACCCTTTATGGACTCCAAGGTTTTGTGCGTTTTTTGAAGATCGGTCCGGTACTTCTGGAAGTCCGCCGGGCCGAGGCTTTCAACCAGAGTATTCGCGCCCAAAACCCGAATCATGCGATCCCCGAACATCTCGTAGAGCTTCCACGTTGCCTCCACCATTTCCCCGGACTGAACCTTCAGCTTCTTGGCGTCAAGGAAGAAAAAGACCATCTGCTCCACGGTAAGGGCGTTAGTGACACCCGCTGCGGCTTGCGCCCGGCCTCTAAGTCGGCTTGCTCGGCAAGATAGCGGCGCAGTGCTCCGTGCGGATCACGCCAGGGGCCGAAGTAGTGGAACTTTCCACGAATCTTCTTAAGCCCACCGGCCGCTGGCGTGCGGAAAAAGGGGGAAGTTGGGGTAGGGCTTGGCGGGGCGCAGACTCGTGGTAGAATCGTTCGTTATGGACATCGTAAGTCGCACTTCTGTCGTGGCGATAAAGGATAGGTTGGAAACCGTGTTGACGCCTGGCCGGGTGTCAAAACGGGTGTCAGTGCCCAAAACCGACAATTCCAAGCCTACTACAATGATTGGCGAAAGTCAATAAACAGTAACGACTTACGATGTCTCGGGCGGCTAGCTCAGTTGGTTAGAGCGCTACCTTGACACGGTAGAAGTCGCA
>CAYTJV010000048.1:0-22219 GCA_964438165.1 uncultured Planctomycetaceae bacterium | reverse complement strand
GTGACGATCTCTCCTACCGTAAGTCATTATCGGACTTATTGCCCAGAAAGTCAGGCGGTTTCGATGGGGGCGCCCGCCGTGCAGGCAACGCGGCTCAATCTCCCAACTTGAACCGGGCCGGCTCGATCCTAAACCCGCTGAGATACGGAATAGGATTCATCCACGAACCGGCAACGTGGCTTACCGCAGTCGTCAAGATGAGGAATAGCACCAACAGAGATCCTGTTTGGACATTCGCCATGAACCACCGAGCTTTGGGGCGATTTTGGCGCATCTCGTCATTCATGAAGCCTATTGGGATATTATCGAAGTAAAGGAAGCCCTTTCCAAGAATGAAGATTGCGTCTACTGACGGGTTCAGCACTGCCACCCGATCGTTTCCAGATGCAGGCAGCTCTGGTATGGAAATGTTCAGTTCCCCATGAATCTCCCGAAGCCAGGAGTAAACCGTCGTCATTTGGGATGGTCCATCGTACGCAACGACAAGACAGATCGGTCCTGGCGGTTCACCACCCGATCGCATACAAACATTCAGATGACGCTCAAGGTTCTTGATCCTATTTGCGGCACGAACCGCTTCGCGCAGGTCAGCCTTTGTCAGAGTTGATTTTACCTCAATCGCGGACACGAGTGATTCGACGAAGTATCCGTTCACTCCTCCACCAAAGCTGAGTCGCGGGTAGTCTCGCTTGTATACCACGATGTCGATCTGGTTACGTTTCTCGCACGGTTGCGACCGCGCGTCAATGATTTCTCCTGTGCCGAACGCCACGGTTTCACTTAGATGGTCGACCAGGAATTCTCTGATGAACGCTTCCCTCGGTGTTCCCTTATGGAGAGAGTGCCCCGAGTTGGCTGGAATCTTCGATATAGCAAGTAACGCCTGCTCTCTCGCCGCGCAGTGTGCGTTCAACATGTTGTCTCCTCCCTACAGGTCACGCGGCATCCGCACTTGCAGCACGCAAGGAGCCCCAAGCGTTATCGCGCCTCGGTCCGAATCAGCTCGATTTGGACTGCGGTGCCCTCGCGTTCCACGGCGGCCTTGGCCCTCCTCCGCCTTACCTGCCCCCGCTCTGAGGCGCCCTTGGCTGTGCCCGATTGACCGATCTGCGTGACGGCAATCCGGCCTCCCGCCGCGGCAAACGCCCGCAGAATCTGGTCGAGGGACACATCGGACGCCGCCCGCTCGATTTTGGCAATGCGGGGCTGACTCGTTTTGATTCGGCGGGCCAATTGTTCTTGAGAGAGCTTCTGCGCCTCGCGCTGCCGGCGCACGGCCAGGGCTGCTTCGACCCGCGCGTCGAGCAATTGTCGCTCCTCGTGGCTCATTTCCAAGAAGTCGGCGGCATCCCCGAACCGCCACCCCGCCGCCTCCAATGCCTTTCGTTTTTCAGAGTTCATAGATCACCATTCAGAATATATATCGTATACGATATAGTGTCAACTGCAAGAGGGATCTCCGGATTCGCTTGTTTCTGCAGACAGGCAAGGGGTCAGGCACTTCAAACTTCAATCGTCGCCGGACTGACGGCCTTCCACACCGGACACGCGATGCCCGGCGACGATTGAAGTTTGAAGTGCCTGACCCCGGCGCGCTACAACCAAGAATGTCAACCGTAGGACCGACCTTTGGATTCGCTTGTTTTTGCAGTCGGCATCGGCTAAAGTGGCATCAAGTCAAAGTTGATCGGACATGGCATCGGGAGGGTCCGTCATGGCGTTTCTTCGGCATGTGCTGGCGCTATTCATCACATTCTTGGGAGCCATGTGCTCCACCGCGATCTGCCGAGCAGCGCCAACCGAGACAGAGTTCATCGAAACCGACTGGCGCAAGCAGGACGGCATCGGCACCGCCCGGGCGCCGAGCAGTTATCGGGCAGCCGTTGAAAAGACTCTCGACCGCGGCGACCGGCTGGTGAGCGACCTTCAGGTGGCGGGCGCGCCGTTGGGGGACAAGCCCTCCCAGTGGGCGGCGTTGCGGCAAGAATGTCAGAAGCTCGCCGCGGGCGGCAGCGGCGACGGACCGGCCTGGGAAGACCTGTGGCGGCGCGTACACGGTTTGCGAAGGGAGATCGTCTTCTCGAACCCGCTGGCAAACGTGGGCCCGCTGGTGTTCGTCAAGCAAGTTCCCAGCATGTTCAGCCATCAGCTCACGCAGTATTACGGGAGTTGTGCCCGGCCGGGCGGGGGCGTGTTCGTGCTCGATGCCCCGGGCCGTTCGATGCAGTGCCGACAGTTGGCGGCCGGGGCGTTGCCGTTGGGAAGCTACCAGCACGCCGACGTGTCGTTCGACGGGCGGAAGATTCTCTTCGCCTATTGCCATGCCGAGACCACGCCCCCACACCGCGAGAGCCATCTGGAGCGCTTCTACCATCTTTACGAGATGTCGGCCGACGGCGGCGGCTTGAAGCAGCTTACCGACGGCCCGTACGATGATTTCGCTCCACGCTACCTGCCCAACGGGAAGCTCGTCTTCATTTCGACGCGTCGCGGCGGATTCCATCGCTGCGGCCGGGGCCCGTGCCCGGTGTACGCGCTGGCCCTGGCCAATGCCGACGGCTCCGATCCGCACCCGATCTCCTATCACGAGACCCACGAGTGGGATCCCGTGGTGCTGGGCGACGGGCGCGTGCTCTATACGCGATGGGACTACGTGGATCGCAACGCGGTGTTCTATCAGCAGCTTTGGTCGGTGCGGCCCGACGGGAGCGACGTGCGGATCTACTACGGGAACAACACGTACAATCCGGTGGGCATCTGGGAGGCCCGGCCCGTGCCGGGCTCGAACCGGGTGATGGCCACGGCCGCCGCGCATCACGCGATGACGGCCGGCTCGATCATCCTGTTGGACGTGACGCGGGGCGTGGACGGCCCGGAGCCGATCGCACGGCTCACGCCCGACGCGCTGTTTCCCGAGAGCGAGGCGCCCGTGCGCGCGGGCCGCAGTAGTCCGCACACGTGGCACAATCCGGTGGGCCTGACGAAGGCGCCGGAGGTCCCGCCGGAGGCGATCCGCTGGCCCGGCCACTGCTACCGCACGCCCTGTCCGCTTTCGGAGAAGTACTTCTTCGCCGCGTACAGCTTCGATCCGCTGATCGGCGAGCCGGATGCCAACTGGCCGAACATGTTCGGGCTATACCTGGTCGATTGCTTCGGCAACAAGGAGCTGATTTACCGCGACGCGGAGATTTCGAGTCTCTGGCCGGCGCCGCTGCGGCCGCGGGCGAAGCCGCCGGCGCTGCCGTCGTTGTTGGAGCAGGCCGAGCGCAAGGAGGGCGTTTTTCTGCTCCGCGATGTACACCTGGCCTGGCCGCCGCTTCCGCAGGGCAAGGTGAAGCGATTGCGGATCGTCCAGGTGCTGCCGAAGACCACCTGGCACGCCAACGATCCCATGGTGGGACTGGCGAGCGCTTCGCCGGGCAAGCAAGTGCTGGGCACGGTGCCGGTCGAGCCCGACGGCTCGGCCTATTTCCGCGCCCCGGCGGGAATCCCGCTATCGTTTCAGGCCTTGGACGAGTTCAACCAGGCGGTCCAGGTGATGCGGAGCCTGACGTACCTCCAGCCCGGCGAGAGCTCGTCGTGCGTCGGCTGTCATGAGCCGCGCGCGACGGCGCCGCCGCAGGGAAGCGTGCCGGCGGCGCTAGCCCGCGGCCCCTCAACCATCGAGCCGGGGCCCGACGGCTCCAATCCCCTCAGCTACCCGCTCCTCGTCCAGCCGGTGCTCGACAAGCACTGCGTGTCGTGCCATAACCCGCAGAAGCCCGAGGGCAAGGTGATCCTCACGGGCGAGCCGCAGGGCCATTACACGGTGTCGTACAACGCCCTGGCGCCCAAGGTGTCGTATTCCGCGTGGGGCGGCAAGCCGGGCGATTTCCGGCAAGTCAACAGCGAGCCGCTCAGCCAGCCCGGCTTCTTCGGGGCGCGCAACGACCCGCTGATGAAGCTGTTGCGCAAAGGGCATTACGACGCGGCGCTCAGCCCGGCCGACTTCGAGCGCCTGGCCACCTGGATGGACGCCAACGCCCTGTTCTACGGCACCTTCGATCCGGCCGACCAGGCCCGCCAGCGCCGCGGCGAGCGGATCGCGGGACCCAAGTTGGAATGAAGAGAGTCTCACGCAAAGGCGCAAAGACGCAAAGGGAGGATGAAAGATGAGGGATAAGAGATGAGGGATGGATGAGCTGGGAAATCGCAGACCTTTTGTCCATCTTCTCTTATCCCTTATCCACCACCCCTCCTTCCTTTGCGCCTTTGCGTGAAGAAAGAACTGAACGAGTAGCGTATGCGAGTTGTGTGTTTCCTGCTGTATCGTCTCCTGGTTGTTGTATCCATCCTTTGCGCTTCCGGGGCCCTTGCGGCCGACTGGCCTCAGTGGGGCGGGCGCGATGATCGCAACATGGCGGCTTACGAAAAAGGTCTTCCCGACTTCTTTGTCCCGGGCGAGAAGAAGCCCAACGGCGAGGGAATCGACCTGGCCACCACGCGGAACGTGAAATGGGTCGCCCGTCTCGGCTCGCAGACCTACGGCAACCCCACGGTGGCCGGCGGCCGGGTGTTCGTCGGCACTAACGATTTCGCCATCGGCGACCCGAAGTACCAGTCGACCCGCGGCGGCCTGGTCGTGTGTTTCGACGAAGCCACCGGCAAGCTCCTCTGGAAGCTGGTGATCCCGAGGAAGGAAACCAAGGACCCCAACTTCAACTTCGACAACCTCGACCTGGGCGTCTGCTCGTCGCCGACGGTGGAAGGGGATCGGGTCTACTTGGTGACCAACCGCTGCGAGGTGATTTGCCTCGACGTGCGCGGCATGGCCAACGGCAACGACGGACCGCTGAAGGACGAAGGGCGATACACCGCGGGGACCGGCAAGCCGGCGGTCACACCTGGTCCCGGCGACGGCGATCTGATCTGGCGCTACGACATGATCGAAAAACTGCCCGTCTGGCCGCAGGACGCCGCGAACTGCTCGATCCTCGTCCACGGCGATTTCCTTTATGTTTGTACGTCCAACGGCGTGGACCGCTCGCACGACCGGCTCCCGTATCCGCTGGCCCCGAGCCTCATCGTGCTCGACAAGCGAACCGGCCGGCTGGTGGCCAAGGACGATGAGAAGATCGGCACGCGGACGTTCCACGGACATTGGTCCAATCCGTCGTTGGGTTGCGTACACGGCAAGACGCTGGTGTTCTTCGGCGGCGGCGACGGTGTGTGTTACGCCTTCGAGACTCTTGCCAAGATGCCGGCCGGCGTCTCGTCGCTCAAGAAAGTCTGGTCGTTCGACTGCAACCCGCCGCACTACCGCTTCAAGGACGGCAAGCCGATCCCCTACCGAACCGGCGATTATCGCCAGCACCGTGGCAACAACAACGACGGCAAGTTCGTCGGCCCCAGCGAGATCATCGGCACGCCGGTCTTCCATAAGAATCGCGTGTACGTGGCCATCGGCCAGGACCCCTGGCACGGCCGCGGCCGTGGAATGCTCTCCTGCATCGACGCCACCAAGACCGGCGACATCACCAAGACCGGCAAAGTCTGGACCTACGACAAGATCGGCCGCAGCCTATCGACCGTCTCGATCGCCGACGGACTACTCTATGTGGCCGAGACCTTCGGCCCGCTCCACTGTCTCGACGCCGAAACCGGCCAGTGCTACTGGACGCACGACACCAAGGCCGAAATCTGGGGTTCGACCCTCGTGGCCGACGGCAAAGTGTATCTCGGCACGCAGAAGAGCTTCTGGGTCTTCGCCGCGGGCCGCGAGAAGAAGGTGCTCCACGAGATGCACCTCGGCGCCCCGGTCTACACCACACCGATCGTCGCCAACGGCGTATTGTACGTGGCCTCGCACCGGTACCTCTGGGCCGTGCAGACGGACAAGAGGGCGGCGCAAGCGGTCAAGCGGTAGCGGCAAATGGTTTTCCACGCACGTCTCGTTAACATTGAAAGGAAACGGATTCAGCGAATATCCCCACCGACCCTGTGTCGGTGGAAGCGGGTTTGGGGACTACGTGAGAGGAAACCGACCCCACGAAATCCCCACCGACCCTGTGTCGGTGGAAGCGGGTTTGACGACTACTGTCGCCGCCGTAGTTGCCAAACCCGTTTCCACCGGCACGGGGCCGGTGGGGAAGAGCAATAAACCGGTCGTCGCGAAAGTTGATGCCGTATGGCCGCCGTAGTTGCCAAACCCGTTTCCACCGGCACGGGGCCGGTGGGGAAAAACGAAGAACCGTCCGTGTTCAAAGTTGACGCCGTATGGCCCTACAACCGTTTGGTGCTAAGGAGCCGGCCATGACACGCATCGTCCACGCGCGGATCGATCCCGCCACCGAGAAGCTCCTTCATGGCTTGGAGCGGCATTCGGGGTGGAGCGACTCCCAGGTGGTTTGCGAAGGCATCAAAGCGTTGCAGGTGCTCTTGACGCCCGACCGTCGTCGGATCCGTGGGCTCGGACAATTCTGTTCGGGTGTTCCAGACCCGGGATCCAACAAAGCACACCTGAAGGGGTTCGGACATTGACTTGCACCCTCCCGGCCACGGCAGTATCGTGGTGACAAAGGGAGGATCAACCATGAAGCGAAGAGAACTGTTGAAGGGCGCCGCGGCCGGCTGGCTGGTGTCGGGTCAAGCAGGCAGGGCCACGGGCGACTCGCCGCGGCAGGCCGCCGGCGCGATCCGAATCGACGAGCCTTTTGACGGCGCGGTGCTCAACCGGCGGCACGGGGAAGCCGTGGACGGCGGACTGAAGATCCGCGTGTCGGGCACGGCATCGACTGCCCAGCTCGTCACGATCAACGGCCTTCCGGCCCCCAGGGAAAACGATCGCTTCCTGGCCGGCGTGGTGCTCCGCGACAAGTTGACGGAAAACGTCGCCCTCGTCGACAGTTCGACGGGCCGCCGCGACGCCCGCGCCAAAGTGCGATGGGATAAGCACTCGATGCCGCGCTATCGCTTCTCGATCGACGACAACAGCTTCTTCTTGCGCGACATCGCCCAGAAAGGCTACCGGTCGTTGTTCGACTGCTGGTATCTGAAGATGCTCAAGGACCTGCACGCCAAGTACGGCGTGAAATTCACGGTGAACATCTACTACACGACCGGCGACGACTTCAGCCTGCCGCAGTTCTCCGACCGCTATCGCGGCGAGTGGAAAGACAACGCCCATTGGCTGAAGCTGGCCTTCCACGCTTACGCCGACAAGCCCGATCGACCCTACCAGGACGCCCCGCCGGAGAAGCTGATCGCCGATCTCGACCAGGTGGCGCAGCAGATCTTGCGTTTCGCCGGGCCGGAGACCTATGCCCCGCCCACCGTGATCCACTGGGGAATGACCCGGCAATCGGCGCTCAAGCCGCTGGCCAGCCGCGGGGTCCGCGCGTTGAGCGGGTACTTCCGCAAGGTCAGTGGGGTCTACGACGTGAACTACCGCTTCAACGACACCATCTCCGAGTACCTCTCGCGCCATGACGCCTGGATGGATTTTTCGACCGGCATCGTCTTCTCCCGGGTCGATATCGTCTGCAACAACGTGCCGGTGGACCGCATCGCGGCCGAGCTCGATCCGCAGATCAAGGATCCCAACACCGCGGAGATCATGGACTTGTTCACTCACGAGCAGTACTTCTGGCCGTTCTACCACAACTACATTCCCGACCATCCCAAGCGCCTCGACGTGACCCTCCGCTGGGTCACGGAGCACGGCTTCAAGCCGGTCTTCTTCCACGAAGGGTTCTTGGGCGCGCCGGAGTGAGCGGAGTGACGATGCGAGGCGCCTTCATGGGTCGAATTCTTGGCATTGCGGTCGTCGCCGTGGCGAGTCTCGCGGGACCAGCGCCTGGGCAGGGCCGGGAAGAGGTCATGCTCGGCGGCAGCTTTGAAGAGGGCCTGGGCGGCTGGCTGCCGGCGGTCAACGACCCCAGCCGCGTCGGGGCGGCGATCGGCACCGACCCCACGCACGCTAAGCGGGGCGGCAAGTCGCTCAAGATCGCCCTGCCGGGCGCGTGCGGCGGCTCGATTACCAGTCCGCCGGCGCCAGTCCGGGCCGGGGAGGATTACTTGCTCACGTTCTGGTATCGTTCCGAGGGCTTCAGCCCGACGGGCAACTACGCCGGAGTGAACCTGCAATACGTGCTCCACTGGCTCGACCGTGAGAAGAAGCCGATCGCTACGGGCGGCATGGGGCTATCCTATGGCGCGGTGCCGCAGTGGCGGTTCATGGTCCGCATGTTCACGCCGCCGCCCGGCACGGCCTTTGCGACCCTGAGCTTTCTCATGTCGGTGAACGAGACGGGCCGGCCCTCCAGTTTCTGGCTGGATGGCGTCTCCCTGCGTGGCTGGCCGGGAGAGCCCAAGCCCGGCGGCAAGACTGGGATCTTCCACGTCGCCGACGTGAAGCAGAAGATCGCCGAGCGCGAGCCCTGGCCTGCCGTGTCCGAGATTCCGCGCATCGAAGCCGTGACCAAGGACATGTACTTCAAGACGGCCGGCAACCTGTTCCAGGGCATCCGCGACACGACCGAGTACTGGCTCAAGCAGCCCAAGCCGTATCCCAACATGGGTGTGTACGCGGAAAGCGCGAGCTGGCACGCCTTCTTCTACCACTTGACCCGCCGGGAAGAGTACGCCCGGACGGCGGCAAAGTGCCTCCAGCACGCCCATCGGCTGATCGCCGAGCCGCAGCAGGACAAGCGCAACACGCAGCCCTCGTGGCTTACGGTGGTGGATCTTTACTTCATCGAGCGATGGCTCCAGAAGAGCCCCGCCTACACGGGCGAGCACCGCAAATGGATTCGCGAAATCGCGCTAAAGGCCGTGCCCTCGTTTCCGGCCGAGGCGGTGGAATACGGGGCCTTCAACCGCGCGCTGCACGGCGCGATCACGGGCGAGGCCCTGCTCCTGCTCATCCCCGACGCCCCCGACGCCGCCAAGTGGCGTGCGTTCAAGGAGAAGGTCTGGAGCTATGGGTGGCAGTTCCGCGACACCGACGAGAGCACCGACCACTACAACGCCCTCTGGTTCCGCTACTTGCTCCAATGGGTCGAGATGCGCGGCTGTGAGGCCGAGTTCTGGAGCGATCCGGGCGTGAAGCGGCTCTTCGAGCGGTATCTCTACCAGGTCTTCCCCATGGGCGCCTTCCCGCACTACTCCGATTCGTGCGGCTGGAACGTCTCGTGGGGACACTGCTCGCGCTGCGTCTCGATTTGCGGCTCCGCTGGAGCCCGCTCCACAGGGTCCGCAACGTGGGGCCGGACTGCGGCGCGAACTGGATCAACACGTACCTCGGCCCGTGGGTCCCGCTCCGCGGCCTGGGCCGCAATGCCCCGGTCTACACGCGCTGGCACAACAGCCCGCGCGATCTGTTGATCTACTTCCTCCCCAAACGATCGGGCCAATTGGAACTGATCGACGAACGAGCGCGAGACTCGACGCTGCCGCTGGCGATGCGCATTCAATACACGTTGCGTCAGAACCTTCAGGCCGGCGTGCCGGCAAGCGCGGTCACGCTGCTGGTGCCGCATGCGCCGGGCCCCGCCGCGCCGCTGGCCGACGGAGTTCGCGTGCTGCTGGACGAGCCGGGCCGCACGGTCGTGGATTTCCCGGACGACGGCGGCACGCGCAATCTGGTCGTCCTCAACACGTCGGGCCGGGCAGTGAAGATCGGCGAGTTGGCGACTGATGCCCAGGTCGCCTGCGTCCGCCACGCGGCCCGCGCTGTGCGTGGGTCTCCTGACCCCGCACTCGCTGCGACCGAAGGTCTCCAACGGCGCGGGAGACCTGCGGTCGAAAGCTCCGGCGAGGTCGGGAGACCTGCGCCGAGCGCGTTGTTGGCCACTGATGCCCAGGTCGCCTGCGTCCGCCACGCGGCCGACAAGCCGGCCGCCGTGGCCATGCTCGGCGGCAAACAACTCCGTTTCGCAGGCCAGGACCTCGCCTCACGGGCCGCAAGGCCGAGAACGCACATGGTGCCGGGACAATGAGAGAAGGAATCACGAAAACGCGAAAGAACGAAAACCCGAAAGCGCCGATGGAAGGCGACGGGCGAGCATCCATCATTCCCGGCGTTTTTCGGCCTTCGTGATCGCCCGGTTCGCGAATGGATGGTCGACGAGTGATGACGGGTGCTCGCCGGGCTCCACGACGCACGCCTGGTCCTTGTCGGCGCGCCAGGAAGTTAAAGTTCACGATAACGCACTCGTCGCCTTGGCTCGGGTCACTGATGACCATCCAGAGGTGGCTGTCGTAGCTGGTGTCAGGAAGCGGGATGATGAACGTGTCGCCGGCGTTCACTTGCAGATCCCGGCAAAGAAGCGATCGAACGCTTCGGAATCCTTCATGTCCTGCACGATCGCTGCTTCGTCGGCGCGCCGGCCCACCGCGGCAATCAACAACTCCAGCGGAATCGGCCGGGAGGTGTTCTCGCTCGGATCGGGATAGCTCTTTTGCCACTCCTCAAAAGCGTGCGTTTCCTCGGCGACGTCCCAGTCGCTCAGTTCGATCCGCTCGTCAACGACCTGGTGGAGCAGTTCGATCTCGTAGCGCGACAGTCTCCCGACTTCCGGCTCCTCCTCCATCACGACGTCCCGTCCCACGTTGCGAAAATGCCGCGACCACGCCGGCTCGTCAATGTGGACTCCCTTGATCAGATCGAAAACGGCACTGTGGACAGGTCCGTGCCTCATCGCCACGATCTTCGATCCGAGGATCGGGGAGCCGGTCTTCTGAAGCGCGATGCGATCCGCGATGTAGAGCAGCTTCAACACCCGCAGGCGACTCGCTTCCCCTCGCGGCGCAAGAGAACGCCAACTGCCTGGATCGCCTTTTCGACGTCAAGTCTCTGCGTCATGGCCGCCTCGGTGGTCTCGTGCGGATCATCCATCAAACACCGCAAGTGCTTGTGCAACCGTGCTTTATTGTACTTCGGCGGCCGCTGTACGTCAATTCCACCCGAGGATCGGACACAACTCCCGCTCACCTGGTTCGGGGGGCCCGGCTTCGCCTGCGTTGCCCAACGGCTGGCCGTCGAATCCCTGGGGTCAGACCCGGTTTTTCGGTTTCAAACCGAAAAACCGGGTCTGACCCCAGGGACACAGTCCTTGAGATGTTCGTCGTCATCGGCCACGATGGTAAGCATCCCTTTGCAGTTGCCCGCCTTGCGGGGCTTGCGATTCGGCTTTTCCTCGGCCAGCAGCCGGGCAATCGGCTGTTGGTTTCGGGTAATCACCAGTTCTTCGCCCGCGGCGAGGTGTTCAATCAGTTGCGGCAACTTGGCCTGGGCTTCTTCAATCGTAACGATGGTCATAGGTTCTCCTTCCGTTGTCTCAAGGCTGACCAGCGCCGACCCGGCCGGCTCCGGTCCGCTCCGTTCACTATCTCTATTCTACGCTTCTGCCCGCCTTTGATCCGCTCCCCGAGGAAAATAGTTCTGACCCCTTTTAGTTCCCGGAAATAGGTGACTGTCCCCGGTTTAACTAGGTTTAACTAGATGGTGATTTATCGTTGGGACGAATTCCTGTAGGGAACGCCCTCTGTGGCGTTCCGGCGGCTCGGTCAGCCACGGAACGGCACGGAGGCCGTTCCCTACAGATTGCCGACGTTACGCAAGATAATGGCAGTCAATTATGAGACACTACACTAGTTTCCGATTCGGAAATAGGTGACTGTCCTCGGTTTTTACGCGCCTGCAGGATGGTTCTTTTCCTCCAACCTTGACCACCATGCCGAGGTGGGGTATCATGAGTTGGAGCAGTGTGTCGCGTTTCCTGATGAGCGCACCAGCGGTCACGGACCCATGACGATTACCCTTGACCTGCCCGAAGAAGTGATTCGAGAATTGTCCGCAGAGGCGGATCGACTCGGCTTGCCGCTTGCCGGGTACATCGAGCGCGTGCTTGCGACCGGACGCACCGTAGAAGGCCGGCCGCAAACGGGCGCCGAGTTGGTGGATTACTGGCGGAGCGAAGGACTGATCGGATCGCGGCCCGACATCGCCGACAGCCAGCAGCACGCCCGGCAGTTGCGTGCCCGCGCGGAACAACGCAGCAAAGGCTGATCCCTTGTACGTGCTGGACACGGACATCTTGGTCGACATTCAGCGCGGCCACGCCCCGGCGTTGGCTTGGTTCAATGGCCTCGGCGAAGTGCCTTCCGTGCCTGGTTTCGTGGTCATGGAATTAGTGCAAGACGCCGAGAATCTCCAGCAGATGCGCCGTGCCTTGAAACTGGTCGCGCCGTTGCCGGTGGTGTGGCCCACGGAAGCGGACTGTAACCGCGCCTTGTCCGACTTTGCCGCCTACCACCTGTCGCACGGCTTGGGCCTGCTGGACGCCCTGATCGCCGCGTGCGCAGTCGGTCTGTCGGCGACGCTGTGTACGTTCAACGTGAAGCATTACCAGCACGTGCCGGGGCTGTTGATGGCCCAGCCTTATGTGCGATAATGCGCTCGCGTGGCACGCCCGGAGTCTTCGAGAGTCTTCGACGGGCGTGACTTTTTGCGGCATCGCCCCGCCAACCACGCCCTTCGCAAAGCCTCAGGGCCGTGCCACCCGACCCGACCGGTCACGCCCGTGGGAGTGAATACACCGAATTGAGTAGGTAGGTGACGATCGCGAGCGCACGTTGCGCGTCCTCACGCGAGACAAACGCAACCGAGTGATTTGCATCATTCCCGATGGTTCGAATCGCGTCGATGGAGTCTTTCGCTCTTGGCAAAGGTAAGACGCTGTCAATGATGTAGTCAACGTACTTGATGAATTGCAGTCCCTCGTCGGCGCCCTCATGGCAAGCGCAGACCATCAGGATCTTCCGGCATACCATGGTCGTGGACGTGTAGGCACACGCCGTAAATGACCGCGTTGCCTCTTCGTACAAACGCGTCAAATCGGTAGGCCATTTCTCGCCGGGCTGGAATTGACAGTACTCCGGAAGTTGCCTCTGACCTTCGTCCTCAATCAAGATTACCGTCGGAAGTTGCCGTTCGCAGGAACACTGGCACCACAGAATCCTCGCGTTGTTCTTATCGTCGGTTTGTGAACATAAGATCCTGCCGTTCGTCGAGCGTCCGCAGTGCCCGCACTCAAAGTTGCGATACATCGGGTTGAGCCCGTGCATCGCCTCCTGTTGTTCTTCCGGGTTCATCAAATGAAAATGGATCCCGGCTCGTGGCCGCTGTGGCCGATCGCCGAAGAAACCGCCACCAAACCCGCTACCGATTATTCCGCCTGACATTCAAGACCTGCTACTGAAAGGATCAAGGTTTCGAGAGTCTTGCTTTCGCCAAGAGCATTGCTCGATTGTTTTACCAGGCGCCAACCGGACGCGTCAACGCTCAGGACGGTCGGGTGGCACCCTGAGGCTTTGCGAAGGGCGTGGTTGGTCCGTCGATGCACCCAAGCCACGCCCATCGAAGACTCTGGGTGCCACCCGACCCGAATCACCGGCCGTGTTGGGATACATGCTGCACTTTAGTATACTGCTAGCAATTCCCCTTGTAAGAAGGGGGCGGAGTGTGCTAGCTTGGCGCGCCGGGGAAGGGGAATGGAAATCATGGAAAGGAGGGTGTAAATGCCCACGTTCAGTGAAATCGGCAGGGACTACTCCAATCGGGTGGTAGACGCCATCCGGCAGGACGGGTTCACCAAGACAGCTTCCTTGACCACCGCGAGTCTCTACGGGGCGCACGTGGTTGCCACTCTCCGAGAGATCGGCGGAGAGTTGGACACCAAATGGACAATCGACAACAAGCCACTTAGCGAACAGGAAAAGCGGGCCATTGCGATTGAGGTAGGCCGCGCTCTAGGGCTTGATCGGCCTGAAGACTTCCATTCGGCGGTCAGAGCCGCAAGCAACGATGCCTACATGGAGTTGGTGGAGCATATCACCAGCATCATCAGGAAGAAGGGCTAATGGACGCGAACGCCTGGGTCTCCCTTGGCAGCGCGGTTGTCTCCGTGCTGAGTCTGCTTGCGACGGTCGTTTTCGCCATCCTTGCAGCAAGATCGGCGAACCGCGCTCATGTCGTGACAATCGGCGCGGCTGAAACAGCGTTGCGAAATGCGATCAGCCTTACACGCCAGAGGGTCGGGGACTTGGCGCTACAGGTCGGAGCGGTCTTGGACGGCCGACGAAAGGATGAGTTGACGGCAAGGGACAAGCGGCAGTTGGAACTTCTCGAAAAGGCTTTTCGGTCTGCTGTGGAGGATAACCTCAACGCTTACGAAGATGCCTGCGCGAAGTATCTGGACGGCAAGATTGACCGGGAACGGTTCAAGAAGACGTATGTTTGCGAGATTCAGAATCTCTGCAACGAAAAAAGCAGCGTGATTGCGGAGTTTATGCACCCCGAGTCAACCTCCAAGTTTCAGGCTATCTGGAAAGTCTATCGGGAGTGGCACATTCACGAGAAGTAACACGGTGCATTCGCGGGGATCATGCCGGGTTCTCGACCGCCGTAGGCCCCGCAATCGGCATCCGGGGCGGGGCGGTTTGCCACATGAGGGCGACTTCTTCGGGTGTCAGGCCGTAGGCTTCGTTGACGAGGTTGCTGAGTTCCTTTTCGAGGTTCAAGGCTTCGGCCGCGAGGGCGCGGGCGGGTTCGATGGAGCGGGCGTATTCGTCCCGGAGGTTCGCCAGCGCGGCCGCGGATAGGGGCTTCTTCTTCCCGCGGACCTTCTTGACTTCCGCAATGAAGCAGTCGCGATCCAGGTCGAATGGTGCTTGCAGCTTCAGGGTGGGCTTCTCAACTTCGTACTCCACCCGGAGCCAGTCGAGAATCTGTCGCCGGGTTGCTTGTTGCGCTTGAGTGAGTTCGACAAGCCGGCCGACAGCCGACACCGTTTGCGTGCGAATGGGATCGGTCGGTTGGGCGATGGGCATGGATTCCAGGACAGTCGGATTCGGTGCAAGGGCTTCATCCTTCATGTGTGGCAGGTAACGCCAGTTGTGCCACCACATGAGAGGTGAGTTCAGCACGCCCAGTAAGTAAAGATCATCAGTTGGAACGAAAGCCGTCTTGTTGTTCCCGAACGTCCCTTCGGTGTCGAGAGCGTAGCATGGATGGAATTGAATAAGCTGGTAGAAGAGCTTACCTGCCGCGAACGTGTCCCAATATGCGCAAGAACGCAACTCCCACCAATATCGACCTTGATCCTGCCGCTTTCGCAAGGCCGCCTCATGTTTGACGAAATGGGCATGTAGCGCCGGATAAGTCTTTCGGAAGATTGCCTCGGCCTGCTCTCCCACCTCTGCCCACGGCCAAGGATAATCTCCACTTGATTTCATGGTTATCATCCAAACGCCGCCCCAGTCCAACCTCCACCGGCCAACATCAGCGCCGCGCACATAGGGACGGATGACGGCAGCGCACTTTGGATCGGACTTGACCAACGCGTCTTTCCTCACGGTGTCAATTAGGTAAGCAGCGTTGAACGCGGTCTTTATCCCCGTTAAAGGGCTTGCACCAACGAAGTCCGAAAGCGGCACGCCCTTGGCCTGAATCTTCGCCAATAGTCCGTTGACTCCCCCAGGTTCAAGCTGCCACGCGTCGGCTCCAAGTTGCGCGAGCGGAAGTTCGACGCCTTCCCGTTCAATCTGCTGGCTCAAGTCGTCGATCCGAAGTTGCTCGCGGGGAATGGTGCAAAGCCGCGCGGTATCCGGCTTGGGGGCATCGGTCGGGCGTCGGGCAACGATGATCGAAGGGAAGACGTCCACTTCCTCGAATATCTGTTTTGCGTGTCCGAAGTCAACGACCGATTCGGTCCAGGCGTTTTCGGCAAGGAACCGGCGCAAGGGCTCGCCGTAGTTCGACTTCATCCATTTGTTGGTCACGACGTAGGACAACAATCCGCCCGGCTTCAGCAACCGGATGCCCAGTTCGTAGAAGTAGACGTAAAGATCGGCCATGCCGTGATAGGCGCGGTAGGCCGACTCCAAATAGGGCTTTATGGGGCTCAGCAACTCTTGCCGAACGTAGGGCGGGTTGGCAACGACAACGTCGAAGCCGCCGCATATGCCCTCACCCCCGGCCCCTCTCCCTGAGGGAGAGGGGAGATTCGCAGCCCCTCTCCCGCGAGCGGGCGAGGGGAGCGAAGAGGCGGTCCCGCTTCGCGGGCGAGGGGAGAAGACTTCCGGGAAAGCTGCTTGCCAATCGAATGCTTTGGGGTGTACGGCCGGGTCGGCGACGATGCTGTTGCCCACCCGAATCGTGTGGTCGAGGCTGGTCAGCACCTTGCCCCGTTCGGCCGTTTTGATCCAGAGGCTGAGGCGGCAGATTTCGATGGCCTCTTCGTTCAGGTCCACGCCGTAGAGGTTGTTTTCCAGGATTTGCTTGTCCAGGTCGAATAGGGTCCGGTGCCCGCGCAGCTCGGCCAGCCGATCGTTGGATGCCCGGTAGGCGGCGTGCAACTGGTCGAAGGCTTCGATCAGGAAGGCCCCGCTGCCGCACGCTGGGTCCAAGAGCCGGATGCAGGCCAGTTCGTCTTGCCACGCTTCCCAGAAGTGGACCAGGGCGGCCCGCTCGGGCTTTTTCAGTTTGTCCAGGACGTAGACGGCCGGATCGGCCAGCGCGGTTCGTGCCGCGGCCTTCGTTGTCTCCTGGTGCGATTGACGGAGTTGCTCGAAGCGGTCCCGAAGGACCCCGCCCAACGCTTGTTCGATGATGTAGCGGGTGATGAAGGCGGGGGTGTAGAACGCACCTTCTTTCTTGCGGCGCGTCTTGTGCTTTTGTGGTGCGGGCGTCTCGCCTGCGCTGGGTAGTGCGGGCGTCTCGCCTGCGCTCGGTATTGCAGGCGGGACGCCTGCACCACAAAGTCTCTCCAACTCGTTGCGCAACTTTTCCAGATCGGTGATCGACTGCTCGAAGATGTGCCCGAGAATGTCAACGTCGATCAGGCTTTGGTTGCCGTTGGCCGGGGCGTAGGTCGCCTGGTGGGCGGGCCGGTAGTCGTAGTCGCCCAACTCGCGGAAGTAGGCGCAGACTTCATCGGACACTTTCAGGCGGTCCAGGACCGGATCGTCGCCAAAAAGCCCGCCGTTGTAGGCGTGGATGCCCAAGGCCGCGTTGCCGCAATTGACGGCCTGGAACAGCCCGCGGAAGTTCTCCCAGATCGGCCGAGGACGGTACGGGTCGCGGTGTTCAAACGCCTTGCGGATCGTCTCGGTGGGCAGCAAGCCCCGGTCTTCGCAAAAGGCGCAGAACAACACCCGGTCGAGCAGCTTCTGGGCACAACTCAACACCTCATGCCGGGGCACATCCGGGTTGTCGCGGCAGAGGCGCTGGAAGGCGTCTTGCCGCATGTCGGCGTAGCGGAGGTAGAACTCCTTGGTCAAGTCCTTCCCGACCCGCTCCGATTCCGCCAGCAACTCGTAGAAATGGCACCGGCCGGTTTCGGGCACCACCCGCGCCGCGCCCAGCAAGAACACGAACCGCTTGAGCATGGCGTCGCTGTCGGCAAGCGCTTCGGTGTCGAAGCCCTCATAGGTGTGCTGGTCCGCGCCCTTGGAGTAGAGCCGCGTCTGGCGGATGGAAGTGACGATGACAAAATCGCAGGGCAGGTTGATGGCGTAGCGGTAGCCCTGATCGACGGCCGACATGCGGCGGCCAGCGAAAGGCCGGTCCAACGGGTCTTTGGGTCCCTTGCCCTCCAGGGCGACGATGAACTTGTCGGCCGAGCGGCCCAAGTCGCCCAGCACCGCGTCGGCAAACTTGCCGTCGACCTGGACGTGCTTCTCGCGGGAAATGGTATAGCGCGGGCCGCCGTCCGCGGGGCGGGTGTAGCCCAGTAGCTCGCAAAAGAAGTCGGTCAGGAAGTCCGGCAGGATTTCCTGTTCCTTGAACGTGTTGGCCTTGCCCGTGGAGAGCAAGTCGGCCCAATGCGCCAGCTTGGGGCGGAAGGCATCCACGTGGGCCGGCAGATCGAAAGCCGCCAGGTGCGTGCGGAGAACGTCGGGACGAAACAGCGGCTTGGCTTCGATGGGCACGGTAGGGACCTCCTCGAAGGCCCCATTCTAAGGCAAGCGCGGGACATATGCTAACCAGTTCGCCCGGCCGGCGGATTGCGACGTATGCTTCGCCGCCCCCGGCATCGTCTCTCCCAAGTTTCCCAGATTAAGCGGTCGTCCAATCCGCGACGCCTGTTCCTCGATTTTCACCGGGAAATGTGGCCACTGGGCTGGTAGAATCGCCGGGTGCAGGAGTCTCTGCTCCGCTCGACCTCTGCGCGGCGGCGGAATCGATTTTTGACAATTTGGCATCGCGTCGAACCGCAAGCGGGGTGTGCAACCACAAGCGGGAACGTTAGGGCGCAGGCCCATCCGGAATTGGAAAATCCGCATTCTGGTCCGTAACAGAATCGCCCGGCGCGATTGGTCCGACTCGGCGCTCGGCGCGGGTTTCCCGACCCCGCCGACCGCTCGACCGAAGGTCTCCTGTTCCTTTGGAGACCTTCGGTCGGCCCCTGTGCGCTCTTCGGGAGACCCGCGCACAGCACAGACCGGCGCGATCGGCCCGACGCTCAAACGACGAGTGAGGACGTTGGGGCTCAAGTGGATCGCGAATTGGAAAATCGCGGTCTTGGGCACCAACAGAAGCGCCCGGCGCGAGGGGCGCAAACCTTGGGCGCACACGGACTTTCGCAGCCGCTGCGATCGCCCCGGCGCTCGGCGCGAGTCGGCGCTCGGCGCGGGTCTCCTGAAGAGCGCCGACCGCTTGACCGTAGGTCTCCCATTCCTTTGGAGACCTTCGGTCGGACCCTGTGCGCTCTTCGGGAGACCCGCGCACAGCACGCGTTGAACCGTTCTGCAACGCGCGGAGTCGCAAGACTTTTTTGGAAGCCGGGCCGCAGAATGTGGCGAACAATGGCGCAAGCCAGCCTAGCGTTCGCCGCGGCGGAATATCCCCTCGATATCGCGCGCCGCGTGAATCACGCCGGCCACTTCGATGCCGTCTTCGGCCGGGTAGTAGAGGACGACATAGCTGCCCACGGAGAAGATCCGGAGCCCCTCGCGTAGATCGTCCCGGGCTTTACCCATCATGGGATGCTTGGCCAGCAACTTAAACTTTCCACGGAGGCCTTCAATTAGACGTTCCGCGGCTACCGGGGCGGCCTTTTCGATTCCAATGTAGTCCCAAATGCCATGGATGTCCGTTTCGGCTTGACGGGATACGCGGACGCGGCTCATGGTGACTTCTTGCTGGCTTCGTAGCGCTGCCGACCGAGCCGTTGCACGGTATCGAAGAACTCATCGAGCCCTTCCTCATCGTACTCTGTGTACTGACCGCTACGAAGCTGCCGCGTGCCTTCGTCGATGTGTTCCAACAATTCCAGCCGCCGCTTCAACAGGTCGATGGCCGCATCCAGCGCAGAGCCCCGGTCGTGGAACAGACCGGTCTCCACGGCATGTTGAATGAAAAGTTCGTTTTCAGGGGAGATATTACTACTCATCTTTTGTCCTCCGTCGCAGCCCATCTGTCATCAAGCGTAATAACCCCGCCCGCGACGGTCAAGACCCGCGGCGGTCGCATTCACGCCACGATTTCCCGCCGGCGGTTCAGATAGTCCCAGACCACGTAGCGGTCGAGGTTCTTGCCGGCGGTGAAGAAGACCTTGCCGGCGGTGGATTCCGCAAGCTTGTAGGCGAACTGCACGTCTTCGCGCGACTGCGACCAACTGGGCAAGAGGAAGATGTTGATCGTGATCCCTTCGCGCTGGCACAACTTCCCTTCGCGCAAGGTGGCCTCTTCGGTGCGCTCGTGCGGCGGATAGAGCAGGTAGAGGAGGTGGTCCTCGAAATGGGCGGTCGGCAAGCCGTCGGTGATGAGGATCACCCGCCGGTTGGGCGTGTCCTGAGTGCCCAGGAATCGCCGGGCCATCTGTAATCCGTGCTGGATGTTGGTGAAGTGCGGCGGTACGTCGAGCTCGCTGATCCGCTCGTCGCTCATGTCGACGTAGAGCCGCACCATGGGCTCGTAGATCGTGACCGGCTTGGGCATCAGGCCGGCAATCTCGCTGGGGTGGCGAGGCTTGGCGAAGGACGACATCTCCAGGAACTGCAAGTAGTCGCCGGGGTACTCGCGGCGGATGAGGCCGTCCAAGGCCAGGGCCATGCGCTTCACGTCGACATATAGGCCGTCGTAGCGCATCGAGCCGCTCATGTCCAAGAGCACCACGCTGGCGCACTTGGGCGTGTTGCGCGTGCGGTGGATCTGGATGTCGTCCTGGGAGAGGCGCACGGGCAGGCCCGGTCCGGAGCGGATCAGGGCGTTGATCATCGAGCCGGGGATGTCCATGTTGGCGATCGAGTCGCCGAACTCGTAGGGCTTGGTCTGCTGGAGCTCGACCGCCCCTTCGCCCACCACCGGCCCATGATGCCGGCCGGTCCGGGCCGACTCCAGGTTGCTGAAGATCCGCTCCAGGAGCCGGCCTTGGAAAATGCGATAGGCCTTCGGGGTGAGCTGGTAGCCCTGGGCGGTTTTCTCCAGGCCCTGCTGGTCGGCCACTTGCCGCACGTACTCTTCCACTTGCCTGGCGAGATCCTTGAGCTGATCGACGTCGGCCTGTTCGACGAACTGCTTGAGCTCCTCCAGATCGATCACGCCGACCTGGGCGGTTTTCAGGGCCTCTTCGAGCTGCTTGAGCAGCCGGTCGATGGCTTCCAACTCCTCCTTGATCTCCAGGGCGCGGGGGATCGACAGTTCGGTGCGGCCGGTGAACTCGTACTTCGAGGCCAGCTCGTCGATCTGGTACTTGTCGCCGAGGCGGTGGACCAACTGCACCAGCTCGCGGGCAAAGGCGCCGCGCTCGTCGCCGGCGGCGTACCAGAGGCGTTCCAGGTCGTAGAGCTGCTCCTCGACAAAGGCCCGCTTGAAGCGTTTTTCCAGATCCGCGGACGGCTTCATGCGAAGCCCCCACTGGCGATAGCGCCCGGCCGCCTCCGCCTGGACTCGCCTCGTCTCGTACGTCTCGAGGATCTTCCGCTTGCGCTCGCGGAGCTTCTCGATCAAGTATTCCAGGCTCGGGCCCAGTCCGGCGATCTGGCTGGGATCGAGCTTGACGGCCTTGGCCAACTCTTCGTCGGTCAGCTCGCGGAGGCTGCCGTAGGCCAACAGGTGGTTGAAGGCCCCGGACACCAAGTCCGGCTGCGGCTGCGTGGGGCTGGGGAAATTCTTGGGATCGTACTTCTGGTACGTGTGGATGATGCCGCCAATGGGCCTATCGGATCTCATAGACAATCCTCCCGTGCTGCTGCGAGCGGGAGATGCGGTCGGACGCGTAGAGCCCGGCGAGGATGAACTCGACGCAGGAGGCCCGCATGGCCGGGTCGCTGGAGGCGTTCACCTCAAAGGCCTTCTGCCAGGCCGGCGGGACGCGCTTCAGCCGCTCGGCGTACTGGCACGAAGGCAGGAGGTCGCCCACCTCGATCTTCACGCCGCGGGAGAAGATCTCGGCGATCTCCTCCACGCCGTGGCGCTCGACGTACTCGTCGAATACTTCGCGAATCGCCTCGGCCACGATCGCGTCGAGCACCTGGCGCTCGGACATCTGGTGGCTCGACATCATGTCCAGCTCCAATTTGCCCAGCGAGGTGGAGTACAGGTGCCCCAGGTCGCTGATCCGCGTCACGGCGGGCCGCTCGCGGAGCACGGCGGCGCGCTGCCGGGCGCTGGCCACCATCGCCCGGTAGTTGGCGATGCTCAGCCGGGCGCTCACGCCCGATTGCTGGTCGACGTATTTCGAGCGCCGGGCGGCGATGCTGATCTGTTCGATGATCTCCCGCATGAAGTACGGCACGACCACCGGGAACTGCCCGTCCAGCGCGATCCCCGCCTCCTGCTCCGTGATCTCGATCCCCATGGCCCGCTCCCGCGGATAGTGCGTGTGGATCATCGAGCCGATGCGATCCTTGAGTTGTGGGATGACTTTGCCGCTGCGGTTGTAGGTGGCCGGGTTGGCGGAGAAGAGGATCAGCGCGTCGATGTCGAAGCGGATCGGGTAGCCGCGGATCTGCACGTCGCGCTCTTCGAGGATGTTGAACAGGCCCACTTGCACCAGCTCGTCGAGTTCCGGCAGCTCGTTCACGGCGAAGATGCCGCGGTGCATGCGGGGAATGAGCCCGAAGTGCAGGGCTTCTTCGGCCGACATGCTCGTGCCGGCGGCCAGCTTCGCCGGATCGATCTCGCCGATGACGTCGGCGAACTTGGTGCCGGGCGCCAGCCGTTCCGCGTAGC
>CAYTJV010000047.1:0-22363 GCA_964438165.1 uncultured Planctomycetaceae bacterium | reverse complement strand
CCGGACCATCTCGATCGACGGGATGGCTTGGATCACCAATTCGGCCAGCTTGCTTTCGGCCTCGGTGGGCGCGCCGAAGCTGGTGCCGCGGCGGGCGGCTGTCTCGATAGCGGCGGTCACCTCGGGGTGCGCGTGGCCGAGGATCATCGGACCCCAGGAGCCGATGTAATCGACGTAGCGGTTGCCGTCCACGTCGTAGAGATACGCCCTTTCGGCCCGGTCGATGAAGATCGGCTCACCGCCGACCGCGCCGAAAGCCCGGGCAGGACTGTTAACTCCGCCAGGCATGAGTTGCCTGGCGCGGGCGAAGGCGGTTTGACTGCGATGACGCGACATAGAGTCTCCTTAATCAGTCTTGTTCTTCTCCCAGGGCGGCGCGGAGTTTCTTCAGGGCGCGGAACCAGAGCATTTGGGCGGCGGGACGGGAGCGGCTCATGCGGCGCGCTACCTCGTCGAACGGCAGCCGCTGGAGGTTGCGCAAGAAAATGACTTCCTGGTAATCAGGCGGCAGCGTGGCCAGGGCGTCGCTGAGGCGGAGCTCGGCGTCGAGTTGGAAAAACTCCTCGCTCGGCGTTTCGGTGGGAGCGGCGGGCTCGGGAGCGCCGCCGCGCAATCCGCTTTCCGTCGCGAACGGGACCTCGCGGCGGACCGCGCGCTTGGCCGCGCCGCGGTACTGGCGCACGAAGTCGGCGGCGTTGCGGGCCAGGATGCGGCGCAGCCAGGCGAGCCACTCCTGGTGCGATCGGCCTTGGAAGCAGTCGAAGTCGCGATGCGCTTCCAGCAACGTTTGTTGCACGAGGTCCGAGGCATCGACCTTCACTCGGAGCCAGCTCTCGACCTGGGACCGGGCCATCAGGCCCAGGTAACTCCGACAGAGGCGAAACAGCTCGTCGCGCGACGCTGCGTCCCCGTCCCGGGCCTGCCGAATCAGCTCGCTAACGCTGGTCATGGCGCGCCCTCCGAAACGGCTTCGAAGCCGAGATCGGCGATCATGCGGAAGTCGTCCTCGGGCGGCTGACCCTTGGTGGTCAGGTAGTCGCCGACGAAGATCGAGTTGGCGGCGTACAGCCCCATGGGCTGCAGCGCGCCGAGGTGCAGTTCGCGGCCGGCGGCGATCCGCAGCTCGGCGCGCGGGTTGGCCAGGCGCATCATCGCCAGGACCTTCAGGCAGTAGCGGGGATTCAACCGACTCGTGCCTTCCAGCGGCGTGCCGGGAATAGGGATCAGGAAGTTAATCGGCAGCGCTTCCACGGCGAGATCGGAAAGCCGAAGGGCGAGCTCGACCACGTCGGCATCGTCTTCCCCCATACCGACGATCCCGCCGGAACAGATCTCCAGGCCTGACTGGCGCACCGCGCGGAGCGTGGCGAGGCGCTGGTGATAGCCGTGGGTCGAGCAGATGCGGGGGTAGAACCGCTCGCTGGTGTTGAGGTTGTGGTTGACGCGATCCACGCCGCACTGCTTCAACTGGGCGGCCTGAGCGGGCGTGAGCAGCCCCGGCGAAATGCAGATCTTCAGCGGGAAGCTCTTCTTGATCCGCCGGATCGCTTTCGCCACGCGATCGAGATCAGGCCCCGTGGGATGACGTCCGGAGACGACGATGCAGTAGGTCCCGGCGCCTCGTTGGGCCGCGGCTTGGGCGCCGGCGACGATTTCTTCTTCATCGAGGAGGCCGTACCGCGGGATGTCGGCCCGGGAGATCCGCGATTGGGAGCAATAGCCGCAGTCTTCCCCGCAGGCGCCGCTCTTGGCGTTGATGAGGAAATTCAAGTGGACCCGATTGCCGAACCAGCGATAGCGCACGCGGTAGGCTGCGGCCAACAGGTCAAGCAGCTCCTCGTCGGGGGCCTGCAGGGCCCTCAATCCCTCCGCCGCGGTAAGTTGGTAGCCATCGAGCACGCGATGGGCGAGCCCCAGCCAGTCGGGGCCGGGACCGGCAGTGGAGGCGGTTGCGCCGGCTTCGAGGGACGTAATCGGTGGCATGGTTTGAACATCTTACCAGTTCGCCGAGAGCGTGAGAACCGGGAGTGTGGCACGAAAGGGGACGCAAGAACCGACGAAGCCGGGCACTCCCGTCGGCCTCATGGCCGAAGGCGCACCCGGCTCCTTCTGTAATTTCGCGCTCGGCGTCCTACTGCGTCCAGGGCTCGTTCCACCAGGGATCGCTGCCTGGATTCGGGTCCTCGGCCCAGAACGACGTGTCAGGGTCAAACGCCACGGTCCACCCGGCAGGCGGGGCGTTGGTGGTCTTCTTCTTGTTGCGCGGCTGCGTCGTGTTCGACGGGGTGCTCAACTGCGCCCTCAAGTTCGCGAACTCGGAGACCTCGAAGGCGGTGTTGAGGTTGACTTTGTTGAACAGCCGCGCCTTGCGCCCGTCAACTTCGAACCAGTCGGCGAAGACCGAATCCTTCAACAGGGCGGTGTCGTTGGCCCCGTCGCCTTGGGCGACGTTCGTGCCGAACTTCTTGGCGGTGATCGTGTAGCCGCCGCTGCCGGTCATCGTAGCGTTGCCCGTGGCGAGGCTGCCGGTGAACGTATCGGCGGCCAAGGCGTAATCGTACATCCTGGCCACGTCGTTCTTGGCTTGCTCGCTGGCGTCGCGCGACTCGCCGAACGCGGTGCGGAAGCCGTAGGCCTCGGCCACGAACGTGCCGCCGGTAAAGGAGGCGTTGCCGATGTCGGAGCCGGCGTAGACGCCATCGGACATCAAGGCCCGGGTGGCGACGGTGCCGTCGGTCAACTGGATCGGGCCGGCAACGAAGGTGTCCTGAACGGCCCGCGTGCTATCGACGTGCCCGTAGAGCCGGGCCGTGTCGCCGGGGCCGCCCTGCGAGTAACCGGTCGCCTTCTCGAAGGCGTTGGCGCGGTAGTAGTACGACTGCCCGCCAGCGGCGCCGCTCAAGTAGGCGTAATCCGGGTAGGCCCAGAACTGGTCGGCGCCGGTGGAGCCGTAGAGGTCCGCGGTGTCGCTGCCGCCGACCACGGACCAGGCGTGGACCTGGGCGAAGCCGTCGGCCTGGTTCTTGAACGCAGGCGGGATTCCCGGTCCGGTCATGACGGCCGCGACCGGGTTGGCGGTGAACGTGTCGTTGCCGATCGAGTCGTAGAACTTGGCCACGTCGACGCCGTTCGCCACGGACTGGGCGGTCACGGTGTCGAAGGCGTTGGCCCGGTTCAGGTACGTCGCGCCGGAGAGCAACCCGTAGTTCGCCGTGCCGACGAACGTGTCGGAGGCGCCGGAGCCGGTCAGCGTGGCGGTGTCGGTCCCCTGCAGCACATTGGCGTACACGTAGCGGAAGCTGTTGACCTTCGAGGTGTACGCCGCGCCGCTGCCCATGCTGCCCGACAGGGTGGCGGACGCCGGGCCGGCGGTGAACTGGTCATCGCGGGCGGCGGTCCAGTCGTCGCGGAGCCTGGCGACGTCCTCGCCCCTGCGCGAGGTGGCCTCCACGTCCATGAACCCGATGGCCCGATTGTTGAAATAGACGTTCCGATCCAAGGACGCGTTGAACAGCGTGGCGTTGCCGGGGTACGCTTGGAGCTCATCGTTCCTTGCCGGCAGGGCGTCGGAATCGAAGAACCTGGCGCGATCGACCACGCCGCCGGCGGCGGTCGCGGTGGCCTGGACCGTGAGGAAGTTCAACGCCTGGACCGAGTAGAGCAGGCCGGCGTTGTCCGCCAGCGTGACGTCCAACGGATAAGCCGTCAGCCGGTCCTCGCCCGCCGAAGCCGTCAGATCGGCGCGATCGGCCAGCGCGCCAACCTGGCTCGGGGGCGGCAAGGTGGCGGGCAGCGTCGCGCCTGCGATCACGGTGCGGAAGTTCACGGCCTCCTGGCGATACCGCGCCGGATTGCGAAGTACGTCAGGCTTAAGTATCGTAAGGGTCGGAGTTCCCGTCAGCAGGTCGCGCCCCGGACTGTCGTGCAGGATGACCGTGTCGTCCGTGCCGTTGCTCGTGGCTATCTGCGAATCGACATTGAGCGTGGTGAGGCGGTACGTGGCGGTCTGGTACAGGCCGTGATCGGGCCAGAGCTCGACAGTCGTCGGGCCGGCGTCGCCGAAGAACTCCACGGTGTCGTACCCGCCCGCTCCGTCGAAGGTGAAGCTGCCCATCTGGGATGGATCGACCTGATAGACTTCAGAAATCCCGTCGGTGATCAGCTCGATCGTGAACGGGTTGCCCACGGTAAACCTGAAGGTGTCGTTGCCGCTGGTGCCCTGGAGGACCGTATCGTCGTTGAGAATGTCGATCTGGACGCTGCGCGGATTCACTTCGGCCAGCGAGGCCTTGTTCACCGTGACGAAGAAGTTCTCGTCCGGCTCCCACTTCGTGTCGCCGATGATGGAGATCGCCGTGCCGGAGGCCGGGATCGTGGCGGTGACGAACTGGGGCGTGGGGGTCGCGCGGACCACGGTGAAGTTGGTCCCCTGCTCGAGCCGCCAGACCACGAGCGGATCGGCGGAGTCGGCGATCTGGGCATCCGTGTTGTAGACGGCGTTGTTGGAGATGTTGTGGGGCATGCCCCCGGCGCCGACCTCGTAATACACGACCTCCCAGTTGACCCCGTCGAACATCGACCACACGACGCGGTCGCCCGAGATCCGCGGGCTCTTCTGGAGCGAATACGGCCCTCGGGAGATCGTCTGCGCCTGGGTGGGATCCTCGGTGGCGATGTCGAAGTAGTTGATCGCCGACAGGTCGGCGCTGGTCTGCTGCTCCCACACGAGGTTATTGCCTGAGACGCGCGGCTCGACGTTGTTGACGGAGTTGGCGGTCACCACGAACGGCTGACCGTCAAGGTCCTTGCTGAGCCGGATGAGGTGGACTTGCCACTTCCCGTTGACCTTCGCCTGCCACACCACGTTGTCGCCGGAGACCTGGGGCAGAACGTCGTCGATGGCGTTGTTGCTCAACCGCCGCGTGCGGCCGCGGTCATAGGCGAACACCTCCGAGGCCGAGGCGCCCGCCCCGCTCCACACGATCGTGCTGCCGTCGACCTGCGGACTGATGTTGTCGTACAGGTCGTTGGAGATCTTCACCGCCGCAACGGCGGGCTGGGTGAGATCGTAGGCCCAAATCGAGCGCCGCGTGCTCACGGCGGAGCTCGACCAGGCGACGTAGCGGGCCGAGATCTGCGGGCTGCGGTCGTGATAGGTGTTGGTGGTCAGCCGTTGGACCTGGCTGGTGCTCGAATCGTAGAGGTAGATCTCGAACGTGGTGCTCCCCGCCGGCTTGCCGGTCCAGACGACGTAGTATTTGTCGCCCGCGTCGTAGACGTCGGGCTCGCGGTTGTCGGTCGTCGCGTTCGGGTCGCTCGGCACGTTCGGATCGGTGCTGGGGCTGAGGCTGATCTGGCGGGTTTCGCTGGTCCTCGTGGCCGGGTCCCAGCGGTTGGCGAAGAGCTGCCAGTCCCTGCCGTCGTACTTGTTCCAGGCGGTGACGTTGCCGGAAACGGCGTAGTTGTAGTTGCTGTTGGGGTTGGTGCTCAGCGGCTCGATGTCCCACTGGTTCTCGGGCATCAACTGGGGAGCGATGGTTACCGAGCCGCTCAGCGGGGCCTCGTAGTCGTTGTCGGACCGCGTGGCGGTGCCGTCGTTGACGGAGTAGTCGATGGTCACCGGGGCGCCGAACGACCCGGTCATCTTCACTGCCACGCTGACCGGCGTCTTTACGGGATTGCCGTTGGCGTCAAGGTTCCCCTCGGCCACGCCCAGCCCGCTGAGCGTCACCTGCGCCAGCTTGTGGTTGCCGAATTGGGCGCCGGCGATGACCTGGCTGTGCGGGTTGGTGAGCAGCATTTCGTTGACGTTCGAGAGCACGGAGGGGGTCGCTCCGGCGGCCAAACCGGTCGGCCGCAGATTGAGCCGTACCGCGTTCGGCCCGGAGAGGCTGACCACGTCGCCGAGATTGGTCGTCGTCGGGACCGCCGTGTTCGTGCCGTAGTCGACCGTCAGGTCGAGGTTGGCGGCAATGGCGTTGGCGATGGCCTGGGCCACGTCGCGGGCGGTTTTCGCGGAGCCGAACGGGATGAGGACGGTGCCAACCGGTCCCAGGCGTGCATTGTTATTGTCGAACTCGAAGAACCGGGTGGTCGTCCCGTTGCTGACCGAGAAGGTCTGTCCGTCGCGCAATTCGGTCGGGTGGACTGCGCGGATCGCGGCGTGGGCCCCGGCCGAATGGGTGGCCACGTAGGGTGCCGTCTGGATCCATCGAGAGTTGGCCAGGTCGCTGGGAACGACCTCGCGCACGATGTACCGGCCCGGCCAGAGGTCGGGGAACTCGTAGAGGCCGAGCTCGTTGACGCTGGGAGTGGCGGGGTCGTCCTTCTGGGTGAGTGTCGACAACTCGGTGCCGTCGTTGTCGAAACGCCCATTATTGTTCACGTCGAGGTACACCTGGACGCCGGCCAGGCCCAGCTCCGAGCGCCCCGGCTGACCCGTGGTCGGATCGAACCGCCATGCCATCTGCCGGTTGGGCAAAGCGAGCAGTTGGGCCAGATCGGCCTGGCTGTCGGGCCGCATGACGTTCAGGTAGTGGACGCCGTCGCCTGAGTCGAACCCGATCTGCGCGCCGTTGCCGCCGAATCCGGAGCCGGCCCCGCCGTCGTTGTCGCCGGTGGTCCATTGCAGGTCGGAGTAGGCGAACACGACGATGTCGCCTGCCGGGTCGTCCTCGATGTAGAGGGTGAAGGTATCCCGCTTGTCGCGGTGCTGGTTGTAGTAGCCCACGCTGCTCCAGTCGACCTCGATGAACGGGTGATTTCGCGGGCTGGTGCCTTGGTTGACGCGGACTTCGCCGGCCCCGATGCGGGTATCGACGTCCGCCCAGAACGGCGCCAGCATGGGCAATCCCTGCGGCGATCCGACCGGGACGCCGAAGCCCTGAGGCGCGTCCTTGCCCAAAGTGACGTTGCCGTTGTTGTTGACGTACAGGTCCTGGTATCCGACCCCGTAGAACTCGAAGATGAACGGCAGCCGGATGAGCTGCGACGAGCCTTCGTCGGTCGGATTGATCACGACATTGCCGCCCGTCATCAGGTCGATCGTCGGGGCGTTGACGGTGGGATTGGCCTCACCCGGCAGTCCGGTGGCGGGGTCGAAGCGCCAGGCATAGGCCCGGTTGGGCAGTTGCGTGAGGGCATCCAGCCCGCCCAGGGTCGAGGGTCGAGCGAGCTCGAGGAAGCCGAGGCCGTCGCCGGCGTCGAAGCCGACCAGCGCGCCCGCTCCGCCGAAGCCGCCGCTGCCGCCCGGCACGCCCGGCTTCCCGGCATCGCCTGCCGCCCACTCCAGGTTGAGGTACCTGAAGGTCACGATGTCGCCGGCCGGATCGTTCTCAAGGTACAGCGTGAAGGTGTTCTGCAGGTCGCTATGGGCGTTGTAGTAGCCCACGTCGAGCCAGTCGACCTGAACGTACGGCTGGTTCCGCACGCTGAGGCCCTGCGACAGTCGCACCTCGCCCACGGCGGTGGTGTCAACGTCGGACCAGAAGGGCGCCAGCATGGGCAGACTCTGGGGGAACCCGATCGGCATGTCGGGCCGTTGCGCCAGCCCGAAGGTCGCGTTCCCGTTGTTGTTCACGTACATCTGCGTGTAGCTGGAGCCGAAGAACTCGAAGGCGAATCCCAAGTCGACGACCGTCGAGGAGCCTTCGTCGCCCCTCGCGACGGCCACCGGCCCGGGAACGGCCAGTTGGATCGGCGGGATCGCGCCCAGCACGTTGCTGTCCCAGCGGCCGTCGGCGTCCACGTCGTTGAACTTGTAGCCGCTGATGGCGGCGTTGGGGACCACGAGCGTCACGGCGTAGTCCTCGACCTCGCCGCGCGCCAGTTTCAGTCCGCTCCCGCCCCCGCCGATGCCCACGTTCAACTGGTCGCTGTACCGGACCCGCATGAACGTGTAGTTCTCCTTCACCGTCGACGGGATGATCAATGAGACTTGCGTGGGCGAGCCGTTGGCCAGGGTGATCGGCGAGCTGGTGCTCGCGTTGTAGTTGTCGACGATCAACTGCTCGTTGGCGGTCCACTGCCCGTCGGCGTTGAGGTCGATCCAGAGGTTCAGGTAGCCCGGCTGCCCGGCGGGATAGCGGGCGGTGACTTCAAGCGTGTTGGTGATGGTGTTGAAAGTGTCCGGGCTGATGCGGAGGAAGCCGTCGAAACTGGCGATGCGCACGCCGTCTTCGTCGTCGGCAGCGCCCGGCACGTTCGTGTCGTCGCCGTCGGCCCACGGATTCGTGTAGGCGTTGGTCTCGGTGTCCGGGGCCGTGCCCAGGTAGAGCGGGTAGGCCGGATCGACCAGACTGCGAGCGCCGCGGCCGACAGGCGAATTGAGCTGCGTGCCTGCCGGGTAGTCGAGCGTCGGATAGGTGCTCTGCGGCCGCTGCGGCAGCGGGGTGACGCCGTCCGGCGCGTCACCGTAGTCCACCGGCGGCTGGACGATCTGGACTCTGTAGTCCTCGACCTCGCCGCGGATCGGTTGCTGGCCGCCGCTCAACAGCGACGCCGTGCCCGTGTAACCGGGCAAGGTGGCGTCAATCGGAGTCTCCGTCAGCCGTAATCGCACGAAGGTGGTCTTGGGGTCGACGTACCACGGCACGTCGATGTCGATCTCGTCGTTGATATTCCCGCCGTTTTGGGCCGTCCACGCGACCGGCCGGTTGCGGAAGAGTTGTTCCGAGGCCTGCCAAGCGGTGCCCGAGGCCAGCGTATCGCCCCAGGAGCCGTTGAGGTTGTAATCGATCCACGCGCTCAAGTAGCCCGTCTGGTTCTGCGGGACGACCACGGAGACGTGGACATGGTTGCTCACGCCCGCGTACAAGATGCCGCCGGAATCCCAATCCTCAATGCCGTCCTCGTCGTCCGGGCCGCTGGTCGGGTTCGTGTCGTCGCCCGTTGCGTCGGCGTTGGGCTGCCCGTCCAGTTCCGAGTCGGCGTATTGGCCGAGGTGGAAGGCCTGGTCGCGAATGGCCCGGGCCCCGTTGTTGACCGACAAGGTGGGGTAGAGCGGGCTGGTGAAGTAGGCGGGGAACGTAATCTGCGTCGCGGCCGTCGGGTCCGAAAGGGGTTGCGAGTAGATTTGGTTGCGGCCCGTCGCGTCCGACACGTAGAGGATCGTGTTGTCGTCGATGTAGGCCGGCATCCCTTGGTTCGACGTGGCGAGGAAGGTCTTCTTCACCGGGGTGAGGGCCGCGTTGGTCGCGTCCATCTCAAAGACGTTGAAGGTGCTGTTAAAGAAGTTCGAATCGAACAGCAGCATCATCTTCGTGCCTTCGACCCTCAAACGCGGCCAGATTTTGTTGGCCAAGGGCTGCCGAAACGTCAAGTCCGTGTAGGTCCCGGAGTTGAACAACGTGGAACCAACGCTGAGGCCGAGCGACGGTATGCCCGCGGGCGTCCGGTCCGAGACGAACGCCACCCACTCGTTGCCGCTTAGCGAGGCGTACGTCGGCATGAACGTGTCGCGGTTGAGCGTATTGTTGGTGTTGACGTAGGTCGGCAGGGGGTTCGCAACGCTGGTGTCGAGCCAGTAGAGGTCGAAGTGGTCCGCCGCGGTGCCGGTGACCTTGGCGGAGTACACGACCCGCTGGCTGTCCATGAACTCCGGATGGATGTCGTCGAAGGCGTTGTTGGTGATCTGCCGCAGGCCGGTGCCGTCGACGTTCATGACCAGCAGCTCGTAGTCGCCGTCGGGGTTGTTGCCGCCGGTATTGGCGTTCGAGGAGAACACGATTTTGCTGCCGTTGCGGCTGAACCGCGGCGTCTGGTCGTCGGCCGTGTTGAAGGTCAATTGGCGGCGGCCGGAGCCGTCGGACCGGGACACGAAGATCTCGTAGTCCTGCGTCAGGTTGTTCACCGGGTCGAAGGTGTTCGACGCGTAGACGATCAGGCTGGCGGTCGCGTTGTAGTCCGGGTTGACGGCCTGGCCCGGGACCCCCCGCACGTAGTCCGGAGCATCGCCCCAGTCGAGCGACGACTGAGCGATATAGACCTGGTAGTCTTCCACCTCGCCCTTGGGCGGGGCGATGGCCGGGCTGAAGGTGCTCGGGTCGGCGTCCGGGGCGTCCGTCAGCCAGGCCCGCAAAAACGCCGGGGTCGTCGGCCGCTTGGCCGGATCGGGCTCGTTGTCGAACGGCTCCGCCCACGGCACCGCGATCGTAATATTCGCAGGCAGACTCCCGTTGGGGGTGCGGAGGATCTCCTGGTTGGTCGTGAAGTTCCACTGGACCCATTTCAGGGACCCGGGGTTGCTAAGGTCGGGCACCTGTCTCGGGCCGATGACCTTCTCCTGGTTCGTCGTGGAATCGCCGAAGTTGCCGCTCCGGTCGTAGTCGACCCACACGGTCGCCCACGGCTGCGCCACTTTCGCGTAGCTGGAGGTGTTTCCCAAGACGTCGTTGTCCGCGTTGAAGATGTTCAGGCTGAGGGTGTTGTTCACGCCTGCCGCCAAGACCATCGAGTACGGCAACGAGGTGTAGTTGTTGCTGAGCGTGACCCCATTGTCGTCCTTGGTGACCACGAGGCCCTCGATGGCGACGCTCGGGTCGCTGCCGCCGAGATCGCGCAGGCGCAGGTTCAACTGGCTGTCGGCCACGATGACCCGGTAGGTGTACGTGACCACCTGGCCGGCCGCGGTGCCGATCGAGTCGACTTGCGCGCCCTCGAAGGAGATCCCCATCTGGTCGCGGGCCACCGTGCCCACGTCGCCCACGGTGAGCGTGACGTTGTACGCGCCGTTGGGCAGATCGACGAAGAACGTGTTGTCGGCCGTGGCATTGAAATCGCCGGTCAAATCGTTGCCCAGCGGGGAGCGGTCGGTGCTGGTCACGTTCGGCGCGTTCGGCGTCTGCCAGCCGTAGCCCAGCGCGGGGCTGTAGGGCGTCGTATTCATGATCCGCGTATAGCCGGCGGCGACCGGAGAGGTAGCCGTGCCGAAGTCGAAGCGTTGGACCGGCAGGAGGACGTTGGCCACCCAAGTTGCCGTGAGGCCCTCGATGGCGACGTTCGGATTGCCGCCGCCGAGATCTTGCAGGCCGACGGTCAACTGGCCGTCGGTCACGGTGACCTGGCGGGTGAGCGTGAACACCGAGCCGGCCAGGGTGTTGATCTCGCTCGACAGCCAACCTTCCAGCGAGACCCGCATTCTGTCGCGGTTGACCGTGCCCACGTCCCCCAACGTTACCGTCACGTCGTATGTGCCGTTGGCCAGATCGACCCGGAACGTATTGTTGGCGGTCTCGTTGAAATCTCGCGTCAACGGGTCGGTGCCGCTGGCCCGGTTGACGCTCGTGACGTTGCTGTTCTGCCATCCGAAGCCCAGCGCGGGCGTGTAGAGGGCGGTCTCGGTGACCTGCGTGTAACCGGAGGCGATTGGCGACGTGGCCGTGCCGAAGTCGAAGCGATAGGGGTTGGGCGGGAGCGGCGGATCCCACTGGTAGGTGCCGCCCACGCTCAGGTCGTCGCCCATGGCGTCGGGCGAGTTCAGGGCCGTAGTCTCGAAATCGACGTACGTGCCGAGGTAGAAGTTCGGGTCGTAGAGGCTTTGGGCCCTGACGCCTTCGGCCGTCCCGGTGGTCGGCGACGTGTCGAAGCTGGCCGGCGCATCGCCGTAGTCGATCGGCGGGGCGTTGATCGTAACGTGGTAGTCCTCGACCTCGCCGGTGGCCAGGTAAAGGTTGTTCAGGGCCGAATTGCCGGTCCACACCGGAATACCGGTTTCGGACGACTTCATGCCCTGGGCATTGCTCAGGCGCACGCGCATGAAGGTCTCGCCCGCCCCCACGTTGTAGACCGGGGTGGCGTAGAACTTGACCGGCTGAGCCGTCGCGAGGGTGACTTGGATCTCGCCAACCAGCTCCGCGTCGTCCCACTTCCCGTCCTTGTTGTAGTCGATCCACACCGACACCCAGCCGTCGCCCAGCGTGTTGGCGACCGTCACGTCGATCTCGTTCTCCACCCCGGCCCGCAGCGTCATCTTGCTGCCGGGGACGGCGGGATTCACGAGGAAGCTGTTCGTGGGATCGTTCGGGTCGTGGTAGGTGGGGACCTTGACGCCGTCGTCGCCGGTGTCGCCGGTGGCGTTTGCGTCGGTCAGCGCCACCGCGTCGGGCGTGACGACCGCGCCGAGCCTGAAGGCGGGCCCGGTCGACACCAACGCGCGCGCCCCCCGCTCCGTGGACGTGAGGTAGTCGGACGCGTAGTTCAAGGTGGGATACGTGCTGGCCGGATAGCCGACCAGGGGCGTCACGCCGTCCGGCGCATCGCCGTAATCGACGGCCGGCTGACGGATGATCACCGAATAGTCTTCCACCTCGCCGTGGGGCGCCGCGGCGGCCGGGTCCACGAACTTGCTCAGGTCGGGATCGTCGGTGAGCCAGAGCCGCAGGAACGTCGGGTTCGCGCCGTCGAACGGCACCGACCACGGCACCACGATCTGGATCGGCTGGGACAGATCGGCGATCGGCAGGTTGGTCACCCAGTTCCAATTCTTCCACGTGCCGTCGGCGTCGAGCTTCGGGCCGATGACCATTTCCTGGTACGCGGTCGAATCGCCGAACTTGCCGCTGCGGTCGTAGTCGACCCACACGGTCGCCCACGGCGTCGCCGGGACGTAGCCGGACCCGCCCAGCACGTCGTTAGCGTTGTTGTGGATGTTCAGGCTCAGCAGGTTGTCGACGCCGGTGAACAGCTCGTTCGGATGTGCGGCGATAGTCAGCCCGTTGTCGTCGGTCTGCGGAGACACGAGCGTGACGACCAAGCCCTCGATCGCGACGTTCGGAACGGTGCCGCCCAGATCGAGCAGGCGGAGGGTCAACTGGTTGTCCGACACGCTGACGCGGTAGGTGCGCGTGACCACCTGGCCGGCCGCCGTGTCGATCGTGTCGACTTGCGCGCCTTCGAGGTAGATTCCCATCCGGTCGCGGGCCACCCCGCCCAGATCTCCGACCGTGACCGTGACGTCGTACGTGGCGTTGACCACGTCGACGTAGAACTCGCGGTTGGCCGTGGCATTGAAATCGCGGGTCAGGTCGGTGCCCAGACCGGCTCGGTCCCCGCTGGTCACGGTGCCGGGCAGCCCGAGCTGCCAGCCGTAGCCGAGCGTGGAAGTGTACCCCGTGGCCTCGGTGATGGGCGTGTACCCGGCGGCCGTCGGGGAAGTCGCCGTGCCGAAGTCGAACGGGCGGGCCAACGGTGGGGAGGAGGGCTTCCAGCGGTACGTGCCGCCGATGCTGCTGTCGTCGCCCAGGGCGTCGTTGGAGCTCAGCGGCAGATACTCGAAGTCGACGTAATCGCCGAGGTAGAAGTTCGGGTCGTAGAGGTTGCGAGCGCCCGCTCCCTGGATGGCGGGCGTGATCGCCAAGCGCTCGATGGCGGCGGTCCCGGCGCCAAGGTCGCGCAGACGCAGCATCAACTGCCCGTCGGTCACGCTCACGCGGTACGTGCGCGTGATCACCTGGCCGGCTGTCGTGCTGATCGTGCCCACGAGCGCGCCTTCGAGGTCGATCGCCATGTCGTCGGGGCTCACGCCCAGATCGCCGACCGTGACCGTGACGTGATAGGCGCCGTTGGGCAGATCGACGAGGAAGTTAGCGTCCGGCGTGGCGTTGAAGTCGCGCGTCAGGTCGTTGCCGAGCCCGGCGTTGTCGCCGGCCGCGATGGTCGAGCCGCTCTGCCACCCGTAGCCCTGCGCCGCCGTGTACGTCGTCGCGGGCGTTACCTGCTTGTAGCCGGCGGCCGTCGGGGAAAGGGCCGTGCCAAAGTCGAACAGGCCGGTGAAGGCCGCGCCGGTGTCGTAGCCGGCCGGGGCGTCGCCGTAGTCGGTGGGCGGGCCGACGATCGTCACGGCGTAATCTTCCACCTCGCCCTTGGGCGGCACGACGTTCAAGCCGGTTCCCGAAGGCCCGACGTTCTGCTGATCGTAACTGAGCCGCGTGCGGAGGAACGTGATCGGCCGCGGCACCACGTCGGCCGGCAGGCTGAAGGTGAAGGTCCTGGTGACCGGGCCGGCGGAGGGCGCGATGACGATGTTGGGGTCGTTGAAGTCGAAGAGCTGCTCGCCCGACGCGTAATTCCCGAAGGTCCCGTCGAAGTTGGCATCGATCCAGGCGTTGAAGTAACCCGGCGCCGTCAAGCCGTTGACGAAGGTCACCACGATCTGGTTGTCCGCGCCGGCGTGGAGGATGGGCTGGGACGGCGTGCTGCCGTAGGTGGTGAAGACCACGCCGTCGTCGTAAAGATCGCTGCGGCCCGGGTTGTTCGGGTCGAGGATCGCGTCGGTCTCGTAGTCGACCGTGGCGCCGAGGTGGAACCGGTAGTCGTACGTGTTGGCGGCCGCGAGGTTGCCGCTGGCGGCCACCGAGGTCGGGTAGGGCTTGAGGTACTGGACGCTGTTGAAGGTGAAGGGAACGTCCGGCGCATCGCCGTAGTCGTAGGGCTTGGTGAGCACCGTGACCTGGTAGTCCTCGACCTCGCCGAACGGCGCCTCGCCGCTGGTCAGCACGCCGTCGGGCCCGAGGCCGGTCTGGCCGGGCGCGCTGAGCCGGAACCGGGCGAACGTCGGCCCTTCCCTGGACGTGCCGAGCGGCGGCACCTTGATCGAGAGCACCGTCGGGGAGCCGTTGTTCAGGACGACCAACGCGTCCGAGCCCGATGGGCTGTAGGCGGCGAGGAGCTTGTTGTCCGCAATGACCTGCTCGCCGATGTCGAACAGGCCGTCGACGTTCCAGTCGATCCAGGCATTGAGCGTCCCGCGGTTGCCGTCGGCGCCGGGGTCGAACGTCGAGTTGACGATCACTTGGATGTCGGCCAGTTGGCCGGGCTGGATCGCCGTGAGGAACTGGATTCCGTCCTCGTCGCCGATCGCGCCGGTGGGACGGGTGTCGTCGAGCCGGGCGTCGGCCGAGGGCTGGCCGTCCATCTCCGTGTCGACCAGCGCGCCGAGCTTCAAGCTCGGATCGCTTGGGCCCCGCACGGCGTGGCGCGCCCCGGTCCAAGTCCCGCCGGGGTTGTAGCCGGTGTGGTACGAGTTGGGCGCGTCGCCGAAGTCCTCCGCGAACTTGGTCAGCCGCACGTAGTAGTCTTCCACTTCGCCGTCCGCCGCCCGGCCCGTGGGATTGCTCGCCGCCGCGTCGGTCGAGAAGCGGTAGCGGGCAAAGGTGATGCCTTCCGCCAAACCCGCCGGGACGACCGCGGTGGGGGAGAGCGGATTGCTCGGATCGTTGAACACGGTGGCGCCGGCGGCCAGCGGCAGGTCGGCGATCCAGTGCTCGTTCGGGCTGTTCCAATCGCCGTTGCGGTCCCAGTCGACCCACACGTTGAGCGTGCCCACGGGCGCCGGAGTGACCACCAGGCTCTCGATCGCCACGCCGTAGGCATCGGAGTCGCCATCGACCAGGCGCAGGTTCAACTGCCCATCGGCCACCGTGACCGTGTAGGTCCTGGTGACGACTTCGCCGGCCGCGGTGTTGATCATGTCGACCTGCGTGCCTTCCAGCAGCACGCGCATCTGGTCGCGCGCCACCGCGCCCGTGTCGCCCAGGGTCACCGCAACGCTGTACGTGCCATTGGGCAGATCGGCGAGGAAGGTGCCGTCGGCCGTGGCGTTGTAGTCGCGCGTCAGGGCCGTGCCCGTGGCGTTGTCGAAGCCGGTGACGCCGGTGATGGTCTGCCACCCGTAACCCAGCGCCGCGCTGTAGAGCGAAGCGGCGGTTACCGGACGGTAACCTGGTGCCACGGTCGGGCCCGAAGCCACGGCGCCGAAGTCGAACAGCCCCTGGTAGGCGATCGTGCTGACCCCGCGCTTGGCGGCGGTGATCGAGAAGCTCGGACTGGCGCCGATCCTGAAGTTCGAGGAGAAGGCGACGCCGTCGTCCAGCGTATCGCCTTGAGCGAGGGGATCCTGGCTGGCGTCGGTTTCCCCGTTCACGCTGGCCCCGAGCCAGACCACCCCGGTGGACACGTGCGCGGCGCCGCTGTGGGCCTTGAGGGTCGGGTAAGTCCAGTCCGGGTCGACTCCCGGCGGGGTGATGGGGGCGTCGGGCGCGTCGCCGTAGTCCAGCCCGTAGATCAGCACGTTGAACAGCGTCTGGCCCGTGATCCGGTTGTGCAACAGCGGGTTGTCGGCCAGGTCCTTGATGTTCTGGTTCAAGAGCTCGATCTGGTACTGGGTATTCGGGTCCCACACGCCCTTGGCCGGCGAGAGGGTGATCGCGTCGTTCGTGGCGTTGTAGGAGTAGAAGAAGTCGGTGCCCAGAATCAGGGGCGTTGTCGTCTGCGTGAGCGGATCGATTGTCGCCACCGTGAGCACGTTGTTCGGGTTGACGCCGGTGGCCGGGTCGAGGGTGCGGTCGTTGATGCCCACCCCCGCGTCGCTGAGCTGGATCACGAACTGCGTGAGGCTCTCGCCGATGATCGTCACGTCGTCGAGGCTGGGATCCTGGTCGCCCTTGTCGGGATTGACGCTTTGCGGGTCGGTGATGTCGTTCGGATCGGAGATGCGGGCGGTGGGCCGGGCATCGTCCACGCGGTCGATCGCCCCGCGGTCCTTGTACGCGCTGCGCCCGGAGCCGGAATTGTTGGTCCGCGGATCGTCCCAGCGCTTCTGGCCGTAGAGGTCGTATTCGGGCGACCAGATCGTCGAGTTGGGGATCCCCAAGGGAGAGCGGACCGAGCTCATCGCGGCCCGCTCGCCCTGCGAGTCGTACGCGCTGTCGATCGCCTGGCTGCCCTCCAGCAGGTAGAAGTTGCCGTTGGCGGCGTCGACGAACAGCGGATCGGAGCTCGACAAGAAGATCGGGTCGGTCTGCGGCGTGATGAGATTGGCCGTCAAATTGGTCGTGTTGCCCTTGTACAGCGAGCCCACGATGATCGTGGTGTTCGTCAGCGCCGAGTTTTCCACGAAGATACCCGTGGTGAAGCCGGACACGATGTTGTCCAGCAAGGTCGGGCTGGTGTTTTGCTCGACCCGAATGCCCGTGCCACGGGGACCGCCGGCGCTGCCGAAGAGCGTGTTGTTCACCACCCGGGCAAAGGGCACCGCCGCCACCGGCGCGTTGCCGGCGTTGGTCTCGCCGCTGACGAGGATCCCGCCGCCGTTGGCGCTGGCGGTGTAGGCGACGACGTTGTTGGTCACGGCCACGCCGGGCAGGAGGCGCTGGTTGTTGACCACGTTGAGCGGCATGGGCGCGCCGGGGTGCGGCCAGGAGGCCTGGTTGTCCACTCCGCGCTCGTCGCGGTCGGTGCGATCGTCGCCGTCGACCACGATGCCCCAGTTCTGCGAGTAGCGGACCTGGTTCCCCTCGATGAGGATCTGCCCCTGGTCTCGCAGGGTGTTGGAGTCGCCGCCGCTGACCGGGACCCAATGGTACGGCTTCTGGTTCAGGCCGCTGCCGGTGCCGCGCTCAACGCCCGTAACCGGCCGACCTGTGGGGTCAACCGTGGTGTCAACGAAGCCGTAGCCGAGGCCGGCACTGTAAATCGTGGTCTCATCCTGCGCGGTCGCGGGGTCGTCACCGTGGACTCCGATGTAACCGGAGGCCACCGCGGAGGCCGCGGCGCCGAAGTCGAACCGCAGCGGAGGCCGCAGGGGGTCGTTTGCCGAGGCGATCACCAGGCCCTCGATGGCCACGTTGGGATCGGCGCCGCCGCCGTCGCGCAACTGGAGGTTCAATTGCCCGTCGCTCACGCTCACCCGGTAGGTCCGCGTCGCCAGCACGCCGGCCGCGGTGTTGACCGAGTCGCGCTGCGTGCCTTCCAGCAGGATTTGCATCTGGTCGCGAGCCGTCGTGCCCAAATCGCCCACAATCACCGTGACGTCGTAGGGGCCGTTGGGCAGATCGACCGAAAAGGTGCGGTCGGCGGTTGCGATCAGGTCGCGGGTCAGATCGGTGGTGTTGCCCGACAGGTTGTTGTTGTCGGTGACCTGGATATGCGAGGGCGTGTCGCTGTCGAGGCCCAGCGTCTGGGAATACGTGTAGTCGTCCAACACCCAGGTCGGCGTATTCACCGTCCCCGAGTTGGTGTTGAACGTGTACGTGCCCCGGTACACGTCCCGGTACACGTCGTAGTCGCCGACGGCCTTGTAGAGGTCGCCGCCGTCGAGGTCATTGTTCAACAGCTCGGTCGAGGTGTAGGTGTCGTACTTGTTGTTGGTGATCTTGTTGAGGTCCAACTCGCTGTCGCGGTTGGAGGCGTAGAACACGTTCACCGCGACGTTGACCCGGTACGTCGTGGCGCTGATCTGCGTCACGGTCGGCGCATCGTGCAGGGTAATCGTGGGCTCGATGTCGCGGGCGTCGTTGTCGGTCAAGCGTTGCGAGCTGAAGTTGCCGTTGGTCAACAAGAAGGTGTTCGCGGTCGGCGCCAGGCCGGTCGCGAAAATCTCGTAATTGTCGCCGTCGTTCCCGTAGTTCCAGGTGTTGGTCGGCGTGCCGGGGTAGTAGTAGTACGTGGTCAGCGTCTTGGCGAACGAGGTAATGTCGCCCGGGGTGTAGAACTTGCCGTCTACGCCGGTAACGCCGATCGACGGGCTGAACGAGGGCGAGCGATGGTCCGCCCGATCGAAGGAGATCTGCGTCGGAATGCCCCCGGCCGTGGGGATCGTGAAGATCTGGTAGAAGCTCTCCGGGTTCTTGATCGCGTCGTAGGCGTTGGCCACGTAGATCAGCTTCGTGCTCGGGGTGGCGCTTCCCTGATCGTCGAACCTCGGCCACCGCTCGTCATAGGAGTTGGTGGTGAACTGCTGGGTGCTGGTGATCTTCCTCGGGCCGGTGGGGGCCAGGTCGGCCATGAAGATCTCGTAATCCTCGGTGGGGTTCTTCACCGGCTGCCAGAGATTCGAGACGTACGCGATGCGCGTGTCGTTCATGTGGTAGGCGTACGACGGCTCGCGGTGGTCGGCCGCCTCGAAGGTCAATTGCAGCGGGTCGCCCAGGATCAGCACCCCGCCCGACCACGATAGCGTGACTTCCCAAAGCTGGTACTTGCCGCTGGGATTGTTGACCGAATCGTAGGTGTTGGAGGCGTAGATGAGCCTCATCGTGCCGAGGTTGTCGTGGCTGAACGCCGGGTCGCGGTTGTCGCCCGCGAAGAGGACGCCGTCCGGCAACTGGCCGTTGATGGCGTTGCCGGTGAGGGTCAAGCGGCCGAGGCGGTCCACCCCGTTGATGCGCAGCGGAATGTCGTTGCCGGTGGTCGGATCGACCAGGTAAATGTCGTAGCGGCCGTCGCCGTCGGTATCGCGGGCCACGGCCATCACGGCGCCGTCCGGGCTGACGGCCGGCATGCGGTCGTCGGCGCTGGGGCTGTTGTAGAGGTTGGTGGAGCTGGTGGCGTCGGGCGGACTGACGTCGGTGGCGAACACCTTGTAAGCATCGCCGTAGACGACGAACTCGATCCCCGAGACCCAGCTCGCCCCTTGGAGCGTGAGCTTGTTGCTCCCCTTGCCGATCACGTGGCCTTGGCTGGCGTCGGTGATGATCTGGAGGGCCTTGACCTTCACGAGCGTCTGGCCGTTGATGGCCGCGGCGATCTTCTCGCCCATTTGCACGGCATTTTCGTGCCCGTCGAAGAAGATCGACACGCCGGTCGCGCCGTCGGTGGTGAGCCTGCGGTCGCGGAACTGGAAGGTCTGCTTGTTCACACCGTCGCTGATCTGGAAGGTGTCGCCGTGGGTGATGTCCCAGGCCGCCGGGGCCACCAGCGTGAAGCCGTTGGTGAAGCGGTCGTTGGTGTCGAAGGCCCGGGTGAGCCCGACCACCGGGCCGGAGGACGTCTGCGAGCCGAGGATCGGGTTCCGCTCCCGGTACGCCGGACTGTACGGCTGGTAGGAGGCGAACTCCTCCGCGCGGCGGATCTCAACCTGATAGTAGCCGGTGTTCTGGATGGTCTGCGGGTCGCGGCTGGCGTTGTAGGTGGTGTCGTAGCGGGTCAAGGCCGGCTGCGCCACGAACGAGGTGTCCTGCGGCGCCATGTAGCCGCCGCTGAAGCCGGTGACCATTTCGCCGCGCTCGGCGAAGCCGACGATGATGTCGTCGATGTACACGCCTTCGTAGAAGTTCCGCTGGCCGGCGCGGTAATGCGTGAAGCGGTTGTTGCTGGCGTCGGGCCACCCCTTCCAAAGGGGATTGTCGCTATACAGGACCGAGGAATACCCCAGCGGCGCGGGTCCGGCGGGCAGCGTCGGATCGCCGCTCAAGGGGTCGGAGGTCGACGGCATGGCCTGGATCGGCGGCAAGGTCGTGCTCACCCGGTGCCCGCTCATGTGGACCAAGCTGCCATTGGAAGCCGTGGTGAGGTAATTGCTGTAACCTGCCTTGGCGAGCCCCTCGCGCTTCGAGGCTGCGTTGGCGAACGGCTGGCTGAGGTTCGTGGTGCCGGGGTGAAAGAACGCGGCCTGGTACGGCGAGAGCTGACCGGGCACGCGACCGTCCAGCCTCACGTAGTAGCCGATCGTCTTCACTTGGCGGCCGTTGTACCAGGGATCCAGCAGGTCGGCTTGACCGGCCACGGTTTGACTGGTGATCCGGCCCGTCGGAACGGCCGTGATCTGCAACTGCGGCCCGCCCACTTGGACGTTCAGAGGAATCTCGAGAATCGTGCTCGCGCCGCGGGGGTACTGAAGAGTAGTTTGGTGGGCGTTGTTGATGGCGAATGCGATCACGTTGGACAATTGCTCAGCGTCCAGCGGCTGGAACGACTGCCCGTCTCCGTTTTCGTCCCCAAGCTCGTAGAGGGGGACGGGCACGTACCCCGCGGTCGCGCTGCTGCTCCGGTACTGCACGAACTGGAACCGGATCGTCCGGTAGCGGTCGCCCACGGTGAACGTCTGGCCGACTTGGTAGTTTGTGGTGGCGAAACTGGCGCTCGTGGGCGAGTTGGCCGTTGGTTGAATCGTCGGCAGGACCTCGATCATGTCGGAACGATAACGCTCCGTGGACAGGGTGTTGCGCGGCTCGGCGCCGACCACCGGGTCGGTGTATTTCTGATCCATGGCCAGCCAGATCGCCTGGGCGATCTCTTCGTCGCTCATGTCGCCGCGCACGCGGATCGGCGCCAGAGACAGGTAGCCGGTCCCGGTCGAGGGATTCTCCAACGTGCCGGGAGGGGTGCCCTGAACGAGCACGTCGTGCGTGGCGGATTGAATGATGGTGTGGTCCACGACGCCGTTCAAGGGAGTCGGGTCCGGCGCTACGCGGTTGAGGAAAACCCGGTCGGGGTGGACTTCGTCGATCACGGCCATGGTGTAGCCGTTGGCGCCGGTGCGGAACTGCGCGTTGATCGCATCGCGGACCTTCTTGGCCACGTCGAACGAAGTGTCCGAAGCGCTGACGGGAATGTAGGTCCAGAAGGGCGGGACCGTCGCGGGAGCCGCTGTGTCCCTGGTGTTATAGAACTGGAAGGTCCACGATTGCCGTCCCGAATTAGGCGTTCCAGGGGCATCACTGCCATCTTCAGCAAAGATCTTGAACCACTCCTGCGCGCCCGCTCCCTGGTCGGTGATCTTCTTGCCGGCCACGTTGGGCATGAGCAGGCTATAGCCCATGTCGAACTCGAAGCGGTCGGTGGTGTTCGTCAAGGGCGTGTAGACGTCAAAGTAATTGCCGTCGCGCAGATAGTTGCCGCTAACGGCCCGCAAGTAGTCGCCGCCTTGGTTCAGGTTGCCGATCTCGAAATCGCTGGCGGTGCTGAAGTCGAAGCGGATCCGCACGCGGTCCTGGCCGGCGAAGTTGCTCAGGTCGATTCGGGCCTGGCGCCAGTTGGTGTTCTCGTAGAGCTCCTGGCCGCCGTTCCAGCGGACCTGCTCGTTGGTGCCGGCCGTGCTGGAGGAGTTGGGCCGGGTGCTGTCCATGTCGGTGGTCGTGCCCACCAGGTCCCACTGGGCCCCGTTGGACGAGACGTAGACGCGGAAGCCGTCGTAGTGCTGGTTCAGGGTCGGGTCGGAATCCAGATCGGCGAAGTAGTTGAAATAGAGGACCGGCTTGTCGCCCGACTGGTAGCCGGCGAGACTGAACTCGGCCGTGGTCAGCGAGCCCCGGGCCCCGGTCGGCATGTCGTACGATCCGCCCAGATAACCGCCCTGAGACAGCCCGTTGTCGCCCCGATCGTTCCAGATATAGTTGCTGACGTCCCTGTAGTTGTCGGCGCCCGGCTGGCTCGATATTGTCCAATAATCCCCGGTGGCGGGGGGCGCCTCGGGGCCGAAGTACATGCTCATGTTGTCGTCGCCGCCGCGGAGATCCTGCGGGTACTCGGGCCCGATGCGGCTGGAATCCCAGAGGGGCTTGATGCCGTGCCCGTCGTTGGTCGTGCGGCGCTCGGTGGCGTGCCAGAGGTTGTAGTCGATGTTCGAGAAGGCCACGCCCGAGGCGCC
>CAYTJV010000046.1:9090-22466 GCA_964438165.1 uncultured Planctomycetaceae bacterium | reverse complement strand
CAACGGAATGACCCTGACAAATCTATAGATGGGGGGGAAGCGGCGGCAAACCGCTCAGCTTCCCCCCTCACCACACCTCTCCAAGGAACACTCCAGGGCATGTCAACAGCTCGCCGGCGGGACCGGTGAGCATCGCATTCCTGGTTCCCACGCTCCGCGTGGGAACCCGCTTTGCCCGACGCTCCGCGTCGGTTGCCGCGACGCAGAGCGTCGCGCAGGGTCCGTTCCCACGGGGACCGTGGGAACGAGGATTCCGGCGACGATTGCATCCACGAAATTCTTCAAACCGGGCGGTCGCTGGGCCCCCGGTCCATGACGTTGTCCGAGGCGAAGGACAGGAACCAATCGGAGTCCAACCCGCCGAACAGCGCGTCCGTCGCGTTGTCGTCGAGCACGCTCTCGCCGGGGCGGAGGAACGGCGTGAGGGTCGGTCCCAGGCCTTGCGTCAGATTACCCACCCGAAGGTCGATCGACCGCTGGGCCGACCACTCGGCGAGGATCGCCAGCAGGTCGCCGGCACTCTCGTCGAACGTCGTGGCGCCTCCGATGAGCAGGTCGCTGGAAGAAGCGCCGCGGAGGTCGTCGGCGCCGAGGCCGCCGATCATCACCTGCCTGCCGGAGCGCGGCCGGAAAATATCGGCGCCGTCGCCGCCCACCAGCACGTTGTTCCCCGTGTCGTTCTGGAACCTGTCGTTGCCAAGACCTCCGAAGAGGAGGTCGTTGCCCGCGCCGCCGTTGAGCGTATCGTCGCCGTCCCCGCCGAAAATCCGGTTGGCGCGCGAGTTGCCCGTAATCGTGTCGTTCAAGGCCGTGCCGATCACGTTCTCGATCGTCACCGCCGACTGGAGCTTAAGCGAAGTCGCCCCGCCGAAGATCCGCTGGCCGGCCGCGTTGCCGAGATTCACGTTGACCCCCGTGGCCGCTTGAGAGAAGTCGAGCGTGTCGGTCCCGCTCGCATCGACGATCGTAGTCGGCAGCGGCAAGGTCGGGATGGCATAGGTGTCGTTGCCCGCTCGACCGTCGAGCCGCAGTCGTTCGACTCCCGTGAAGGGGATCTCGATGTTGCCCGTCGCGGAGGAAAACGTCACGGCTTGCGCGCCGATCGAGAACGTATCGTCGCCCGAGGTCCCGCGCACGGTCAGGGTATCGATGCCCGTACCCGCCGCACCTTGGAAAACGATTCCTCCGGGCAGGACAAGACCGCCCACGGCGCCCAGGTCCACGGTCACGTTGTCGGCCTTGTTGGGGCCGCCGAGGATCGTCAAGCTCAAAGCGTCTGCCAAAGGCGCGTTCAAGAGCATGCGGGTCCCATTCATCACCCGCAGGTTGGCGCCGACGCGGGAAACCGCCGCGCTATTGCCGCCGCGCCCGCCCGTCGGCAACTGCACCACGTGCTCGAAGCCCGCCAAGATCGCGAAATCGGTCTGGGCGGACAGCCCTCCCGCGTCCGTGGTCGTCACGGTCACGGTGGCCGCGCCAGGCGCGTTGGGCTGGAGCGTCAGTTGCGTCCCCGTCACGCTGGGCGTGAGCGCCGCAGGATTGCTGCTCAGCGCCACCATCGTCAGTTGATCGCCGTTGGTGGCAATGTCCACGTCGCCGAATATGGCGGCAAGGTCAATCACCACCGGCGGCTTGCCTATGCCTAACATCATGTCGGCAATGGTCTGGGTCACAGTCGGGTTGTCGTTGACCGGGGCGACCGTGACTGCGAAGGTGTCGGTGATCGTCAAACCAGCCAAGTCCGTCGCGGTTACGCTGATATTGGCCGCGCCGTTGGCGTTCGGTTGGAGGGTGAGTGTCAACTGGTTCCCCGACAGGCCGGCCACAACCAGCCCGGGATTGCTGCTGAGGATGGAAAGCGCCAATTGATCGGCGTTGGTGGCGATGTCCACGTCGGCGAACACACTGCTGAGGTCCACGATGACCGACGCCGCGTCCTCGTCCGCCGTGACATTGTCCACCGCCAGCGCCACCGTGGGATTGTCGTTGACCGCGGTGACCGTCAGGGTGAAGGTATTCGTAACCGTCCGCCCGGTCGAGTCCGTCGCCGTCACGTCGACGGCGGCCGTGCCGTTGGCTTGCGGTTGCAGCGTCAGTAGCAATTGAGCGCCCACCATTTGAGCCTCGACCAGAGCGGGATTGTCGCTGAGCACCGACAGGGTCAGTTGGTCGCCGTTGGCAATGTCAGGGTCGGCGAAGACGCCGTTGAGATTGATTACCATAGGCACCGCGTCCTCGGCCCTCGTCACGTCGGCCAGCGCCTGCGTCACGATGGGAGAATCATCGTTGAGAGGGGTGACCGTCACCAAGAAGGTGTCGGTAATCGACTGCCCGAGCAGATCCGTGGCCGTCACGGTCACCGTCGCCGCGCCGTTGGCGGTCGGCTGGAGAGTGAGCGTCAACTGCGTGCCCGCCAAGCTGGCGGCGACCAGGGCGGGATTGTCGTTGGTTGACGACAGTGTCAGGACGTCGCCGTTACTGACGGTATCCGGGTCGTTGAATACAGCGCTGAGGTCAATCAGCACCGGCACGGCATCCTCGTCCACCGTCACGTCGACGATTCCTGGCGGGACCACCGTGGGAGGGTTGAAGAAGGGGGTGACCAAGACCGTAAAGGCGTCTTCCACGAACAATCCGGCCTGGTCCGTCGCTCTCAGGGTGACGTTGGCCGTGCCGCTTTGGCCCGCCCCGTAGGTGAGCGTCAACAGCGTCTGCGCGCCGATCACGTCCAGGGTGGCCGCGACCACCGCGGGGTTGTCGCTGAGCACCGACAGGGTCAACACATCGCCCTGGGGCGTATTGAAGTCGGGGTCGGTGAACGTAGCGCTGACGTCGATCACCGTCGGCGGGGCATCCAGCGGAACTACAAGATCGGCAATTGGGTTAACTACGATCGGAGGCTCCCCGGGGAAGAGCCGCCCGGAGACGTTAAACAGGTCAGTCTGAAACGTGCCGTCGGGGCCCGTGACCCGGAAGAAGTTGTTTCCTGTCGGGCTCCCCGTTACGGTCGAATCCAAGGCCGGGTCGCCGAGGTGGCCCGCCGGGGCGTTGGTGGCGGTCAGGAACGGCCCGATGGGATTCAGGTCCAACATCGTTGTTCGGTTGGCATAAGGGGTGAAATCACCGACGTCGTTGCTGAAGTTGATGCCGCTGGGGCCGGCAGGCACGTCGGTAAAGAGAATATCGCCGTACGGGGTGGTGACCGTGTAGTCGCCGGGTGTCACGATGTCCACGCGGATGCGAAGACGCCCGAAGGCGAACTGCTGGCCGTCGACGGGTTCGGCGGTGCCCCCGAACGCCGCCTCCTGGGCCAACACGAGGATGGCGTTCCCTCCAGGCGTCGGCGTGATGGCGCCGGCCGACCACCAGAATGCCTCCCCGCCGAAGCCGATGGCCTCGGAAAATAGGTTGCCCGCCTCCGGCGGGGCGGAGATCGACAGCAGGTCGGGCACCAGCCCCGGCTTGGGAACCGGCGGAATTCCTTCGCTGAACGGCGCGTCGCCCTGGTAGAAGGGCATGAGCTCCACCCTCACGCCGTTGGAGTCTTCAAACCAGATGGGGAACCCGTTTATGGGATCCGCCGGACCAAAGTTCGTCAGCGACAGAAGGCGCCGCTCCTCGAGCAATTCCAGCCGCGCGCGGCGAGCAAAACTCCACCGCTCCCCGCGTCGCACAACGCGGCGCGTGCTCCGCTTGCGATTCCGTCCAAGACGTGACGTTATCCTCCCAAACATGATCGGTTCCTCGTTTTCAATACAAATTGCGTTTCAAAACCAAAATGGCGACGTATAGAAAAGGGAGGAAAGGGCGGCCAACCGCCTGTCTTCCCTCGCGTTAGTCTCGCTCACAAAACTTGTTCACCTGCCAGGCGAGCTGGCAGGGGTCTTTTGGGTGCGGGTTACTACATCAATAGCGCCGGGCCGGCAGGGCCGGCGAAGATCGCATCCACGGCGTCACGCTGGCTCTTCAACGGGAATACCGGCGAGGAGGCTTGCGGCGACGTGCTGGTTGCCGCAAGCGCCGCCATGGTCGCATCCAGGCTGCGGACCGATGCCGACCGGGCCACGGCCGCGGGGCCGGGAGGCGTTACTTTCTGGATGCGGATCGCGTCGGCCGCCACGATGCCATTGGCCAGATCCGATAGCGTGACCGTCAGCAGGTGGCCGGTGACGGCAATCGTGCCCAGGTTCTCCCAGCTCGCTCCCGCATCGATGAAATCGTTCGGCGCCAGCCGCTGGTTGACCCGGGCGTCGAACCGCGTCGCGCCGGTGATCGTGAACGGGGTATCGGTCGCGCCGAGCCGCGGCATCGCCGCCCAAGTGGCGGCCACCTGGTATTCGCCCGGCTCGACCAAGAAGGTCCAGGTTGCGGTATCCGTTCCGCTGCCTTTGGCGCTGCGGCGGACGTCCCTCTGAAAGCCCACGTTGGTGGCCGTCGACCAGGCGCCCTGGGTGGTAAATCGCAGGGCGCCGTCGTCGATGATCTGTGTTGCCGGGGCCGCCAGGTCGCCGACCGGCACGATCCGCACCGCGTCGGCGTCCACAAGGCCGTTGGCCTTGGCGCTAAGTCGGACGGCCAGCGAATCGCTGAAGACGTTGAATGTGCCCAGGCTCTCCCACTGCGCGCCGTCGAAGGCCACGTCGTTCGGTGCCCGTCTCTGGTTCACCGCGACCTTGGCCGAAGGCAGTCCCCCGTCCAGGACCGTGTACGTGGCGTTCGTGGCGTGCCGGCGCCCTGCGGTCCAGGTAGCCAGGATGTTGTAGCGGCCGGGAGCGACCGGCACGGTCCAGGTCGTCGTCGTGCCGGCGTTGCGGTTCATGCTGACCATGGCCGTGCCCCGATAGCCCGGGTGGGTCTGCCATCTCCCCTTGAAGGCGAAGCTCGGATCGCCGTTGTCGGAGACTTGCGGCGGTTCGAAGAAGACCGTGTTGTCGGTGCTGGTCGAGGCCCCGCTGAGGTGGCCGGCCCGATCCACTCCGGCGTCGGCGACGACGTCGACGATCACCGAGCCGCGGCCGGTCATGCCGCTCACCTCCACGTCGTAGATCATCCCGTCGGCGTCCACCTGGGTGACTATGGCCGCAAGCGGGCCGGAAGCGGTGCCGCTCAAGAGCAGGTCCAAGTCATCGAAATCGGTGACCGGATCGGTGAACGTCGCGGTGAAGTGGATCGGCCCCTCGCCCACCACGCCCACCTGGCCTGCCGCCTGGTTGATCTTCACCGCCGGAAGCGCCCCGTCGATCGTGATCGTAAACGTTTCCACTGCGGAGGCATCCACGCCGCCGAAATCGATCCCGCCGTCGTCCACCAGTTGGACGGTCACGATGGCCGTGCCGAAGGCGTCCGGCGCGGGGGTGAAGCTCAGCGCGCCCGTGATCGGATCGATCGCCGGCAGGTCGGAGAAGAACTCCGGATGGTCGCTGTCGACCAGGAACGTCAGCACCTGCGCGCCTTCGTTCGGGCCCGCGGAGATCCCCGCCGCCCACGCCGCGCTGTAGGCCGCACTGTCTTCCAGGACCGTCACATCGGCGCCCAGGGTGAAGGCCGGGGCATTGTTGACGTTGGTGATGGTCAGCGTGCGGAGGGACACGGCGATGTCCACGCCGTTGTTGGCCGTGCCGCCGTTGTCCTGGAGCACGACCAAGAGCGTGGCCTGCCCAAAGGCGTCGGGCGCGGGGGTGAAGGTCAGCGTGCCGTCGGCGGCCAGCGCCGGTTGATCCAGGAACAGCTCGGGGTTCGTGCTGCTGAAGGAGACGATGGTCACAATCTGGCCGGCCTCGTCCGGGCCTCCGGGCACGATCCACCCCGCGACGCTCTGCGGGCCGGCATTCTCCAGGACGTCGACGTCGGGGCCGGGCACGGGGGCATCGTTGACGCCGGTGATCGTGATCACGAGCGTCTGCGTGATCGACGTGTCGATGCCGCCGAAGTCTATCCCGCCGTCGTCCACAAGCTGCACGTCGATCGTGGCCACGCCGACCGCGTCCGGCGCCGGGGTGAACGTCAGCGTGCCGGTCACTGGATCGATCGCCGGGCCTTCGGCAAACAGGGCCGGATCGTCGGGCGTGAGCACGAAGGTCAGCAGTTGCCCCGCCTCGTTGGGCACGCCGGCGGAAATCCCCGTCGCCCAGCCAACGAACGACTGCGGCCCGCTGTCTTCCAGCACCGTCTGGTCGGCGCCCTTGATGAAGAACGGCTGATCGTTGACCGCGCTGACCGTGGCCACGCCAATGGCCGTCTCGGCGCTGTAGGCCGCGTTGCCGCCGTTGAGCGACACGTCCATGTCGATCGAGCCGCTGAGGTTCCCGTCGGTCAGGTCCCAGCCGCGGAAGGAGAAATTCGCCGTCCCGAAGAATTGGGGATCGGTCGGCAGGAACCGGATGCGGTTCTGGCCCGCCCCGTCGGCCGACAGCAGGATCGCGAAAGCGTCGCTGGTGATCCCGAAGGGAAGCCAGTTGATGCCGCCGTCGCTGGAGAATTCCCAGATGCCGTTGGTCTCATCCTGTCCGACGATGGCAAGCCCTTTGGAGAACGTGCCGTCCAGATCGGAGTAGAGCCCCAGGGTGGCCAGGAGGTCGTCCACCGCCGTGCCCAGGGGAGTGCCAAGAACGACGTCGGCGACGGTCCCCTCGAGGATCGGCGTCAGCTCGGGAGAGACCAGCGGATCGAGCACCGGCGCGCTGTTCGTGCCAAACGCCGCCGTGGAGAACAGGAACACGTCGGAGGCGGCGTTGCCCTCGAAGAGAAACAGGTCCGTGGCATCGCTGTTGAAGGCCACCGACAGTCCGTTGGCGCTAATCACCGGATGGGTCGAGGCCCCGTCGCCGGTGGTCGGCGGGTCGGTCGGCAGAGCCGGCTCGATGTGGCTGGCAAGGTTCATCACGCCCGCGCCGCGGTCCAGCACGAAGATGTCCGAGGTCCCGTTGGTGTCAGTCATCAGGGTCACTACGCCGAGCGGATCGGTGACGCCAACCAGGTCGGTGCCCTGGCTCTCGAAGGCCACGAAGCGGCCGTCATTGTTGAGCTCCGGAGCGGTGGAGTCGCCGTTGGCCGGTATCAGCGGCTGGCTGTAGGCGTGGGAAACCAGCTCGCTGGAGCCCGAGATGCGGTCGTAGAGGAACACGTCCTCGAATCCGGCGGCATCGGTCACGCCCGTGGCGACGTCCGAGGCCGAGGTGGTGAAGGCGATGAATCGGCCGTCGGCACTGATTGTCGGGGAGGACGACGCGGCGTCGGCCGTCTGCGTCGGAGCGCCGGCCGCGTGGCTCACCAAGGTCATGGTGAGGAAGTTGGCATCGAACAGGTAAACGTCGCTTCCGCCGTTGGTGTCGGTGATCGTCACCGGCGTCAGCAGATCGGTGAGGGGGTCGAGCACCGTCGCCAGGTCGTCTGCCTCGCTGGTGATGACCGCGAAGGCGCCCAGGAAGTCCATGGACTCGGCGTGCGAGATGCCGTTGGCCGTATCGGTCTGGCTGCCGAACGAGCCGCTCAGCAACGTGGTCGTCTGGAACCGCTCGTCGAAGAGGAAGACGTCGGAACCCAGGTTGTTTTCTTGCTGGCCGGCAACGAGATTGGTGGCTTCGCTGTCATACAGGACAAACCCTCCGTGGGCGTCGGTGATCGCGCCGTGGGAGGCCCCGCCGCCGGTCTCCGTGGCCCCTCCTCCGGCGGCACGGCTGACGAGCTGGGTCTCTCCTGACGGCGCGAGGGCGGTGATGATCGAGAGGAAGACGTCGGAAGCGCCGTTGAGATCGTCCTGGAAATCGACCAGGTTCGTCGCCAAGCTGTCGAAGGCAAACGCCGATCCATCGAAGTTCATCGTCGCGGCCAGCACCGCGCCATCTGCCGTGGTGGTTGCCGACCCCGGCGTGTGGCTGATCAGGCTCATGGTGTCCGCGGCGACCTCGAACAGGAAGAGGTCGGCGCCGGCGTTGATGTCCGACTGTCCCGCGACCAGGTCCGTGGCGGTGCTCAGGAAGGCCCCGAACAGGCCGTCGTCGCTGATCATCGGCGAGAAGGACGCCCCGTTGGCGGTCTGGGAGGTGCCGTCGGCGCGGCTGATGAGCCTGACGCTCTGATCCAAGCGGTCGTAGAGGAAGACGTCGGTGCCGAGGTTGTTGTCCTGTCCGGGAGCGACGAAATCGGTGGCCTCGCTGGTGAAGACCACCAGGCGGCCGTCCCGACTGGTGGCGTACTCCGAGGCGGTGTCGAGAAAGCTCGCCCCGTCGCCGGTGATTCCGCCAAAGACCGCCGAGACGGGCTCGACCGTCAAAAGCCTCCGATCCTCGAGCGATTCGAGCCGCATGGAGCGAGTGCGGCGCCACCCCATAAAGCCGCGACCGGTGGTCGCGCTTCCGGCGCGGCGCGGGCGCCGTTTACGATTCCACCCGAATCGGGACAGGGTCAGATTATCAAACATCTTCATGTTCCTTATCTAACGGGAGAGATTGGTGTGGTGTGTGTTCGGGGAATAACGGCTAGGGCGGCAACACGTCCTCAAAAGCCCGAAGCGGTTGGCCGGCCCCGCCGGCGCCGACGGCCGGAAGCGTGATCCAGCCGTCCACGTTGACTTTTCCCGATCCCCAGGGGATGGTCTGCGTGTGGCCATGGGGAATCGGCAGCTCGGGATGATCGAAGGGCGCCAACTGCCACCGCACGCGCTCGTCGGTCAAGGTCTTCATGAAGGCCACCAGGGCGTTGATCTTTCGATCGCGCTGGTCGGGCGGGACGTTCGGGCCGATGATTTCCGGAATGCCCTCCAGGTCGGGGGCGAGGTTGTCGAGGTTTTGCTCGAAGAAGTCGGGCCGGCGGGCGTAGAACCGGACCACGTCGGCCAGCGTGGCGATTCCGCCGTTGTGCATGTACGGCCCGGTGAGCTCCACGTTCCTCAAACTCGGCGTCTTGAAGGCCCCATCAACGGCCGTCGGCCGGGTGGGGGCGGGAGGGAGGAGGTTCGCATACAGGAGCGGCTCGCCGCGGTTGTTGCGGCGGGTCAAGGAGAGCGGACCGCCGAAGGGGCTCAGTCCCCCGACGCCGTCATCCTCGGTCGTGGGCCGCGCGCCGATGTTGTAGAACCCGCTGTCATAGTTTGAAACCCGGCCGGCTCCCATCACCATGGTCTCGACCGGCTCGCCGCCTCGGACGTTGCGCACGGCGGCGTTGGTGAATTCCGCCCCGCCACCCACCCCGCCGCCGTGGCAATTGATGCACAGGGCGGGTCCCAAGAACAGGTTCAACCCCTCGGTTTCTTCCGCGGTCATGGCGGTCAGGCCCCGCCGCCAGCGGTCGTATTTCGAGTTGTCCGAGACCAGAGTCGTCTCATAGGCCTGGATCGCCAGACCCCAGAACAGCGAGAAGTTCATCTCCATCAGCGTGAACTTGTTCCGGCCGACGGGGAACCGGACGCTGGTCGGCGCATCCCACCACTCGGGCCGGAAGGCCTGCCGGATCAGCGACGTGTAGGTATGCTGCGGGGCGAGCCCCTTGCCGGTCGGGTTGGCCATCGCGCCCAGCGCGCTGTCGTTGGGATGGACCTTTTGCAGCGCCAGGGGCTTCAAGTACAAGAGTTTCCGTCCCAGCTCCGGGAACTGTCGCCCGCTGCCGGACATCTCGACGCCATTGTTCGGCGGTCCCACCGCCTGAGAGGCCAGCGAGCCGTTGTCGATCAGGATCCGCACCGCTTCCTTGCGCCCGTTGCGGTACTTCCAGACCCGCGCGCTGGGATCCATGTCGCCGAAGGGATTCACTCCGTTGAAGAAGCGATTGGCCCGCCCGTCCCAGAAGTTCCGGTCGTTGAACACGGCGTTGATCACGCTCGGCGTGTTGCGGCCGGTCACCTGGCGGCAGTTGGCGCCGCCCCAGGTAAAGACCGCATCGGGGACCTCGCGGCCGTTGTCGGCGGCTGAAGGCCGGACACTGAGGAAGTCCATGCGGAGCACGCCTTGCGAGCCGACGACCTCGGCGGTGTCGAAGAGCAGGGGGTTCGTGTCGGAGGCCCGCTGGTTCGGGTCCTGAAGTTGATGGAAGGGGAAATCCCCGGCGGAAAGCTTGACGTTGGCCCCCCGGAAGCTCACGCCGTCGGAGAACTTGGGCAACCCCATCGTGTTCTGTACGCGGTTGTCGCCGCCGGCGTGGAAATGGCAGCTCGCGCAGGCGGTCTTGCCGTCGCCGCCGGTCTGCACGTCCCAGAAAAGCGCCTTGCCCAGGGCGATCGCCACCTGCCGGTCGACGACGAAGTCGCCGAGGTTCGGCGGCACGGGGGCATCGGCGGCGTTCAACGCCAGCGGGGGAAGAGGCACCTCGACCTCGACCTGAGCCAGTGCCGGGCAAGCCCAAACGCCGCCCCAAAGCCATACGGCCAGGCAAACTACTCCGAAGGCATTCAAACCGGTCCTGCCTGGGGAAGTGAAAAATCGGCCCTTGAGAGCTGCCCCCTGAATCCCGGTTTTCCGGCGACTCCGCGTCTGGCAGCCCTCCTCAGCCCCGAAGGGGCGAAATACGACAGCCCGGGGCAACGCCCTGGGGAGAGCGGGTCCCAATGAGCGCCGAAGCCCTGAAGGGGCGAAATCTGCTTCCCCGTGGCTCCTATGCCGCCCTTTCAGGGCTTCCCATTTCATGCTCAACTCCTCCCCAGGGCGTTGCCCTGGGCTGTCCTATGACGCCCCTTCGGGGCTGAAGTTCTCACACAATCTGCCAGCCGAACATCATGGCGTGGTCTTCGTGGGCCAGGTTGTGGCAGTGGCACACGTAGCGACCGCGAAAGCTGCGGAACTTCCGGTAGATCTGCACGGACTCGTTCTCGGCCAAGGCCACCACGTCCTCCTTGCCGTTGTCGTCCGGGGGAGGATTTCTCCCGTTGCGCGAGAGGACGGCGTGCTCTTCCTGGTGGATGTGCAAGGGGTGCGTCCAACCGCCGCCGTCGTTGACGATCTCCCAGACCTCCTCGGCGCCAAAGGGGACGTTGGCGTAGGAGAAGTCGGGATCGAACAGGGCCCCGTTGATCACCCAGTCGCCGCCGGCCCGCTCGAGCACGAACCTGCGGTGCGTGACGCCCGCCAGATGACCCGGCGAGGGCACGCGCGGGCGCTCGCGGAGCGTGGCCGGAATGACGCTCAAGTCCGGAGTGGGCGGATTGCCGTCGATGATGAACTGCATCAGCGGCACGCCGTTGGCGAGCGGCCCATCCGCCTTTCGCCCGGAAATCATCGACAACGTGTTGGTCAGGTAGATCACGTCGCCGTTCTTGGTCGGCGAGCCGTCCATGTACTTGCTGAAATCGACGATCATCTCCCGACGCTTGGCCGGCCAGATTTGGAAGGAATCACGCACCAGCGGCCGCGGCATGAGGCCCCCCTCGGTCGCAATCTGGACCCATCGCATGACCTGCCGCGAGCCGGTCAGCTCGTACTGCCCTTGCAGCCCCGGTTTCAGCCGCGGAGTGCCTTTCATCAGCTTCAGCTCGTACTGGCGGCTGATCGAAGCATCCAGGAAACGCAAGCGGTACTTGCGGCGCTTCACGGGAAGGTACGGATAGGCGACGCCGTTGACGGTCATCACGTCGCCCACGAAGCCCGCGTTCGAGTAATGGGCGAAGAACAACTTGCCCCAGTTCTCCGGGTGGGCCCTGTTGTCCTGGATCGTGCCGAAGTCCAGGCTGCTCCCCACATTCACGCCTCCATGCAGCGCTACCCCGTCGTCGAAAGCGCAGTCATAAAGGGCCAGCGGAATGTCGTAGAGGACGCCCCCGTTGGCCTGCGGCACGCCGGGCAAGCGAAGCCCCTGGGTCTCGTCGCCGGGGTCCAACACGGGGTCGTAGATCAAGTACAGCCCCACCATCCCCTTGTAGACGTTGGAGCCGGTGTTATCCATGCGATGGTCGTGGAACCAGAAGAACGACTGCTTCTCCCGATCGTCGTTCGCCGGCGGCATGTTGAGGTAGAGGTTGTCGTAGAACCACTGCCCGTTCCCGCCCACGTACCACGAGTCGTAGCCGTCATGCCCTTCGGCTCGCGTTTGAAACGGGTTGCCGTCGCTCTCCGGCGCGGTGTGGCCGTTGTGCAGGTGGGTCACGCAGGAAGGGACGCCGAAGTCGCCCCAAGTGCCCCCCGGGCAGTCGTCCGGATTCAGGACGACTTCAAATCGCACCAGGTTCGGCTGCCCATACACGGCGTTGATCATCGACCCCGGAAACGTGCCGTTGAACGTGCTCAACCAGCTTTCCGGCAGGTTGGTCGGCCGGCCGTTTCGTCCCCGCACCGGCGAGGTGGTGAAGCGGTGGGGCGTGTAGGCGATTTTGATGTTGTAGTAGTTCGTGGGCGCCCCGCCCGGCATCAGGCCCCAGTCCTGATGTTTGGCCGGGTCGGGCGGGTCGGCCGGTTGTCCGTTCGGCTTCTTCCAGGTCGACGGATCGGACGGGGCCAAAGGCTTCGGCACGGGAAGCCGGTCGCGGAAGGGCCGGAGGATCAGCGGGCTGACCGGCATCGGATCCGCGGGCGGCGGCGGCGGCGCCGCACCCGAGGCCGCCTGGGGACCAAGCCCCGCGGAGTCCAAGTATGCCGCGCCTCCGGACGCGACTGCCAATTGCAGGAATTCCCTTCGATCCATGTTTGCCTCCTCGTAATGACGATTGCTTTGCGTGGGGGTCCTTCGCTCGGCAACTTGCTCTGCCAGCCACCTCGACCGGCGTGGTGTTCCGCAGCGTGCTACCGTTAGGTTAGTTACAATCAACAAATCGAAACACCGGGGAAAACCCGACCCGCTGCCTCGGGGGCTTTCTTACCCCAGCGCCACCACAAGACAAGGCGTTCTCGCGTGTCGGCGCCGCTTGCCGTTCCGAAATCCAGCCGCGTTTTCATCGAGGACAGATGGTGAGCGGGAGAGACAGCCCTTTTTCAGCGACCGGCCGGCCGCCTGTAGGCAGCGCGCTGCGTGGCGTTCCGTTGAACCGGCGACACCGCGCCAGCGCCACCGAGGGAGTTCTCCGGGCCTGACGATCCAACGATTAACGCAACTGATGTGTGGAAAACAACGAAATTCGCTGGTCGCATCTTGAGCACCAGACGGTTTTCGATCCCCGCCGGCCCCGTGCCGGTGGAAGCGGGTTTGGCAACTACAGAGAGGCGACTGGTCCAACAAAATCCCCGCCGGCCCCGTGCCGGTGCAAGCGGGTTTGGCAACTACAGAGAGGCGACTGATCCAAGAAAGTCCCCGCCGGCCCCGTGCCGGTGGAAGCGGGTTTGGCAACTACTTCTGTGCTTTCCCCACGCCCCGCCGCCTTGGCCGCGCAGCGAGGGGAAAGGAATCGGTTGGGGATCGGCCCCTCTAGTTGCCAAACCCCGTTTCCACCGACGCGGGGTCGGTGGGGATTTGGCTCGATC
>CAYTJV010000046.1:0-8990 GCA_964438165.1 uncultured Planctomycetaceae bacterium | reverse complement strand
TAGTTGCCAAACCCCGTTTCCACCGACGCGGGGTCGGTGGGGATTTGGCTCGATCCGTCTCCTCTCAATGTTTGTAAGGCGTGCATGGGAAAACCGTTGGCTGCTAGATACGCCCCCCATAGGAGCCTAGGGGTTCTCCCGATTTCCTTGGAGTGCCGAGATGCCCTATGCTGAATGACGTTTCGTGATGTCCGCCTCGACGATGAGCGGAATATTCGCACACAGGTTGTGAAAAAAGAGTCTGGTTCCGGCTATGGGTGCGAAACGCGTCTTTGGAGTGCGGCGATTTATCGCCGCTTTGGACCCGTGCGAGTTGTGCCGCCTGGCAAAAGCGGCGATGAATCGCCGCATTCCAAAGACGGAGGACCAAGGAACATCGCGATCGGCCACAAGGGTGTTGAGGCGATCATGAATCCGGCACTCGATCACATCTTCTCGCGGCAGGGAGACCCTCCTGGCAAGCCGCCCGTGCGGCGAGGGCCAGGCTGGGAGATCATCGTGATCGCGGTCTCGATCGCGCTTCCGCTGACGGTCTTTTGCGGGCGGGTGATCAAGCAGAGAATCGACGACCAGGCCGCTCTCGCCACCCAGGAGCCCGAGCAGCCAAGGCGCAGGCCGGCCTCGCAAGTCCACGTCGTACCCGCCGGGGAAGACAAGCCGCGACCGCCTCAGGACGCAACCGCCCGGAACGAATCCTCGCCGGGCGCAGCACCGGAAAGCGACGCAGTTGTGTCGGACCGGGTGGCACGCCCAGAGTCTTCGATAGGCGTGGCCGGAGCGCCCCAACGGCCCGACACGCCCGCTGGACTCCTCAACAGCGTCCCGCGCGCCACGCAGAAATCCACGCCAGCCACGCCCTTCGCAAAGCCTCGGGGCGTGCCACCCAACCGCAACTTGTCCAGCGTGGCCACGAGAACGGCCCCGGCATCGAACCCGCGGGCCGCCACACCGCAAGTTGCTCCCGGGCCCAGCGGTTCCGCCACCGCGGTGCGAGCCAACCCAACTCCCTTGCGAACTCAACCCGACGTCGCAAGTCACGGGCACGACGTGGCGAGCCACCAGCACGACGAAGACGGCGAGTTCGACGACGACGGCAACGTGAGAATGGCGGGCCGTGTTGACGATCGCATGAGCGAGCCGGCGTCGCCCATCCAGGCAGTTCCCGCCCAGGCCGCTGCGGTGAGCCTGGATCTGGATCTCGAAAACGCGCTGGCCAACGCATGGGGCCTGATTGAGCGGGGCGACCACGATTTGGGGCGCCGCGTGCTGTTGGAGGCCGGCAAGAGAAACAGGGACGATATTCGCATCGACTTCAGTCTGGGACTTCTCGACGCCCTGCTGGACCACAACTGGCCGTCGGCCGAGAAACATTTCGCCGAATGCGCAAGGCGCGAGCCGCAAAACACAGCATCGCTGAACAACCTGGCCTTGACCCGGCTGCGACTCGCCTGGGACAAAAACTCGCTGAAGCCTTGGGAGGCCATTCTAAGTCAGGACGCGGTGCCGCCCGAAGTCCTGCAGAATCTTGGCCGCGTGCGGCACGTTCTCCAGGGCGGGCGGGTGCCGAGCAGCCCCGCCCTGGCCGAGGCCGTCGATCGGCTCTACCTCAAGGTATCCATTACCACAGGCAAGAGTTCCCAACCGCGGACCGGCTTTCTCTTCATGGGCCTGACGCTGGCCGACGGCCGGACGGTCGGCTGGTCCGAGGCGAAGAAGTATGAGGATACCTGGTGCGTGGTCTGCCAGGGAAGCGGCCAGGCGCGATGCCCCAACCCCGCTTGTGTTCGCGGCATGGTCAAGGTGCCCAAGTTGCAGGGCGGCGGCCGCACTCCGTGTCAGCAGTGCCGGGGCAACGGCGGGATTACGTGCAATGCCTGTAGTCGGGGCCGGGACAGGGGCATCGCCTGGTCCCCCTCCTCGCCCGTGCGCGGGCCCGTGACTCCGGCCACGACCCCGGCGTCATCGCCTGCCGCGCCGCCGCCGGCCGGCGCCGCGCCGCCGGTCACTCCGCGAAGAACCCCCATGGTCCAACCCGCGCCGCTAGCCCCCGGCTTGGAAAGGTGACACGTACCCCAAACTGCAAACCGGCAGCCTGGAAAAGGGTTTTTCTCAGCCCCGAAGGGGCGTAATATGAGAGCCCAGGGCAACGCCCTGGGGAGAGCGAGTCGCAATCAGCGCCGAAGCCCTGAAGGGGCGAAATCTTTCTCTCCGTGGCTCCTATGCCGCCCTTTCAGGGCTTCCCGTTTCGTGCTCGACTTCTCCCCAGGGCGTTGCCCTGGGCTGTCATATTCCGCCCCTTCGGGGCTGAAGTTTCCGCTCTTCCACCCACGAGTAGACGCAGGGGACGATGAAGAGCGTGATGAGCTGAATGAACATCCCGCCGACCGACGGGATGGCCATCGGCTGCATCACGTCGGAGCCGCGCCCTTCGATGAGGAACACGGGCAGCAGTCCGATGACGGTCGTGGCGGTGGTCATCAGGCAGGGGCGGATCCGCTTCATGCCCGCCTCGACCACGATCTCGCGCACCTCTTCGACTGATTTGGGCTTGCGCTTGTCGAACAGTTGGCCGAGGTAGGTGGCCATGATCACGCCGTCGTCCTCGGCCACGCCGAACAAGGCCAAGAAGCCGACCCAGACCGCCACGCTCAGATTGAAGCCGTAGAACATGAGCATCAGGAAGCCGCCGGAGGCGGAGACGGCGATCCCGGAGAAGACCAGCAGGGCGACCCACCATCGCCCCAGGCCCATGTACAAAAGGACGAAGTCCAGCGCGAGCGCCAGGGGGATGAGCCACATCAGGTCTCTGGTGGCCCGGACCTGGTTCTCGAACTGCCCGGCCCATTGATAGTAGTAGCCCCGCGGGAACTTGAGCTCGCCGGCGGCGATCTTCTCGCGCAGCAAGGCGTCGGCGTCCTCGACCACGCTCACCTCGTCGCGGTCCCGGGTGTTGAGGGTCACGTAGCCGACCAGCAGCGTATTCTCGCTCTTGATCTCCTGGGGGCCGAGCGTGTAATGGATCTCGGCCACCTGCGAGATCGGCACCTGCGAGCCGTTGCCGGCGGGCACGAGGATCCGCTCCAGGTCTTCAAGGCTGTCGCGAAGCTCGCGCGGGTAGCGGACGCGGATCGGGTAGCGCTCGCGCCCCTCGACCGTGGTGGCGAGGTTCTCGCCGCCAATGGCCGTCTCGATCACGTCCTGCACGTCGCGGATGTTGACGCCGTAGCGGGCGATCTTCTCCCGGTCGATGCGGAATTCGAGGTACGGCTTGCCCACGATCCGATCCGATACCACGTCGGTCGCGCCAGGCACGTCCTTGAGGATCTTCTCGATTTGGATAGCCAACTCCTCGATTTTCTTCAGGTCGTCGCCGAAGATCTTCACGCCCATCATCGCCCGAAAACCGCTCTGGAGCATGACGATTCGAGCCTGGATCGGCTGGAGCCAGGAGGGCAAGACGCCGGGAATGTCGGTTTTGCGACGAAGTTCTTCGAGGATCTCCTTCTTCGTGATAGCGCGTTCTTCGGGCCACAGCCAGCGCAAGGGGGGCTTGGTCCAGTTGGGCCAGTCGCGATGGAATCGCTCGACCGGCACGGTGCGCCACTGGTCCTTCGGCTTGAGCATCACGACCGTCTCGATCATGCCCAGCGGGGCGGGATCGAGGGCCGATTCCACGCGCCCCAGTTTGCCCACCACGCTTTCCACCTCGGGTACGCTGCGAATGGCCATGTCCTGCGTGGCCATCACCTTCTGGACCGTGGAGAAGGAGCCGGCAGGCACCAGCGAAGGCATGTAGAGCAGCGATCCCTCGTCCAAGGGTGGCATAAACTCGCGCCCCAGGCCGGGTAAGCGGCGTTTCAGATCGCCCCAGAGCTGCCACTGGTTGGCGTCGACGCCCACTTGGGCCAGGCCGGCCTCGATCGGATACGCAATCGTCCCCCAGCCCAGCCAGATCGTCAGGCCCAAGAGCATCAGGAAGGCCGGCAGCGTAAGGAAAATCGCCTTGTTGGCCAGCACCCACCGCAGCGCCGGTACGTAAACGCGAAGCACGCCCCGCGAGACGGCGTTTTTCTCCAGCGGCAAAAGCCTTTCGCGGGCGATGCGGTAGATGAGCACGAAGGCCATCAGCCCGATCGCGCCGGCGATGAGCCAGCCCTGGAGCGCCGGGGCCTCGGAACCGAGGAAGAAGCGGCGAAAGGCCAGGCCCGCCGCGGCCGCCATGGCCGCGCCCCCGATCGCGCCCGCGGCAAGACTCTTACGGCGGCTCCACCGCAGCGGCTTGAGCAGGTGGTACGAGAGCATCGGCACCACGGTCACGGCGAGGATCGCCGACGCGGTGATTGCGAAGGTCTTGGTGTAGGCCAGCGGGGCGAAGAGCTTGTGTTCCTGGTCGGTGAGGGCGAGCACCGGCAGGAAGGAGACGATCGTGTTCGAGACGGCGGTGACGATCGCCGTGCCGACCTCCAAGGCCCCCTCCTCGACGCACTGGTAGTGCGTTTTGGAACCGTCGTTGGCGGCCACGTGGCGGTAGATGTTCTCGGTCATGATCAGGCCCATGTCGGCCACGTCGCCGATGGCGATCGCCAGTCCGGCCAGCGACATGATGTTCGAGTCGATCCCCAGCAGATACATCACCAGGAAGGAGATGCCCACCGACAGCGGCAGCGTGCTGACGATCGCCAGCGAGCTGCGCACGTGGAGGAGGAAAAAGAACACCACCAAGGCCGCGGCGATGGCCTCCTGGGTCAGCGCCTCGCTCAGGGTGGCGATGGTCTCGCGGATGATCCCCGTACGATCGTAGAACGGGACGATGCGGACCTGGGAGGCGGTCCCGTCGGGGAGCGTCTTGGCGGGCAGGCCCGGGCCGATCTGGGCAATCTTCTCTTTGACGCGCTGGATGACCTTGAGCGGGTTCTCGCCGTAGCGCATCGTCACCACGCCGCCAACGGCCTCGACCCCTTCCTTGTCCAGCGCTCCGCGGCGGAACTCGGGCCCCAGGCTCACCGTGGCCACGCTCCGCAGGTACAGCGGCGTGCCCCCCTCGCTGCGGAGGACGATGTTCTCCAAGTCGCGCGGGCTCTTGACGAAGCCCACCCCGCGCACGAAGAACTCGACGCCGTTGATCTCGACCACCTTCGCGCCCACGTCGATGTTCGACTTGCGCACCGCTTCGGCGACTTCGGGCAGCGTGACGCGGTGGGCCCGCATCTTCACCGGGTCGACGTCGATCTGGTACTGCTTCACGTGGCCGCCGACGGAGGCGACCTCCGAGACCCCTTCGACGGAGTTGAGCTGGTAGCGGATGTACCAATCCTGGATCGTGCGGAGCTCGGCCAGATCGAAGCCCTGGCCTTCCACCGTGTACCAGAAGACCTGCCCCAGCGCCGTGGCGTCGGGCCCGAGCACCGGCTCGACCCCGCTGGGCAGTTGCGGCCGGGCCACGTTCAACCGCTCCAACAGCCGGCTGCGGGCCCAATAGTAATCCACGTCGTCGTGGAAGATCACGAAGATCATCGAGAAGCCGAAGCCGGCCATCCCGCGGACCGCTTTGACGCCAGGCGTGCCCACCAGGGCGGCCGTGAGCGGATAGGTGACCTGGTTGTCGACGTCTTGTGGGCTGCGGCCCGGCCAGTCGGCCACCACGATCACCTGTTTCTCGCCGATGTCGGGGATGGCGTCGACCGGCGTGTTGGTCAGGGCGTACCAGCCCCCGATCAACACGGCCGCCATGGCCACCACGACCAGAAACGTGTTCTTCAAGCACCAGCGGATGACAGCGTTGACTAACATGAGGGATTCCTACCACGGAACCGTGGCCGGGAGGTACGGTGTGCACTTCCGCCGTGGCCGGTTTTTCGCTCTTCCCCACCGGCCCCGTGCCGGTGGGAACGGGTTTGACAACTACGGCGGCGACACGACGCCAGCTTTCGCCGCGGCCCGTTTTTGCTCTTCCCCACCGGCCCTGTGCCGGTGGGAACGGGTTTGGCAACTACGGCGGCGACACGACGCCAGCTTTCGCCGCGGCCCGTTTTTGCTCTTCCCCACCGGCCCTGTGCCGGTGGGAACGGGTTTGGCAACTAGCCGCCAGGGTAGTGGCCAAACCCGCTTCCACCGACACGGGGTCGGTGGGGATTTTGTTGACGTACGCTCCTCTCACGTAGTGGCCAAACCCGCTTCCACCGACGCGGGGTCGGTGGGGATTCTGGCGCTGAGATCACTTTGAGATTTCCGCCTTCGGCTGCAAAGGCTGGACTTTCTTAAACGCCGCCTCGGGATCTTTCTTCACGCCCCGTTCGCAGCCCTTGCAGCAAAGCCAGAGGGTGCGGCCGTTGATCGTCATCTTGTAAGGCTTTCCCATGGCGGCGAGTTTCGCCCCTCTTATCGGGCAGATCTTCTGAGCGTAGATCTCTTTCCGCTCTGCTTCGGAGAAACTCTCGAGGTTTGCCCGCTGTTTGGCCGTGAAACCATCGCCGTGCCCGGCCGGTGTCCGCTCCGGATAAAGGAGGCTGGCCTTGCCGGTGATCTGGAACTGGGAGTCGAGGAGGAAACTGCCCCGCGTGACGACGCGGTCGTGCTCTTTCAGCCCCGCGATCACCGGAAAATAGTCTCCCGCCCTCGGCCCGAGCTTCGGTTCGACTAACTCGTACTTGCCCGCCTCGATTTCCCGGTACACCAGTTGCCGCCGGCCCGTGGTGAGCACGGCCTCGGCGGGGACGGCGAGGCCGGTGGGGTGGGACATCGCCGGTTCGGAGTTGCCGTTGGGCAGGATCGGCGCGCGCAAGATCGCCTGGGCGTACATCCCCGGTTTGAACCGCCCGTCGCGATTCTCCAGGATCACCCGCACCCGAACGGTCCGCGTCGCCTCGTTGAGCACCGCCTCGATCAGCCCCACCGTGCCCGTGGCCGGCCGGCTCGGCTCGCTTTCCAGCGTCGCCTGGACCGGCTGCCCCGGCCGGAGGCAGCCCAACTCCGGCTCGAAGACCTCCAGGATCAGCCAGACCTGGCTCAGGTCGGCGATCGTGAACAAGACGTCGCCTTCCTTGACATACTGCCCGGTGCGGACCTTCTTCTCGATCACCGTGCCGCGAATCGGGCTACACATTGTGAGGCGGTCCTGGGCCTCCTTGCTGCGCCCCAGCTCATCGAGTTGTGTGTCGGTCATGCCCCAGAGCTGCAGGCGGCGGCGCGGACTGGCGCTGGTGCTCAGGCGGAGATCGCGCCCCAGGTCTTGCCGGGTCGGCTCTTGCTGGGCCTGTTCTTGCCGCACCTGCTCCAGACGGTAGGCCACGAGGAACTGCTGTTGGGCAGGGTACACGTCGGGGCTGAAAACGCTCAGCAGGGGGGCATTCTGCCCAACCGCCGTTCCGGGGGAGTCGGCGAACACCCGATCCACGCGCCCGCTGAGGCCCGCGCTCACGCTCGCCACGCGGGTCTCGTCGACTTCCACCCTGCCGACCGTGCGGATCTCTTGGAACAGCTCGCGCCGGCCGATCGCCACCGTGCCCACGTCGGCCATTTTCCGCGCCCCTTCACTGAGGACCAGACGGACGCTGGGGTCCTCCTCCTCCCACCCGTCGCCCCCCTCTGACCGCACCGGAGTGAGATCCATGCCGCACAGCGGGCAGGTGTCGGCATGATCCATGACAATCTGCGGGTGCATCGAGCAGGTGTACTTGGCGCCCTGGTCGGCCGCAGCCCCCGACACGCCCACTCGGCTAGGCATTCCCCCCACCGACAGCACCAAGAGTCCGCCCAATAGCCCTCCCACCAGCAACACAAACCATAATCTACCAATGCGCATGTCCTCTTCCTCGCTTCGGCTCGGCGGCGTTCGCGGCCGCGGTGTTAGCTCCTTTGATGATTACCGCGCCGACGAAGATGTGAGATCGGGAGTTATCCCTAGTCCCGCGTAGGGAGTTTCCTGAGCAAGAGGGGTGGTCAAAGTCCTTGCTGTGCCGCCTATAATGCCCACGCGAGAGGGGTTTCCCGTCTTCGAGATGCTTCAGCCATGACCGACATCACACAGATCCTCAACGCCATCGAGCAAGGCGACTCCAGAGCCGCCGAGCAACTCCTACCGCTAGTCTACGACGAGCTGCGGAAGCTGGCAGCCCAGAAGATGGCCCAAGAGGCCCCGGGCCAGACGCTCCAGGCAACCGCGCTGGTGCATGAGGCGTACATGCGGCTGGTGGCCGTCCAAAAGGCACAGCACTGGAACAGCCGGGGGCACTTCTTTGGGGCGGCGGCTGAAGCCATGCGGCGGATTCTGGTCGAGAACGCCCGACGAAAACTCGCCCTCAAACAGGGTGGCGAGTTTCAACGCTGCGAAGCCAATCTGGATCGGATCAGCCAGCCGGAGACCTCCGAACAGGTCTTGGCGATCGACGAAGCGCTGGAGAAGCTGGCTCGAGAGAATCCGCCCGTGGCAAAGCTGGTCGAATTGCGGTACTTCGCCGGTCTGACTCTCGACGAAGCCGCCTTGGCCTTGGGAATATCGGTCCGAACCGCTCATCGTTATTGGACTTACGCAAAATCCTGGCTACACAACGAAATACGCTCGGTCGAGTAAGGAGCCGTACAAAAATCCCAAAACTTCCGAAGTCTCCAAGACTTCGGAAGTTTGCGACTGCCCACCGCAGTTTCGGGATAGGCCCTAAGCCTGGGGGCGTCCTACCGCTCATGCGGGAATTTTTCGGATTCTTGCCCGCCCCGTGGCAGGTTTTGCGGTCGGATTTCGCACTGATGGTTGACGGGCACTCTTGCCCGCGATTTTTTGGGAGATCACGATCCGTGGACGAGCTCGACGTTTTTACCGCTGCTTTGGAACTCGGAACGTCCGAGCGACGGGAGAAATACCTCGACGAGGCCTGCAAAGACAACGAGGCCCTTCGTGAACGGATCGAGGCCCTGTTGCGATCGGCCGGCAAGGTCAGCCGATTCATGGAATCGCCCGCCCACGGCGCTGGCATATCACCCACCCTCGACCAACC
>CAYTJV010000045.1:0-22948 GCA_964438165.1 uncultured Planctomycetaceae bacterium | reverse complement strand
TCTTGGTAAAGATTTGGGAAGGGGTCTTACCCGTGTAATCCCTTTGACCCGCCTGTGTTAGGGACGCCGGCGAGGGTGGCTATGCTAACTCCGAAGGGATGTCCGCAAGCCTGTTAATTGGATGAACGGCATCCGACCGGCGGAGTAAACCGGGCAACAGGCATTTCGATCCGCATGGCCGGGGCATTGCAGTACACTTTGGATGAGGAGATAATACAAAGAGCCCCATCTAAGGGGTCCACCAAGTGTACCTATGCCCATTGGGGGGCATTTATTGCTCCGTGGATTAGGTTGTTCGGACTCGCGTCATCCCTAGGGAGCCCCGATGAGCACTGGTGGCCGCTTGTACGTGCTGTTGATCGGAGTCAACGAGTACGCGAGCCGAGCAGTCCAGCCCCTCAAGTTCGCTGTGGCCGACGTGCTCGCGGTGCGGGAGTTGTTGAGCCAGCGAATGGACCTCGACGACGATCGGTGCTTGATGCTCACGTCGCCGGCACGTCCCGGCGCCGAAGTCCCGCGGAGGCCCGAGGTGCTTCGCACCCTCGACAAGTTCTCGAAGGCGCCCATGGGCCCCGAAGATACCTTCCTTCTCTATTTTGCCGGCCATGGATTTTCGCTGGGTGAGGGAACCTACCTGCTGACCGCAGACTCGGAGCCGGCCTCCGAGTTGCTCTTGCGCGACACCGCCATTTCGCTGGAAATCCTCCGCGATTACACGCGCCATCTGAGCGCGGGACAACAACTGGTGATTCTGGATGCATGTCGAAACGATGCCCGCGCGCTGGCGCGGAGCGTTGAGAGCGACGCGCTGAATGCGGCCATGGCTCGCGACATTCGCGCCTTGGCCAAGGACGATCGCGCGCGGGCGGATGTCGGTGGCCATCGGCGCCAGCTTCGCTCGGTGATCAGTGCCTGTTGGGAAGGGCAGCGGTCGTACGAATACCCCGTCGCCGGTCACGGTTGGTTCTGTTATCACCTTCTCGGATACTTGCGCGAATTCCAGGGGGGCGAGTTGGCCGTCACCGACCTCAGCGAGGCAGTGGGGGAGCGGATGCACAGTAGCGCGTGGCGCGAGCTACCTGAGGCCGAAGCGCAACGCCCCTACGTGGAAGTCCACGGTCAGCCCGTGCGCCTGCGGTTCAAGCACGTAGGTGCGGTTCCACTTGGAGCCCATCCACAAACTTCCGAAGTCTCGAAGACTTCGGAAGTTTACGTTCGTCATGGAAAGCCTGACCTACGTGTCGGTACGGTTCCACTTCGTTCACCGGCTTCGGATTCCGTGGCGGCGCCCTCAGGAGCGATTGCCACTGAGCAGCGGTCCCGGCCGAGCCAGCGCGAGCAGGTTGAGGCGGTCAAGTCGCCATGGACCAATGCGCTGGGGATTCGATTTCACCTCATTCGTCGCGGGGCGTTCGTGTTCGGAGCATCGCCCGGGGACGGGAGTGCGCGGGCCGACGAGCTGCCGCGGCTGAAGATGGCCATCGAGCAAGATCTCTGGGCCGCGGAGTTTCCGCTGACCGTCGCCGTGGTGCGGCGTTTCCTCGACTCCTTGTCGGTGGATTGCGACCCGGCCGAGGACGCGCTGAGGCGCGACCGCTCGTTTGCGTCGCAGTGCCGGGGGACAGTGGCCGCGGACGGCCTGCCGGCCGTCGACCTCAGCCTCGCCGATGCCGAGGTGCTTTGCGCCTGGATGCACAGTCTGGACGGTCGCCGGTACCGATTGCCCACCGAGGCCGAATGGGAGTACATGGCGCGTGCCGGGACGAGCGGTTCGTCCTGGTGGGCGACCGGCGCCGGTTCTCGACCCGTTGGCTCGGACCGCGACCCGTCCGCGGCCGAAGCAGGCCCCGCGAAGCCGCTCGGCCCGTGTCCTCCCGCTGTGTTCGCTGGCGACGGGCCCCGGCCCGCCGATCCATCGCGGGCCAATCCGTGGGGGCTGATCGACGTGTTGGGCAATGTCTGGGAGTGGACGAGCAGCGCCTATGGGCCGATCGCCCCCGGGACAGTCATGAGCGCCGGTGGCGTTTTGAGCGGAGAGGCCCGCACGGTGCGAGGCGGGAGTTGGCGATCCCGGTCGCCCGCGGAATTGCGGGTCTCTGCGAGGCTGTCGATGTGCAAGCGCACCCGGGCCGGGGACCTGGGCGTGCGGCTGATCTGTGACGTGGAGGAGCGGTCGCAGTGAGCGGACAAGAGTACGAATGTTATGCTTGCGGCAGTCCCGTCCCCTTCGGTGCGGGGCAATGTCCGGCCTGTGGCGAAGGGGTCGCGTTCTGTCGGAAAGCGGAATGCACGCTCACCTTCCCCCCTGACGTCAGCTTCTGCCCCTCTTGCGGAGACGCGGTCGAAGGGCCGTCGCGGGATGCGCTCTCTAAGCCGGCGGCCGCCGATCCGCAACCTGCCGCCGCGGGACCATCCGAAGGGCTATCCCAGGGAGCCGGCCAGAGCAAGGTTTTCGATCAGATGCTGTCCCTGTTTTCCGGGGACTCGGCCACGGCGGCGGCCCCACCGCGGAAGACGACGCCCCAGTTGCCTCAATCGCCTCAGTCGACCGGCAAGTACGAGGAGATGCTTACCCTATTCCAAGCCGGAGACGCCCCCCAGTCCACGAGCGAGGCGTCGGCAGCGGCGAATCGTCTGCCTGTGCAATCCGCCGGGCGCCCGGTCGTGCAACCGGGCGCTGGCCCAGGGACGATGCCGACCATGCCGCCGATGCCCGCCATGCCGTCGATCCCCGGCGGGTTTGCCGGCCCGCTGACGATCCCCACCCTCGGCGTTGGCGGCGGACCGGTGTGCGTGGAAGTCGAAGCATCCGGCAAATACCGGAAGAACCAGCAAAGCCTGCTTCGTGTTCGCGTGCGCGGCGAGCATCTTTCGTCGGAATCGGTGGTGGAGTTGAACGTCGGCTCCGAGTTGTTGTCTGCGCCTGGGGCGTTTCAAACCAGGCTGATCTCCGGCCAGATGCAGGAGTTCCAGGCCCTGCGGTTCGTGCCGAAATGGGCGGGGGCCGATTCCCTGCGGTTCGTCCTGACGGTCAAGACGCCTGCCAATTTGCCGCTGGGACGCTGGACCGCCTCTTGGGTGATCAATATCGAGGACGAGGAGAAGAAGGAGATTCACGCGGGCGGCGACGTGTTTATCGTGGGGGGCGCTCCGCCGATGTCGGGCCCCCAGGGGTTTGACCTGGGCCTCGGTGGATTGGGCAGTGCGGGCGGCTGGCAGCCCCTGGAGCTGCAACCCGACCATGCCTTCATCCGTCGCCTGGCCGGCGCGTGTCCTGAGCCCGCCGGTTGGAACGTGCCGGCCTCTGCGTCGGAGCACGGCTGGCCCGCCGGGGCCCGCGCGCAAGCGGCGGTATGGGTATACGATCAGCACACGGGCCTGCGGCATGCAATCTCGGCAGTGTGCGGAGCGTCGGCAAGTCTCGGCCGGGGCGGAGATCCGGCCGTCGCCTGGTGGCTTCGCCCCTCGCCCTATGACGCCCATCAACACGGCCGCTTGTCGCGGTGTCACGCCTCGCTGGAGCTGCGCGATGACCGCGCCTGGGCCGCCGACCGGAGCACGAACGGCACCTGGGTGAACGGGGAGCGACTGCCCAGAGCGGCGCCGTGCCTGCTGGCCGATGACGACCGGCTGGAGCCGGCCCAGGTGGTGCCCTTTCAGGTGCGGCTCCAGGCGTGTGACGGCCACGTACACACCTTATGGCTGTACCGAAACGATACGCTCGCGGAACAACTCAGTTACCTCTTGACCGACGGCCGGTTCCCCGTGGCGTTTGTGCCGCCCGGAAATCAAGCGCCGGTGTTGTGGCTAGCCTGGCAACGGGACCCCCAGCGCGGCCCCGAGTTGTTGGCGTGTTCATCGGACGGGGCCTGGCAGATCTTGGCTCCGCAGCAAGCGTGCGTGCTCGGCGGTCGCCACCGGATCGTTTGGCAGATCCTGCCCACTCCCGTGGATGACGCACAATATCTGGCTCCCAACATGACTTCGACTCCCGCAGCGAGTTAAGGATTTTGCGATGCCCAAGCAAATCAAGTGCCCTTCGTGCAACAAGATGACGGCCGAGGCCCGGTACTGCACGCACTGTCTGGCCGAGCTGCCTTCGGCCCGGCTAGAGCGCGATTCCATCACCGCCGGTTCGCTCTCCGCGGTGTCCGGCGGTGGAGCACTCACCGATGTGACCGATCCCAAGCCGAGCCGTGCGGCATCGAAGCGGATCCAATGCCCCAAGTGCCAGAAGATGACGTTCGAGGCCCGCTACTGCATGTACTGTCACGCCGAGCTCCACGCGCAGAATAACCCGATCGAGGAGGTTGACGCGAGGGCCATCTTTAATCGGGCCAGGGCCTCCAAAGAGCAGATGGCGAAGCTCCCTTTGGTCCTGATTACGGTCACCGACCAGTTGCCCGATGGGAGCTTGCCGAACATCAAGAAGTTGGCGGTCCAACCCGGGACGTGTACGTTCATGGTGTCCCAGATTCACCGCACGGCGGTACTGCAGGCGGGGGAGTACGACGTATCGCGGCGCGGGCTGGGCAAGAGCTTCGGGCTGGCCCTGGAGGCAGGTAAGGAAATGCGTCCGGTGTTCCTCTGCACGGTCGCACAGGGGCCGTTGGCAACCACGTTCTTCCTCCCCGACATTGAAACGCTTTCCGAAGAGCACGAGGCCAAATGGGCCTTTGAAGTCGAGGCGGCGCTGCGGGGCTCGAGCATCCGCACGGCCGACAACCTCCTCGGGGCGGCCACGGCCCAGGTCGTTCTCCGCTGCGCCGACCCCGTGAGGCTGCTGCAGATGTTCATCGACCGGAAATTGCGGGAGCTCAGCCCGGATCAGAAGAAGTCCCTGGGGATGGCGGAAGACCAGCAACCCAAACACGGCGGGCTGGTGGGGAAGCTGTTTGGATTTCCCATGGAGTTGGTCGGCCGGGTTCTCTTTGGCGCCGGGGCCAAAGGCCCCAGCCTGGCCAAGCCCGTCCCCGTCACCGTGGCCGAATTCTACGAGCAAATCCGCATGGAGTTCCTCGCTGCGGTGATCGAGGCCGTGCGCAACGAGAAAGCCGAGCGCTTGTACAACACCGTCGAGGTTCGCGAGCGCGTGGCCGGCGACCTTCAGAGGATCATGTCGACGACGTTCAACACGTACGGCCTAAAGATCGAGCGGGTGTCGGCGTTTCGCTTCATCTGTCCGCGTTACGAAGAGCTTCTCAAGCGCCGCGGCGACAATGCCTTGCAGCGCGAGCAACTCGTCGACCGCAAAGAAGAATTGGAGATCGGCCGCGAACAGCGGCGCATGGACAGCGCGGAGGCCCAGGACGTCTCTCACGTGGAAACCGAGACCGAGATGTCGATGGCTTCGGATCAGGCCGCGCTGGACCGGCATGTGATCAAGGAGGCCCGCGAAACGGATCGCGACAAGGACCTGTTGCGCGCGGAGCAATTGCAGCGCCGACTGGAAATGGACGGCGCCGCCCGCCGGCACGAGATCGAGATGAACACGGCGGCGGAACACGCCCGGTTCGAGTTGCAGAAGGAAAAGATGAGGTTGGCCATGGAGATGCACGGCCAGGCGTTGAGGCTGCAAGACGAACAGCAGGAGTCGCAGCTCAATCGCCGCATCCGCATGTTGAGGGAATACGCCAACCTCCCTCCCGATTCCGTGCTCACCATCGCCCTGGCCGAGAATCCGCAACTGGCCGCCGCCTACGCCGCCAGCGTGCAGGCCGGAAACCAGCGGGAGCAGTTCCAAATGCAGGAGAAATTCCGCGACGAGCTGTCCAAATCGTACGCCAGCAACAACGAGCAGTACACCGCGTTGCTCCAGGAAGCGGTGAAGCAGTGGGGACAGTACCAGTCGGCCAAGGAGCTTGCCAAGGTGACCGGCCCGCAGCAGGTCATCAACGTGGCGCCGCAGGGACAGCCCCCGGATCCGCAGGAAGGACAACCCTAGAAAGGGTTCGGGGTTCAGGGTTCAGGACTCGGAGGAGACGCTTGAACGGGAATCCCGACCCCCGAACCCCGAACCCTGAATTTGAGGTTCGTAGTACAGAACCAGTGGAGGAATCCCCATGGACGATCGCACCATCAGCGACGCCGGCCAACAATCGCCCCAGAGCGGATCGCAGCCCCGGCCGGCCAAACCGCCGTCGGGTCCGGAAAACGTGTACGGGGCGACGTTCGCCGATGGCGGCGTCGGCAGCACGGCCGCCGGTGACCAGGGCGAGCGGCGCGGCGGCACCGGCGACAAGTATCGCGTGGTCCACCTGATCGGCAAGGGCGGGATGGGCACGGTGAACCTGGCCCAGGATGTCCGCCTGAATCGCTGGGTGGCCTTGAAGCGCTTGTCGGAACAGTTCGCCGAGGATAGCCGGCTCTTGCAGCGGTTCCACACTGAGGCCCAGTCGGTGGGATCGTTAGCCCACTTCCACATCGTGCAGGTCTACGCGATGGACGAGGACTCGGAGGGGCCCTACATCGCCATGGAATACGTGGCGGGTCCGGAGGCCGGTGGGCGCGCCGATTGGCCTGCGGAGGCGCCCAACCCGCCGCTGGACCTGGACGAGCTGGTGAAGGCGAAGGGGGCGCTGGACCTAGCCAAGACCGTGGGGCTGGGAATCAAGCTCTGCAGCGCGGTGAAGTACGCGCACAAGCGTGGGGTGATCCACCGGGACATCAAGCCGGCGAACATCCTTTTCAACGAGGACTGGGAGCCGAAGCTGGCGGATTTCGGCCTGGCGCGGCAGGTGAACACGCAGCAGGAGGGGGCCACCCTGGCCGGGGCGCAGTTGTTGACGCTTGGGTACGGGGCGCCGGAGCAGGAGGTGGATGCGTCGAAGGTGGACCAACGGGCGGACATTTACGGGATGGGGGGGACGCTGTGGTTTGCGCTGTCGGGGCAGAATCCGCGTTTTTTCCGGGAGAGCGAGGTCCCCGAGGTCTTGCGGACCGTGTTGGCCAAGGCCCTGCACAAGGACCGGGAGAAGCGGTATCAGACCGCCGCGGAATTCGAGCAGGCGCTTGCGGGGTTGGATTCGCGGTTGAAGCAAGCGCCCGCGGTCGAGGCCCCCGACCAGAGCAAGAAGGCCGCAGACGATGAGGCCCAGGCCGTTGCCGATCGGGTGGCCACTCTGCGTTCCGAGTCGCGGTATCAGGAGGCGATCAACACCCTGCGCGCCATGACCTTGTCGGTGGACCCTAACCAGCGCGGGCTTTCCAAATGGGCCGAAATGGAGCTCCCGGTCGTACAACAGGAGTACGCCGCCGCGCAGAAGAAACGCGACGAGGCCATACGGCAGGCGAACGAATGGATGAAGGCGGGAAAGTTCGCCGAGGCCGTCAACTTGCTGGAGGAGATTCCCTACGCCTTCCACAACCCCGAACTCGCTGATTTGCTCGACCGCGCTAAGAATGTGCTCGGTCAAGCGCAGACGTCGATGCAGGCGATCGCCCAGTTGCGCCAGGAGATCAAGGACCAGATCGCCAGCAAGAATTACGAGGGACTGCGGCCCAAGGCAGAGCGGCTCCGCCAGTTGGCTCCCCACGATCCTTCCGTGGAAAAACTCCTCCAGCAGCTTGACAAACACGAGGCCCACCAGCAAGAATTGGCCTGGAACGCGGTCCACCAGGCCCCGAGCCCAGAGGGTTACCGGAGCTACTTGAGTTCCTATCCCAACGGCCCGCACGCGGCGGAGGCGCGAGCGACAGTCGGTCCATCGCTGCGGGAACTGGTTACGGCTCGTCCGGACGATCGGGCACTCCGGGGCGAGTATCTTGCGGCGCGCGACGGCGACCTGCTGAAGCGGGATGAACAGACCGCCCGACGCGTCTCGATGTTCGCCGGCGTTGTGGGCGGCGCGGTTGCCGGCGCGGTGCTCGGTCTGGCTGTCGGCGCGCTGGCAGGCCCGATCGGCGGGCTGGTCGCCGGCGCGATCGGTGGGATTGCGGTGGGCGCGATCCTGCAATCGTAAACAGGACCGCGAGGAGACCAAGCGATGGACGAAAGCGACAACAAGGTGGTCATCACGATCGGATCGATCCTTCTGGGAGGATGGCTGATCCTGTTGTACCTGAGCGCGGGCATGGGCGCGGTGTCGGGCCTGTTGATTGGCGCCGCGGCCGGGGCTTTGGGTGCGGTCGCATTTCCCTTGTTCGGCGCGGCCCACAAGGAAAGAGCCAAGTCCTTCGGCCCGCTCCCCTGGTTCGCACATTTCCTCAATCGCCGGGCGCTAAGCGAAAAGTATCGATCTTCTCGCGGCAAATCAAAGCGCTGAGCGAGCGATTCCTTGCTTCTGGCTTGGCGGCGTCTCGCCTCCCCCCTGTCTTGCCGCTCCTCGGCCGCTGGGGGCAGTCCGCTCCCACGCCATTCCCAGGTTTTTCGTGTAAGATTCTTCACTTCCCGGGCTAGTCATCGTTGCATGGCTCTTCGGAACGTGCCGACGCGGAAGCGGCAGGTGAACGCACCCCCTGCAAATACAGGTCTGGGTCGGTTAGAATGATCGCGCTTTGCGGGAAGGAAGTGAGAGACGGTTCGGAAACGGGGACTGGCTCCCGGTTGTGTGTCGGGGCTCGACCTCGCACACGATGTAGGGGGCCCGGCCCCGTTTCCGGGCAGCCTCTGAGAGCAACTCGCCCGAACGGCTGGAAGGCGCCCGGGGTGGAAAGAACTCGGCCCAGTCTCTTGTTGCGCGTGCGGAATCTCGGCGACCAGGCGAGTTGGCAGGAGTTCGTGGAGTTGTATGGGCCGCTGGTGTTGCGGGTCCTGTTGCGGATGGGCGTGGCGTACCAGGACGCCCTCGACTTGCAGCAGGATGTGATGCAGATCGTGATGAACCGCATCGCGCGCAAGCCGTTCGAGTACGATCCGAGCAAGTCGTTCCGCGCTTGGCTCAGCACGGTCGCCCGCCACCGCGCGTATCGCCACTTCCACGGACAGGCCCGCAAGCCGTCGGCGCCGGGCGGGTCGGACAACGTTCGGATCGTCGCCGGGATTGCCGATTCCGGCCAGGCCGTGGAGGCGTGGGTGGAGGAGGAGCATCGGCGCCGGGTGTTGGAGATCGCCATGAAGCGGGTGCGCGCGGCCGTGCAGCCGCTCACGTGGGAGGCCTTCCGCCGCTCGGTGCTCAACGGGATCCCGCCGGAAACGGTTGCGGAACAATTGCAGACGACCGTCGGCAACGTGTACGTGGGCAAGTCGCGCGTGCTGGCCAAGCTCCGTGAAGCGGTGGAGCAGATCGATGTCTGAACCCCAGTCGGCTCATTCCCCGCAGTGCCCCTCACCCGACGTCCTGACCCGCGTGGCGGCCGGACTGGCCAGGGCTTACGAAGAGGCCCAGGTGCAGAAACACCTCGACGGCTGCGCCCTTTGCCGAAAGCGCTTCGACGAGGCCATGGGGCCGACCGACGAGCTGGCCGCCTTGATCGGCCAGGACGCTCCGGCCCACGACGCCGATTTCGAGGCCATCCGCGCCGCGCACTTCCCACGATTTCCGCACGTGGAGGTCCGCGGCGACCGGGTTGTCGTGGCCGGCGGCCTGTTGTTGGACTTGCCCCAAGACCCGAAGTACATCGCCAGCTTAGGCTCCTACGACGTGATCGCGCTGGTGGGCATGGGGGCGATGGGCGTCGTGCTCCAGGCCGTCGACCGAACGCTCCAGCGGACCGTGGCCCTCAAGCTCATGGCCCCCTCGCGGCTCCACGACCCCGAAGCCCGCGAACGCTTTCTCCGCGAGGCCCGCGCCGCGGCCAAACTCAAGCACCCGAGCGTGGTGGCGGTACACTCGGTGGGGATCGAGAACGATATGCCCTATATCGACATGGAGTACGTCGAGGGCCGCTCGCTGGCCTCGCGGATCGCCGAAGAGGGCCGCCTCGACCCGCCGGCGGCGCTGGCCCTGTGTCGCCAGGTCCTCGCCGGCCTGGGCCACGCGCACGCGCAAGGCGTGATCCATCGCGACGTCAAGCCGGGCAACGTGATCCTGGAAGACGCCACGGGGACGGCGAAGCTGGCCGACTTCGGGCTGGCCCGCGGCATGGCCGATGCCTGCCAACAGACCATGGAGGGAACCGTCCTGGGGAGCCCGAGCTACATGTCGCCTGAGCAGGCTGCCGGGACGCGCGACCTCGACGGCCGGAGCGACTTGTTCTCCGTGGGGACGATGCTGTTCGAGATGCTCGTGGGGGCGGTGCCGTTTGCGGGATCGGATCCGTACGTCGTGATCCGGCGGATCCGCGAGGAGGATCCGCCCGACGCCTGCCAGCTCAACCCCGCGGTGCCGCGCCGGCTGGGCGACATGATCCGCCGCGCCATGGCGCGCGAGCGTCAGCAGCGGTACCAGACGGCCGAGGACTTCATTCAGGCCATCGACGCGTACCTGGCCGGACACGATGCCACCCTGCCGCTTCAGACTCCCGGAGTGCCCGAACAGCGAGTTCGCGCCGTTGAGGCGGGACGGCCGAGTGGGAATGCGTCGTTCGACCGCTGCGCGGCGTGCGGCAAGCCCATGCTCTCAAAGCTCAGCAGTGCGGGGACCTGCGAGGTCTGCGGGGCATCGATATGCTCTGCCTGTTGGCGAGCGGGGAAGGTGCGGCGCTGCCGCGCGCATGCGGCGCCAGCGGCCAGCCCGCCGCCGGTTGCCCGCGACTTGCCCCGCGATCCTGCCGAAGTGGTCGAGCAGAAGCCAGCCCCCGCGCAGGCCGCCACCCTGCCCGCCGTTTCCGCTGCGGATGCGGAATTGGCCGAGGAGACGTTTTTCCGTGTCGTGGAGAACGCGCTCGCGGAGGTCTCCGAGGTGGTGGACCCGGTGCGGCAGGCCGTGATTTCCGTGGGCGACTTTTCCCAGCGGCGCACCCGAAGGGCCGCGGATGACGACTCGAGCGCGGCCGGGGCCGTGTCGGACGCGTCGCGCCGTGCGGGAATTCACGGCCCGTCGGGGGACCGAATGGTGTACGAGGTGCGGCAGCGCGGGCTGTGGAAAACCACGGCCCGCGTGGTGGTCGAGGCCCGAAGCGTGCTGCACGCCGGCCGCTTCGCCGCCGAAGGTTACGACGATCAGCCGGTCGCCGCGACGGAACTGGAGTCGTTGCTCAATCGGATCGCGCGCCAGGCGGCCGACGAAAAAACGTGGCGTTTGGTCATCCTCGCCAGCCCGACCGGATGGACGGACGAGGCCCTCCAGATGGCCAGCGGCGCGGGGCCGCGGCCCTTCCGCGACCGGCTGGTGAGCGTCGTGCTCTACGACCGCGATCGAGCGCGTTTCCGCTGGGCGGAAACGGATGAGCGTCTGGCGGCATGGCGCGAGGCGTTCTCTGCCGACGTCAGCGCGGCCGTGCTGGAGCGGGCGCGGCAATGGATCGGGCGGCATTTCGCCGAGCACGCTTCGATTGCCCTGGCGACGCTCGTGGAGCAACTGGGGATCAGCCGCAAGGCAGCGGACCAGGTCTGCCGCATCCTCGCGGCCGAGGGCCTGTGCGTCTGCGAGTCGATGAAAGACGTCGGCACGGTGTTGTATAAGAAGGGGTAACAAAACTTCCGAAGTCTCGAAGACTTCGGAAGTTTGCGGATGCAGGAGCGTTGCGATGTTGCTGCTTGACCGTCTGCGGAATTTGCTGGGCAGCCCCAAGGGCATCGACCGGCTCACGATCGACGAGCTGAAGCACGAAAAGATCCGCCTGGAGCAGTTGGAGCGGCGCGTCAGCCGCGAGACCGACGAGCTGGAAGCCCGCAAACACGAGTCATTCATGAAGGGCAAGGACGACCCGAGCTCGCGGCAGCGGCTGGCCCTGGCGCGGAAGATCAAGCAGCTCGATAGCGCCGCCCGCGCCAAAGGCCAGCAGCTCGCGTTCTTCCACAAGCACCTGCGGATCGTCGACGGGCTCTTGCAGATCAAGGAGAATATGTCGCTCTTGCAGCAGCTCACAGTCGGCTCGGTGATCTCTCGAATGTCGGTCGAGGAGCTGACGGCCTACGTCGAGCGGGCCTCCGTGGCAGGCCAGTTCGAGATGGAGAAGTTCACCAGCCTGCTGGGCTCCCTGGACGGTGCGGTGCAGGCCGCGGAGCAGGCCGAGCCGGATGCCGACCTGGCAGCCATCGTCGCCGCCATGGAAGACGCCCGCGCCGCCGAAGAAGCCGGCCGGCCGGAGGGCGTTGCCGAGGCGGCCCAGCGCGTCGAAAAGGTCCTCTCTCCGTAGCTTGGCTCTCCAGAGCCGAGCGATTTTTCCGCGATGTTGACCGTATTTGCTCGGCTCTGGAGAGCCAAGCTACGAGAGGAGTGCGATGAACGTTGACTTGAGCCGCAGCATCGACGAGTCGCTTCGCAAGACCCTCCGGCGGGCCGATGAGCTTCGCGCCGGCGGGGAGGCGGGACGAGCCGCCTCCGTCTACCGCGAGGCGGCGGGGCTGGCACGGGCGTATGCCCAGTACGCGGTCAGCCCCGCCGAACGATCGCGGCGAACGGCCCGTGTACGCAACCTGGAAAGCCTCGCTCAGCGCCTCTCGGAGCAACGACCTGCGCCGCCGTCCGGCCCAATCCCACAACCCGCGTCTGGCGACCAGGAGCTCCGAGGCCAGGTCGAGGCCCTCATCATGCGGGCCGCGGTGGGATGGGAGGACATCGGCGGCCTGGAGGAGACGAAGCGGCAGATCCAGTTGGCCTTTGGGCTGGCCGTGGCCGAGAAACCGCCCGGCGTGCGGATCGACCCGATTCGCAACATCCTGTTGTTCGGTCCGCCGGGGACGGGCAAGTCGCTCCTGGCGGCGGCCGCTTCCCGCGGGCTGGGCGCCACGTTCTTCAACGTCGGCGCGGCGGCCGTGCTCTCCAAGTGGTTTGGCGAATCGGCCCGGCTGGTTGCCACGCTCTACGCGGTCGCGCGCCAGCGGGCCCCCTCGCTGGTCTTCATCGACGAGCTCGATGCCCTGTTCGCTTCGCGAGAGCTTTCCTCCGGCGCTGCCGAGCGCCAGGTCCTCTCCACGCTCTTGGCCGAGCTGAGCGGGGTCGCTGCCAGCGGAGACGGCCCGCCCGTGTTCACCCTGGGCGCGACCAACACCCCCTGGCTCATGGACCCGGCGGCGCTGAGCCGTTTCGGACGCCGCGTTTACGTGCCCCTTCCCGATCCTGCTGCTCGACGGCAAATCCTGGAAATTCATTTGACGCGGAGGGGACACACGCTGAGCTTCCCTTTGGAGAGCCTCGTGGCGCGGTCGGAGGGGCTGAGCGGTCGGCAGCTCGCCCACCTGGCCGCCGTGGCCGTGGAAACGATGATCGGCGACGCCAACCCGAAGCTCGTCGAGCGGGTCGCCCGCGGCGACGCCGATCTGAGCAAGTACCAGCTTGCCACGCGCCCGCTCCGCTGGGACGACTTCGAGTCGGCGCTGGCCAAACTGCGGCCCGATACGCCGCCGGAGACCTTGAAGCGGTATGAGTCGTTGTGCGCAAAGTAGTAGGCACACTCCGTGTGCCGTAGCCGGCGGACGGCACACGGAGTGTGCCTGCTACTAAGGATCGGAGATGACCGGACCATGGGACTGTTCAAATCGAGGCAGCAGCGGGAGCTGGAGGCGAAAATCCAAATCCGCCAGGGGATCACGCGCATCCAGCGGTTCATGCGCAGTGCCCGCGAGGTGCAGCAGCGCTACTGGCAACTGGGCAAGCAGGCCCTCCGCCTGGGCGACCGCGAGCAATTCGAGCAACTGGCCGCGGCGGTCCTGCGCGCTCGCGAGCACGTCAGCCGCTGGGAGCGGTACTTGCTGCAACTGGAGACGCTCGGCGTGCGCCGCGACGAGGTCGCCGCCACCGGCGATTTTCTGAAGAGCATTTTGGCGATGACCAACTCGATCCTCCGCGGCGCCACGCCGGAGCAAGTGGCCGACGTGCAGGCCAAAATGGCCCGCGCCGTGGAGAAGTCGGAGGCCCTCGAAGAAGTCCTCTCGGTGGCCATGGAAACCAGTGCCGGCAGTCTCTTCGACGCCCGCGATCTCGACGAGCGGAAGCTCGGCGAACTGGCCCACCAGATGGTCACCGAGGCCGCTGCCGACGAGGCCTCCGGCGACGACGGACAGATCTCCGACGGGCTGCGGCGGATCGAGGAAGAAATGCGCAGGGAGCCGTAGGGGAGCATACAGCATGTTCAGATGGCTCGGCCGACTGATTCGCGCCGGCACGGGGTTGGCCCGGCTGGGTGTGGTGCTGGTCGTGATCGCGCAAGGGTGGATGCTGGTCCGCTCCCGTCCGTTGCCGCTCGATCCTGCCCGCCGAGCCCTGGTCGAGGACGCAGCCCGGCAGCTTGCCGAGCGATTGCCCGCGGCGCCGTCGGGAAGGCCCTCGTTGGTCGTGGCCCGGTTCGAAAGCGATCCCACGGGCGTGGTGACGGAAGCCGTGCGCCGGGCGATCGATCGCGCGGGTCGATACGCGGTCCGTCCGGCATCCCTCTGGGAAAACGTGAAGCGCGAGCTGGGCATCGAAAACGACGAACTGGCCCTCGAGGCGGCCGTCACGGCGGCCGGCAGTCGGCTCGACAGCGAGTACTTGGTGGCCGGCCGCGTGCGCAGCCTGGCCGCCCGAACCGATCGGGATGAAGCCGTCCTGGAGGCGATCTTGGTTGAGACCCGCGAGCCATCACAACCGGTGAGCCTGACTGCCGAGGTCGTACACGATCGCGGGCGATCGCAGGCGGCCGCGAGGGTCACCAGTTACGCCTGGCCGATACGATTGGTGGCGTGGCTGGCGCTGGTCCTGCTGCTCCCCTTGGCGCTGGCGCCGTGGCTTCATCGAGCCTTGGCTCGCCAGTCGAACGCGGTGAACTTGGGGTTGCTCTTGGGACTCGCCTTCGTGGGGACCGCGGCCGCATACGCCATGATGGGCTTCCAACTGGAACGTGGTTGGGCGGCCCTGCTGCTGGTTGCGGCTGCGGTCACGGCCTTGGCATACAACTGGGTGGTGCTCGACAAGATGGAAGAAATCGTGTAAGACGGCCTTTCCAGGCCGTCCTTCAGCGTTTCTCAGTGAAAGGCACGAGACTATGGGCATTCTCTCCCGCCAGTGTCCCCATTTCGATTGCGGCAAGGAGGTCCGCTGGGGCGCGGCCTTTTGTCCGCACTGCGGCCGACCCATTCCCTCCAGCCAGGGCACGTGTGCCGCCTGCGGTAAGCCCTTGAAGGCCGACGCCAAGTTGTGTAGCCATTGCGGCGCTTCCGCGGGCCGCAGCGACGACGAGCCGGCGCCGGTCGACGCCCTGAACCGTTGGAGTCGCTCCGGCGACGAGTTCGCCCGCCGGATCGAAGCCGCCGACCTTCGCGGGCTGTTCCGGCGGCGTCTGGTGGTCGAGCCGGGCACGCAGGCCCTCGTGTTTCAACGCGGCGCGCTGGCCGCGGTGGTCTCCGCCGGGAACTATGACCTGGCCCGGCTGCCGGCCCGACTCAACCTCGCCGCGCCGGCGAGCGCGATCCTCGTCGACGCGGGCGACACCGCGCTGGGGCTTGAGTACCGGGACCTCCGCACCCGGGAAGAGGTCGTTGCCGACCTGACGGCCGAGGTCGTGGTGCGCGTGGCCGACCCGCTCTCCTTTTTCACCAACCTGGTGCACGGCCGGGAGAGCCTCCCCAAGGCCGCGGTGGCCGACCTGGTGCGCAGCGCGTGCGCCGACACGGTTCGGGCCCGCGTCCAAGAGGCATCGCTTGCCGATCTCAATGCCGATCCACAGTGGAAGGCCGCGCTGGAAAACGACCTGCGACAGCGGATCGAGCCTGCCCTGCGGCGCAGCGGCCTGGAGCTTGTGGCGCTCAGGTCGTTGCACGTGGCGTGCCGATCCTACGAAGCCCTTCGCGATCGCCGCGGCGAAACCTGCCTCGCCGAGGCAGGGGCCGACGACGCCGATCGCCGGGCAGCGCTCAACCGCCGGCTGCGCGAAACGCTCACCGCGGACCGCATGAATCAGTTCTCGTCGGCGAAGGAGCTCGAAGATTTCGTGCGTCAGACCGAGCACGAGCTGGGCCTCAAGGACCTCGTCCGCGCCGACGAAATGGAGGAACTGCGGCGCACCTTCACCGAGAAGCGGGAAGACGCGGATGTGGCGCGGAGGCACATGCTGGAGAAGCTCGATCTGGAGCACGACTTGGCCGTGCTCCGCCAGCGTCACGCCCTTTCCGACGCGGAGTTGGAGAACCGCATCCGGTACGGGCGGGATGATCTCCGTGCCCGGCAGGAGGCCGACTGGGAGAAGGTACAACACGAGCGACGCGTTGCCGAGGGCCGCCGCGACGAGCGAATCGCCGAGGCCGAGGCCGACGTGCGTATCGTCGAACGCAAGGCAGAATTGGGTATGCGGTTGCGCGAGAAGAAGGTCGCGCTGGATCACGAAGAGGAGTCCCAGCGGATCGCCCGCGAGCAAGAGGCCAAGGACCGTGAGGCGAAGCGGGAGCTGGAGCGGATTCATGCCCTTTCCGAGGCGGAGCAGACTCGGCTGGCGGCGGATCTGAAGAAAACCGAGGTGATGAAGGACCTTAGCCCGGACCAGATCCTGGCCCTGGTGGCCAAGGACTCGCCGCAGGTGGCGGCGGCGATTGCCGAGCGTGCCAAGGCCCAGGTCCAGGCCGGGGCAAGCGCCGAGGTCAAGGCCCTGTACGAAAAAATCCTCGCCGGCAAGGAATCCGAAGCCGACCGGCTGGAGCGGGTCATGGAAAAGGCGATGGGCTCGATGGAGCGGGTGGCCGGAGCCGCGGCGGCCAAGGAGCGCGAGCACGCCCGCGATGTGCAGGCCATGGCCGGGCAAAGCATGGACCGCCTGGCCGACGTGGCGGCCGCGAAGGCCGGCGCCCCCGGCCCTGTGCAACAGGGTCCGCAAGTCGTCTGCCCGACCTGCCACCGTCAGATCCCCAGCGGATCGAAGTTCTGCGACAATTGCGGACACCGGTTCTTCCAGTGAAGGAGAGTCGCAATGGACCTGGCGTGCGGTCATTGCGGAGCCGTGCCCGAACCGGGGGCGTCGTTTTGCAGCGAGTGCGGGCGCCCGCTCGGCGCATCGGCGGAGGTCGTGCTCGAGGTGGAGACGCATCGGCCTCACGTGCGGGGCAGCCTGTGCCAGCTTCGCCTGCGCGCGACCCGCGTGGCCGACGCGGACTGCGACGTGACCGTGCGGCTCCTGCTGCACGGGCGCGGCAAGTACGTGGAGCAGGAGCCGAGCGAACTGGAGCAATACTGCCGGTTGGGCCGGCGGGGCGAGCCATTGGTGCTGAGCTTCCCTTTTCGGCCGGGCATCGCGGGCGACCTGCCCGTCGAGACGCTGCGGGTGGTCGTCACCCCCGCCGGCAAGCCCGAAGAGGGCGTGGCGTTCGAGTGCCCGGACCGCAGTTTCTTCGTGCGGATCGACGAAGAGGGACACCGCCAGGGCGCGGGCGTCCGCATCGAAGGCGGAATCCATCTCGATTTCTCGCAGCTCAAGGAGATGTACGGCAGCGACGTGAAGGACCTGTTGAGTTTCGGCCTCGGGAACGAGGCCGCTTCCGCGCCGGAGTGCCGCTGGGAGCCGATTGCCCTGCGTCCGGCGGGTGCGGAGCAGCGCACGGCGTGCGGGTTCGGCCAGTGCGGGCGCCCGGTCGCGGCCGACCAGGGGCTTGCCTGCTCCCGCTGCCGCAAGACGGTCTGCCGCAAACACGAGGACGAGAGTGTGCCGGGGCACTGCAAACTCTGCGCTGAGGCGGTTCGCCAGGACGCCTTTACGCAAAAGGCGAAGCAGGTCGACTCGTCGCGTCAGCCCGAGGCGCTCGTCCACGCCATCAACCGCGTCGCGCAGCCCCGGCCTACCTTCTCGGGCAGGATTTGGACCGATCGCAGCAACCGGCCCACCAGCCGGGACATCGTCACCGTGCCGCGGACCAGCCGCGATTGGTTTCGCATCGGCGAGCGGTTCACGCTCAACGCCCAGACCGACCGCGACTGTTATCTCACCTTGCTCGACCTGGGCACGAGCGGGCAGGTGTACGTGCTGTTGGAGAACTACCGGCTGCGGACCGGCGCGCCGGTGGGGCTGAACGGACCGGACGAGAGCCGGGAGTGGGTCGTCGGGAGCCCGCCGGGAATCGAGCGGATTCGGGCCCTGTTCACGCTCCAGCCGCTCGACGTGTTCGCCGGAGTCGGGCCCTTTGCCCTGTTGGATCCGCAAGGCCGCGCCGACAAGGCCATCGAACGTCTAAGAAGCGCGGGCCTCGCCTTGGAGCGAATGCCGCCCGATACCTGGACCGACGCGGGCTGCGAATTCGTGGTCGTCGAAGCCTGACGCTAAGGTTTTGTGTCGCTCGCTCCGGGCGCCGACGGAGCCGGCGTCTGCGGACCCAGGTATTTCATCCGCACACAGCCGTGCGGGGCCGTGCCGGTTGCCTCGACGCGAGCGTAGAGGCCGTATTGCTTGCCGGGCTCAGGAGTCTCCAGCGCGATCGTATACTGAGGCCACGCTTTGCCGCCCTCCGCGACCGAAGGATTGACGTGTCGGCTGATTTCCTTCCCGTCTTTCCCGTCCTGCCCGAGAACCACCCACTCGACCCGCAGGGGATGAGCGCCGTTGCCGCATTGGAGCCATACTGCGTATCTTCCTGAAAGAGTGACGAAAGGAGTGATGTCCCAGTGCAGGACTGTCGGCTCCTGCGCGACGAATTTGGGGTTCCAGTACCCGACCCTGCTCAGCGGATAGATCAGCGGAAAGACGCGTGGGAGCGCGGCGAGTCGGTCGATTTCCTGGAGCATCTCCTCCAGACGCTGGTCCAGCTTGCCTCGAACCGGGCCCTCGTCGAGTCGGGACCGGGCCCGTCGGTGCCAGAGGATGGCGCGGAGCATCAGGCATTCCCGCTCCATCCCTTCGTGGGATTGGGATGCACGGCGCCACTTTTCGCCCAAGAGGATTTGCTGCTGGGGCTTCTTCGGCGCGGGGTCGAGTTCGAGCAGCGCCGCGCCGCGAATGTCCTTGTCGGCGACGTGAGCCAGGTAAGGAAGGCCCTCGTGCCACTTGTCCAAGACCAGGCAAAGGTGGCGCCCTGCGACCCAAGAGGCTTCCGGATCGTGGGCTTTCTCTGCCAGCGATGCCAACGCTTCCGGGAAAGCAGCCTGCTCGGCGACGGCCTTCTCGACCCGTGCCGACAGGGTGGCGAAGCGTTCACGGGCTTGCTGGTCCCACGATTCGTAACTGAAATCGCCCGCTAATTTGCAGACTTGCTGAGCGTTATAGTACTCGCGCTCGCCCATCACTTCTTCCACGAAAGCCATCAGGGGCCAGGCGCTCGCCGCGGCCTTTTCTCTGTCGCGCTGCCTCTCCAATGCGGCCTCTTCTTTGTCGCGCTGACTCATTAATGTCGCGATTATTTCGTTGCGGGAATTCTCGCGGCCGCGGTAGGACTTTGCCAGAAGCTCGATGGTTTGAAGCTTGGCCTTCATCGGATCCCAGCGAAACTGCACGGTCAGGTCCTCCGCGGCCCGGAGGGCAAGCGCGCCGTCGCCGCTGACAGCCGCGTTCTGCCATGCCAGATTCAAAAGAACAAACCGACGGTGCGAGTCGAGGTTCAGCAGCGTCGCCAATTGGTACGAGCCCCCGGCCGCTCTCGCACGGTATTCCTGCTCTGTCTCCGAGAATCTGCGCCCGAAGAGATCGTCCTGGTCCCGTTGGAGAGACGCGGTGGCCGTTTTCTGCTCGTTTTCGCTCGGCATGGCCGCTCGCTGCTCGGTCAGAGGAGGCATCTGGACGACGGGCCCGCTTCCCAGCCAGTCGCTCTGGGTCTGTTCATCGCCTTTCGCCTCGTCCCCGCGAGTGGAAACAGTGGTCTCTTTGAGAGTGCTGGATTCGGGAGGCGAGGGAACAACGGTCGCCGCCACTTCAGCCTCGCGGCGCGATCTGTGGAGCAAGATCGTCACGATGAAAAGCGCCACCCAGGCGCTCGCGTACCACGCCAGGTTGCGCCCGTGCTGAGACAGCAACCCTGTTCCGCCTCCCTGTGGCCGAGTCGGGACTGAATCCTGGTGAGCCATGTTTCGATCTCCTCTGTCAAGACACCATGAGACCTTCGGCTTCGGTGTCTTTGACATCGAGGATCAGGTCAAGCTTCGTAGTCGCCAAGATTTCACGGAGGTAGGGGCAGAGTCTGCACAACGTGAGCTTGCCCCCCTTCTGTTTCATCTTCTTGTTCAGGACCACGACCTTGCCGAGCATGTCGCTGGCGAGGAAATCGACCCCAGAGAAACTCAAGAGGAGCTTCGTGCAATCCTCCTGAGCCGCCACGGCGTACAATTCTCCGCCTAGCTCATCGGGTAGGCTTCCGACGAGCTGCCGGTCCAAGAAACGTATCACCCAAACGTCGTCGTGCCTGGCGACCTGCAGACGAGGGCTAGCCACTGCTCCGTTCCACCTTATCATTACCGTGGTTTCTTGAATCTCCAGTTGTTTTAGTTTAGCCCGATTCTAACGGGCTGCAATGCCGCTGCAGGGCGGTTTTTCGGAGCGAAAAACCCCCATTTGGGGTTAGAAAAGCGCGGTTGGACAAGATGTGTCGATGGGGCGATTGTTGGTAGTGGTCTCGACGTGCTGCCTACCGGGCATCGCACGTGAGGCAGTTCACTCGCCGCTCGCCTTGACGGTGAATTCCAGCGACGACTGGCCGATCTTCTGGCCATGCAGGTCTTCGACGGTCAATTGCAGGGTGTGCCGGCCGCCGTAGATCCGTTTCGGGAGGCGGAAATTGTAGACCAGAAAGAAATCGCGGCGGTGGTTGCGGCAGTGCTCCTCGGTCTTGCCGAGATCCTGGGCAATCACGCGCTGGCCGCGGGCGTCGAAGATTTCGTAGCTGCCGCGAAACTGGGTGTGGAAGCCCTTGGGCGTCTCCTCGCTCTTGAAGTTCTCCAACTCCCCGTAGAGGAGAACCTCTTGCCCGGGGGTGAACTCGGCCTTGTCGAACGGCGTGACGTCGCCGTAGCTCTTGACTTCCTTGGCGAAGCTCGCATTGCGCACCAGCAGCGGCGACAGCTCGCCCAATCGATTGGCGGCGGCGACGAGCTGCTGCCGGGCTTCCGCCGCGCGGCGGCCGGAATCGGGGAACCGCTCCGTATCCATCCAGGTGGCCAGCCCGTAGACCATCTGCGACCAGGAATCCTGCATCGCAGGCGATGCCGACGGGATCGGGCGCAGGGCATCCTCGCGACGACCGGCGGCAAGGTACAAGAGGCGCAAGCGGGCCTGGCGGGCCAATTCGGCCGACGATTGCGGCGAGTGGCGCGCCTCGGATTCCAGCGATCGGATCGCCCCATCGAGTCGCTCCAGCCATGGGTCCGAAGCGGCGCCCGCGGGCGCCACGTACGAGGCGGCGACCACCTCGGCTGCGCCGGGGGCGGCTGGCGAAGAGCGGTGGGAGTCGGACTTTTCTCCCGGACCGTCGCGTTTCGAGCGGAAGGACCCGCCCTCGGGTGCCGGTGGAAGCGGCCGCTCGGACCGAGCAAGCGGCGCGGTAGGGGTCTCGGCGAATTCCGTCCGTGGGTACGACGGCAGCAGGTTCGGCGGCTGCACACTGGCTGTCGGCGGCAACGGTGCGGATTGAACCTCGGCAAGGTCCGCAGTAGCAGCCGGTTGTGTCAGGGCGGCATTTTGCGACAGGGAAGGATTCGGATTAGCCGGGGCGCTGGGGATCGCAGACGATCCGAGCGAGCGACCTTCCGGCGAGGTGGGCGATTGGCCCGTGCTGGATGCCGTCGGCTTCTCCTTGATCTGGCGCTGATAGGCTAAGGCAGCCTGAAAAGACTGCACCAAGGCCGGCCACAATGCCGGACTGGTCTGACGAAGATCCTGGGCCAGTCGGACCTTGGCGGCCGGATCGAGCGAGTAGCGCTCGCCAACCTGGGCCACCAGGTCGTCGATCGCCCGGGGATCGGGCCCTGGAGGCTGGGCCGGCGAGTTGGCCACTGCCGACGGACGCCCTGACACTCCTGCTGCCGTCGGCTGGGAAGCGGCCGGAGGGCTGGCTTCGCTCTTGGAAGCGGCCGGTGTGATGGCCGCCGGACCCTTGGCCGCAGTGGCTCCGGCTGCGGTCGCGGTACTCGCCGCAACCGACGCCGCTTTCCAGGGCGAAGCCGTGCACCCACCGCCACAAACCAACGCCAGGAGCGCGACATACGACAATCGTAGGGCAAGCTGCCAGCTTGCCCGTGGGCAGCACCGCGGCAAGCTGGCAGCTTGCCCTACGATTCGACGGCACGGACCGATGTACGGCGCGGATCGCAAACCCATGACGATCAGTCTTGGCAAGCTCACGAGACGACTTCCCGCAGACGAGGGGGCGGATCATACTCGAATCCGTCCGCCATGACAAGATCGCAAACTTCCGAAGTCTTCGAGACTTCGGAAGTTTTTTGGATTGCCCAACTTGTTTCCGTGCGGGGACTTACGTTATCTTCACTGGGCCGGGAGCCGCGGAGATCTGCACCACCAGGCGTTCCAGGATCGTGCGGGGCGGGGAAGGGCTGTCGCCTTTAAGATCCATGTCGGCCTTGAGCAGCCAGCGGTAAAGCTGCTGACCGCGATGGCGTCCCAGCCGGCGAAGCTGCCGTTCGGTCTTATCTAAGAAGTAGCCCTTCACGCCGGCCTGTTCTAACGCGCTTCGGGGCGATAAACGGCGGCCGGCTGCCTCCGCGGCCAGCACCAGCCGCGTTGCCGCGGCCAGACGCCGCAGGGAGGCCGAAATCTGGGCCAAGATCGCCACGGGGTGCTCGCCGGCGAGGATCAACCGGTCGAATTGGAGCAGGGCTTCGGGGGTTCTGCCTTCCAGGGCGGCATCGAGCATGTCCCAAGCGGTCTTCGCACGCCAGGCGCCCACAAGGCGTGCCACCATCTCGGAGGTGATTTCTCCTTGCGGGCCCGTGCTCAGGGCGAGTTTGGCCAACTCCTGGTCCAAGAGCCCCATTTCCGGCCCGACCATTTCCGCGAGTTGCTCCGCTAC
>CAYTJV010000044.1:0-23104 GCA_964438165.1 uncultured Planctomycetaceae bacterium | reverse complement strand
GCACACTCCGTGTGCCGTAACCCGCGGACGGCACGCGGAGCGTGCCTGCTACAATTCACGGGCCGAGGCTTTGGGCCTCTTTCAAATACGCCTCGTAGACCGCCACGGCCTGCCCATCGGAAATATTGCGGCCGATCACCAAGCGGGATCGCACGGTTGCCGTCTGGCCGGCTTTGAGGTCGCGGCCGAGGAGCGAAAGATAGAGCGAGCGATGGCCTTCTTCGCCGTAGGGCGTTGCCACGGCAAAGCAGTCCTCGGCTGGCGCCATCACCAGGGCGGTCAAACCGGATTTCGCGTCGCGACGCACGGCCAGCGGGCCGGACAGATGAGGCATGAACTTCCAATCGACCGGATTCGGGGGCCGCTTCCATCGTCCGTCGCGGATTATCTTTTCCGCCGCCTCGTCGCGGGGAAACATTTTCCAATCGCCATTGGCTCGGGTGGCGGGAAGCAGGCCCGGCCGCCCGCCGGTCTCCGGGCAACCCTTCACATACACCAGCGACTCCGCGAACCCGTTGAAATAGGAGGCCAAGAAGACCTCGAATCGCTCGACGCCTTTGCGCGAGGTGACGCTCGTGGCGAGATCGAGCACGTTGGGCGACTTCCAGCGATAGAGGGCGATCATGTCGAAAGGATGGCCTTGGTCGTTGGACCAGGTCGCGGCCACGGAGCCGTCGGCCAGAACTCGTGCTTGGCTCGGCCAGTCCCAGGCCCCGCCGCCGTATCGGGCCTCCGCATCCAGGAGGCGATAGTGGGATAAGAGGCCCAAGCCGCCGGAAAGGGTCGATCCCGATGCGGCGTCGATCACCGGCGCCAACCCCAACGATCGCCCCTGGGGCCGCAGGGTTCCCCGCAATAGGCCCGTATCGAAGCAAAACTCCTTTCCTTCGGCGGCAAAGGCCAGCTTGGCCGAGGCTTTCGTGCCCTCGACGGTGGCCCCCTCGTCCGCGGCCCAGGTCGCACGAGGGTACGACATGACTGCCAACCCGAGGCAAATCGTGGCAATGGTCTTGGATGTCTCTCGCATGATGCAACTCTTACTTTGGTGTTCAATTCAATCAGTACACCACGGAGGCGCGGAGGCAACGGAGAAGAATCTCGATTTCAGTCCTTGCCCTCTGTGACCTCCGTGCCTCCGTGGTGTATCTCCCTCTTCCTCGCATCACACGTGCCACGGGGCCCGCATGGGCCGGCCGAGCATTGGGTTGGCTTCTTCGTCGTCTATGACTTGCTCCTTGTCGGGATCGAATCGGATCTTCCGCTTCAGCCGCATGGCGATGTTGCCCAGGTGGCACAGCGTGGCCGTGCGATGGCCGATTTCCACCGGCTCGATCGGGTCATGGCGGCTCTTGACCGCGTCCAAGAAGTTCCGCGCGTGGTCGGGAATATAGAACTTCATGGCGTCTTCCTTGCGGGCCTTGTTGCTCACCGGGAGGCGGACTTCGCTGGGGCCGATGACCGAGGTCTTGAGCGATTCGGGCTGGGTGTGCAATCCCTTGAAGTCGAACTGGACAGAACCTTCGGTCCCCTCGAAGCGGCAGCCGAAGAAGGGATCGGCCGTCTGGCAAATCAGTTCCAGGCCGTTGGCGTACCGGGCGCGGAAATGCACTTTCGTGGCCGTGTTGTAGAGCCCGCCCGGCTTCGGCCACTCGGAGCCGAGGTCCTCGTACTGGACCGGCAGCGTGTGGCTATTGCCGCTGCCCCATTGGGCGATGTCGTTGCTGTGGCAGCCGAAGTTGGTGGTCTGGCCGCCGGAGTAGTCGAGGTTGAAGCGGAAGCGATACAGGCACCGGCCCGGATGATACGGCGCCCGAGGCGCCGGGCCGAGCCAGAGGTCATAATCGAACCCTTCGGGCACCGGCGCGGGCTTCCAGCCGGGGCCGGGATCGTCGGCGTTCTGCTTGGCCACGAAAGTGAGGATGCGCTTGAGCTGCCCGATCCGGCCGTTGAGGACCAGCTCGCACCCCAGCCGGTTCGCCGGGCTGGAGCGGAATTGGCTCCCGGTCTGGAAGATCCGCTTGTGCTTGCGCACGGCCGCGATCATCGCCCGTCCCTGCCGGACGGTCAGCGACATCGGCTTTTCGCAATAAATGTCCTTCCCGGCCTCGGCAGCCATCACGGTCATCGGGGCGTGCCAGTGATCGGGGACCACGAGCAGCACGGCGTCAATGTCTTGCCGGGCGAGCACCTCGCGGAAATCATTGTACGCGTCGCATCCCTTGTACTGGCCGGACGACGATTTTTTGGCGTAAAAGGCATTCACCTGCTGCTGGGCCGGCTTGTGCCCTAGGAACTGCTCGGGCGTCAGATACCCGTGGCTGGCCGTGTTGACGTCGCAGACGGCCAGCACCTGCACGTCGGGCTGTTCGAGAAAGGCCGGCAGATCGAGCGTACACTGATTGCCGTTGCCGATCACAGCCACGTGGATGCGGTTGCTGGGCGCATCGCCGCCAAGGACCGACGACGGCACCAGCCGAGGCACACCGAAGCCCGCTAGGCCAAGCGCGGCCGATGCCTTCAGAAAATCGCGGCGGGTGGGAAGCAAGCGGATCGACGAGCGACGAGGTTGACGAGGCATGGCATTCTCCCTGGACGCGACGGTACGGACCTGCTTCTTACGCCACCAGCATCTGTTTTAGCCTCTCGCGAGCCACATCTCAAGGTCTGACGGCAACGGAAGCCTTGCAGCCGGGGTCTTGGGCAGCGAGAATGGGCCACGAAGGTCGTAGGACAAGCTGCCAGCTTGTCCGTCCCTAGCGCCGCGACAAGCTGGCAGCTTGTCCTACGGCGATGGCGGAGGATATGTCACCAGGTTCAGCATTTGGGAGGTTCTTGCGATGAGACGGTTGGCACCCCGTTGGCCTGTGGTGTTGTGGTTTGGCCTTTTCAGCGTTGTCTCAGCCCAGGCGGCGGAGCCGAAGTCCAAGCTGTCGGTAGTGACCGATCGGCCCGATGCGCTTTACGGCGTCGGTGAGAAGGTCGGATTCGTGGTGACGCTGGAAGCCGATGGGCGCCCGGTGCGCGAGGGGCTGGTTTCTTATACGCTCACCATCGACGGCGCGAAGCAGGTCGCCAGCGGCACGCTGAAACTCGACCAGGATCGCGCAGTGATCCATGGCAGCCTCGGCGAGCCCGGTTTCCTTCTCTGCCGCGTGAATTCCCGCGTGGGGACAAAGCAGATGCTGAGCGGGCTGGCGGGGGCGGGGATCGATCCGCAGAGAATCCCGCCAAGCCTACCGGTGCCCGATGACTTCGACGAATTCTGGAGCTCTCAGAAGGCCAAGCTGAAGGCCGTGCCGATCAAGCCGGTGCTGACTCCCGTGGCCGCGGCCGACAAGTCGGTCGAGTGTTTCGACGTGCAGGTCCCGTGTGCCGGCCGAGTGCCGGTGTCGGGCTATTTTGCCCGGCCGAAGGGAGCCAAGCCGAAAAGTCTGCCGGCGATCCTTTTCGTTCACGGAGCCGGCGTGGGGAACGCGAGCCTCGGCACCGCAGCCAGCGCAGCGCGGGAAGGGGCGTTGGGAATGGACATCAACGCCCACGGCATCCCCAACGGGAAACCGGCCCAGTATTACGAGGAGCTGAGCCGAACCACGCTCAAGGATTACCGTGCCAGCGGCCGCGAGAGCCGCGAGACGTGCTATTTTCTGGGGATGTTTCTGCGTCTGGTGCGGGCAATCGATTTTCTCGCCAGCCAGCCCGAATGGGACGGCGTGGTGGTGGCCGTGTCGGGAGCGAGCCAAGGGGGCGGACAGTCGATCGCCGCCGCGGGCCTCGATCCGCGCGTGACGTTCATCGCCACGGGCGTGCCGGCGATTTGCGATCATACCGGCATCGCGATCGGCCGCATCAACGGCTGGCCCAAGCTGGTGCCCAACGACGCCAGCGGCAAGCCCGACCCCAAGATTCTCCAGACGGCCCGCTACTTCGACTGCATGAACCTGGCCACCCGGGCCAAGGCGGGAGCGATCTTCAGCGTCGGCTTCATCGACATCACCTGCCCGCCGACGAGCGTCTACGCCACGTACAACAACTACGCCGGCAAGAAGCAGATCATCGACAAGCCGCTCATGGGCCACACCCAGCCGCCCGAGGTGAGCCGGGCCTTCCAAAAGGCGATATGGGAGCACATCCGGCGGGTGAAGGCAGCGAAGTAACGCTCCGCTCAGTCGAGCCAATCTTCGCTCTTTAGCCGTGCCGGGGTGTACTCCTCGGTCACGTAGCTGATGTCCTTGCTGACGAGGGATTCCACCTCGAGCTTGAAGCCGTTTTCCAGCATGCGGGCGATCTCTTTTTGCCAGTCCTTCTTGTGCGCGAACCAGGGATACTTGGCGATCTGCTTGGCCCGCTTGCGGTCGGTGTCGTTGAGGTTGATCTTCACGCTGTTCGATAGCCCGCACTCGACGAAATCCTTGGACCGCAGGCCGAGGAAGCGGGCGTCGGGAATGGCCATCCGCCTCGACTCGTAGGCCAGGTTGATCGATCCCTGCTTGATCACGCTGTAGATGTAATATCCCCAGGGGTCGTTATCCAACAGGCAGATCACCGGCAGCTTGAGCTCGTTGTGCAAGCGGTGCAGGAGCCGCCGCACGCCGCGGGGCGGCTGGCCGTTGCCGTGGGTGAGGATGCAGTGGTGCTTCTGCCAGAAGCGGTCCTCGTTGAAACGCTGCCAGACCGTGCCCTTTTCGACGTGGAGCACGAACTTCGCGTCGCACTTCTTGAACTGAATGATCTCCGGCTCCACGATCGACGGGATCCCGTAGCCGCCGGTGCCCATGTGCGTGCAGTCGATCTCGTCGCCCTGGTCGACGATGGTGATCTCGCCGACCATCGTGCCCCGCACTTCGGCGTAGAGATGGAGCTCTTCGCGAAGCGCGTTGAGCGTCACCTCGATGTCTTCGATGACCGGGTCGCACTCGCCCTGGTCGTCAAACGTCTCTTCCTTGGTCCCTTCGATGCTGTGCTTGAGCATGTAGAAGAGACCTCGGAGGCTGGTCGATTTGTCGTCGCCGATGAGCTTCTTGCAGCCGCTGGCCACGAGCATCGTCTGCATGTAGCTCTTGGCCTGATTGAGATTGAACAGGTGCCGGCGGTTGGTGTTCTTGCCCATCTCGATGAGCCGCTTGGAGCGGCTGTAGTGGACGTTCGAGAGGGTGCGCGACGGGACGTCGATGTGCGGGTCGCGCTTAGCCGCGGCCGCTTTTACCACGCCGTCGGCAAGGGCGACAATTCCGTCCAGTGTGCGTTTGTCTTTAGCGGAAAGTTTCGATTTCGACATGGGTGGCCAGCGGGGAGAACAGAAATGTCAGGAATATGGCCCATCTTAATAAATCTGCAACATCCTCCCTCCGTGTTCCTCCGCGTCCTCCGTGGTAAATCCCTGATTTTACCACGGAGGACACGGAGGACGCAGAGGATGTGGGGTTGCAGATTTATTGCGGCGAGCCATAGGAAATATTATCTCGGATCAGATTCCGAGGCCGGCGTTACCGCCTCGTTGCCGTCTACAATCAACACGCCGCCGCCGAATTCTTCGAGGTCGTCGTCCGCTGGCCGGCCGCGGTCATTCAGCTCGACGTCGGCCTCGGCGGTCTTCTTCTTGGCCACCAGGAGGAGCTGTTCGTAGAGCTCTTCGCGGTCGGCCTGGTTGATGTCGCTGACGGCGGTGGCCACTTCGCCCAGGTAGCGGAGGAAGAGGGTCCGCCGCTCGCCCTCGTGCTTGACCCGGATGCGGCGGCGCAAGTACGTCGCCAGCTTCCGGCCCACCGCTTGGAGGGCCAGGCGGAGCTCCTTCTGGATCTCCGGGTAGCCGGCGATGGCCTCTTTCGATTCGCTCGTGAACGGGACCCAAACGCTGGCCATGTGGACCAGGATCGTCACCGGCCCGCTGGGAAGCCCGCCGCGGGACTGCGACAGCCCGTAGGCCCGCCAGTTGGTCGACGTGATCGTCTGGGTGATCGCGCAGGCCCCGGCCTGGAACAACAGCGGCACGCGGTTGGCGTAGCGCATCACGGTCATGGTCTGGCCGTCGTGGAGGTTGACGCTCTGCATCGCCTCGTGGAGCCGGGTGATCTCGGCTTCCGCGAGCCGGGCCGGGGCCATGCGCCGGCGCAGGCCGGCCTCGTGGATGATCTTGTCGGCCGCTTGGACGCCGACGCCGTCGAACGTGCCGGTGAGGAATTGGCGGATCGTGCGGGCATCGGTCTGACCGAGGAACTCGACCAGGGCTTCGCGCGTGACCCGGTGCGTGGTGGGCCCGCCGCCGTAGGCCAGGCCGACTTCGATCTGGAACGGATTGCCGCGGTACACGGCCGGCGGACGCGTCGCGGCGGCGAAGAACTCGCCGGGCACCAACTTGTGCAGCCCGCGGAGGATCAGATCCTCGCCGATGGGCGAAATGCAATCGGTGGCCGGGGCGGGGATCTTCGTGGTCTGGATCGCCTTGTACAGCTCGTCGGCCTCGTGCCGGCCGATCTTTCGCGGGCCGGAGCGGAGTTTCACCTTGGCCCCGTCGCAGATCCGCCGCGCCACGTTCGCACTGACGCGGGAAAACGAGCTGGTCAGGAACTGCATCATCGTGGTCGCCTTGCTCTCTTTGAGCATGGCGACCAACCGGCCTAGCTCGACGCCGTAGGGGTGCGGTTTGATTTCCTTGGGTTCCCGCGGCAGGGTCTCGCACACGCGGGCGTACGTGGCCTCTTTGTCTTCCGGATCGACGTAGTGTACCGTCACGTGGGGGTTGGCCAGCGCCGTCTGATCAAGGTACTCGTCGACGCTGCCGCGACCGCGCTGGTAGCGGGCCTCCAGCTCGATGGTCACCAGGGTGCCGTGGTCCACGTCGACCCACTCGACGCCCAGTTTCTCGATGGCCTGGCGTCCCCGCTCGCCGGCCGGGATTTCGTCGCCCTCGCCGCGGCCGTTGAGGATCTCGGGCTCGTTGCGCTTGGTGTCGATCTGGATCGCGTAGTAGTGGCCCGGTTTGGTCCGCGAGATCTTGGAGAGGATCTTCACCGGCTTGCCGGTGGTCAGCAGGCCGTACATCCCGGCGGCGCTGATGCCAATGCCCTGCTGCCCGCGGCTCATGCGCAGGCGGTGGAACTTCGAGCCGTAGAGGAGCTTGCCGAAGATCAGCGGGATTTGCTTTTTGAGGATGCCGGGGCCGTTGTCCTGCACGTCGACCTGGTAGCGGTTCTCGCCGGTCGAGCGGATGCGGACCCAGACCTCGGGCAGAATGCCCGCCTCCTCGCAGGCGTCCAGGGCGTTGTCGACGGCCTCCTTGACGGTGGTCAGGAGGGCCTTGCGGGGGTTATCGAAGCCCAGCAGGTGGCGGTTCTTGGCGAAGAACTCGCTGACGGAGATGTCGCGCTGACTGGCCGCCATCGAGTGTGCGGTGGCTCGCCGACGGGGGGCATCGCTTCCCCTACTCCGACCATTCACTGCCGCCTCGCCGTTGCCTGACGCGGCGCCGTTGCCCTCTGCCAGATGCTCGGCCTCGGCTCCCCCGAGTGCCTCATCGTCCACGGTCGGACGCGCCCGACCCAGTGCTGCCTTTTCCAATCGTGAGACTCCCTGATGCAATGCGGGACAACCCTCCTCCATCGGGACCCTAGGGATTATATCAGGTGTGCCGGGCCTGTCGAAGCCTGATTTGGCGGCCTTTTCGGAGCGTTGGTTGCGTCTGGAACGACCGCTTCATAAAGACTCACCCCTAACGCCGGACCTGCCGACGAATGTTGGGGAGAGCGCCCTTTCCCGCGAGAAAACAGGCAAGGAGTGGCCTCATGTTTGCAGGATTGCTGCGGCTGACAACCTTCGTGGCCGTGACGCTGGCGGCTTGGGACCTGACGACCCGCTCGGTTACGCCATGTTGGGCCGCAGAAAAGGCCGCGACCCTGTCCGAAGCGTCGGCCAAAGCGGCCAAGCCGGCGAAGCCCGCGCCCGTCGCTCCCATTCCGGGTGGCGAAGCGAGCCACATGCCGGCGCCGTTCAACTACTACGTGCATCCGGGCGAGGCGGGAGTGGTGGGGGCCCAGTTGTACCTGTCGCCCCGGCCCACACCGCCCTTGGTCGGCCACACCTATGTTACCTACCCGCCCTTGATGCCCCACGAGTTCCTCTACCAACACCACCGGGTCTACCGCACGTACAACCCAGGCAGCGGTTTGACTCGGACCCGCGTCCGTTGGCACTGAAGTAGGGGTCAGGGGTTAGGGGCCATGGGGTAGGAATGGGGGACTGACGAGGCGATTTGGATCCGCAAGACTGTCGAGGAATGCTGAGCCATGAGATCGTTCGTTTTGATAAGCGTGGTGGGGTTAGCCGTGGCGGCGGTCGGACTGGAGCAGGTTGCCTCGGCTGGAGGTCGTAACAAGACGCCCGCCCCAGCCTGGCACGGAGGCTACTACGAGGCCGGATGGGGAATGCCGCTGGCCTTGGTCGTGCCCCCGACCGCTGAAAAGCAGGTCCATTACGGCTGGGGCGTGGGGGCGACTCGGACCACTCCAATCTACTACCAACACCAACCGGGGTATCCTCTGCCCGGCTACTACCATCGCGCCGGCTTCCTGCCCGTCCCGCAGTGGCCGAGCGACACGGATCAATTCGGCGTGTACTATATCCGCGGGCCTTGGTAGCGCGACGAAGCGTCCCCAAGGGCCCAATCATCGTTCCTTCCGTCCCTTTCGCAACCAGGGCAGTTCGGGGAGACGATCCCCGAGCTGCCCTGATTTTTTTCTCTTCGATCCGTTGGAGTGTCGGAGAAGGCGGGAAGAAGGCATGACAAAAAGATGGATGACAAAAAGATGGTTATGTTTTTGTCATCCATTTTTTTGTCATCTGTCTTGGCGCACGGCAGCGCTTACCCGTCCGTGTCGATGTCGGCGCCCGTCAGGTGCCAGTCGTCCGGCTGCAAGACGGCGAAGTGGGTCCTGTCCCCTTTTTCGTACACCATCGCTTTGCGACCGGAAGGGCGCTGCCGGAAGCCAAATCGCGCAAGGGCCTTGCACACCGCCGGATTGCCGATGTAGAGGACCACCACCACCTCGGCCTTTTCTCGCCGCGCAAGTTGCAGGAACTCGGCCAACAAGGGATCGAGATACCTCGCGTCGGCAACCAGCAGATCGGCAACGTACACAGTTTCGCCGCGACGACCGTACACCACGTAGCCCAACAGCTCGCCGCTGGGGTCCGTGAGGCCCATCGCGCGGTATTGCTGGTCGGGACATTGCGAGAACCGCCAGTTCAAGTAGGCGGAACTTCTTTCGCCCAGGATCGGGAATTGCCGCGTGGCAGACTGCCAAAGCCGGTCGAATCGGGCGTCGAACGATTCGACCCGGATCAAGCCGATGCCCGGCGGGCGGCGATAGAACACTTCCGACCACTTCCTGGGCAGGATGGGGTCGAGGAGCCGCGCCGCGCCGCGTGCCAACCACCGCGGCCAGCCCCAGCGATCGAAGACCGCGCGGCACGAGAGAACTTTCACCCATCGCTGCAAATCGCCCAGCGGCCGGTAGCCTGTCCGGCGGAGCACGGGCTCGGACTGGCGGTTGGGAAAACTGTACGCCAGGTCGATCTCGCCCGAGGCCACGGCGGCCAGGACCGCCCGCTGCAACCCCAAGGCGGGCCCGATCGTGCGGTGCTCCTGGTCGACGTTCAAGTCGATCGCCTGCCCGGCTTTCAAGGGCCGGCCGAAGGCGTGGAAGTTCCGCCGCATCAGCCCGGCCGCGCCTACCGCCCCGCCCTGTGCGGAGCGGAGCAGGAACCCGGTGGCCAGGCCCGTCTCGTACAACCAGGGGTAACGACCCGCGGATGCCTCCGGCAGATTTCGCTGCCAAAGGTCAAGGATCGCCTGGCGGGCACTGGCCGCGTCGGATGGACTGATCGTGTAGCTCACGGCCGAGGGTTCGGGGTTCGGGGTTCGGGGTTAGGGGGTTAGGGTTCGAGTTCCCAACGAGGAGCGGTCCGGCGTGGAGATATTGGGCGACTTTGCGTTTTGCGTCGATGTCGCCATAGACCCGCTGGACCTGCTCCGGCGTCAAATCCACCATCTCTGCGACCGCCGCGCAAGGGATCTCGCGGTCCCTCGCGTAGAGGCAGAAATCCAATTTGTTGTATGGAAGCGAGAAGAAGAACTCTTCTTGCGATTGCTCCAGGGAGTAGGTATCGGTGGTGGGCGGCCGGCGGCGGATGGCTTCAGGGATGCCAAGGAATTCGGCCAACTGGTAAACCTGGGTCTTGTAGAGATGGGCGATCGGCTTCACGTCGGCCGCCCCATCGCCGTTCTTGACGAAGAACCCCTGGTCGTACTCCAGCCGGTTCGGGGTCCCTGCCACGGCATACCGCAGCCGGTCGGAGTGATAATACTCCATCATCTTGCGCACGCGCTGCTTGAAGTTCGTCGCGGCCACCACCTGCTGGTAAGCCTCCAAGGGGAGGCGCTTTCGGCTGAATTGGCCCGAGGGGGACTGAATCACCGCGGAGAACACGCGGTAGCTCTCCCCGCCCAAGAGATCGGACAGCACGATCTTGCACTTGTAGCCCGGTCCATATTCGGGAAACACCCTGCGGATGGCCTCGTCGCGCCGCCGATAGCAGCCGGCGGCCTCCAGCACCGGGCCGATGTCCTCGAGTTCCGTGGCGATCTTCAGATGAGCGGCCAGGAGGCGTCCCAACTGAAGACTGTCGGGCGAGGAATCGTGCTCGGGCATAAAGAGCCCAAGCACCCGCTCGGGCCCCAGCGCCCTAACGGACAGGGCGGCAGCCACGCTGCTGTCGATGCCGCCCGAGAGTCCCAGCACCACGCCTTTGCGGCGCAGCTCGACGCCCACCTGCCGGCGAATGGCCGCGGCGATTCGTTCGGTCTCCCGCTCCGGGTCGAGGGCTATCGCGGCTGCCCAAGCGGGTTCGAAAGACACATTTCGGATCATGCGACGACTCCTATTAGATTGCTCGATTCAGGGAATTCCGAGCCGGGCCGGGCCGACACGGCCCGGCTCGGAGTCTCCGATTTCTCCTGGAATCGTGCAACGTTATTCAGCCTTTTTCTCTAGCCCAGGCGTTCACGCCTGGGGCGGTTTTGTGACGTGAATTCCTCCAGCCCCTTTCAGGGGCTTGCCTCCATTGCGGCAAAATCGGCTGCCGAGAAAGCCCCTAGAAGGGGCTGATGTTCGATCGTGCTGTCTCCCGTCTCAGGCGTAAACGCCTGGGCTAGAGAAAACTGCGGCTGTGCCGGCGGTGCGGACATTGACAACAGGGCCTTCTTGTCAATCTTCCCATTGGGCATCTTGGGGAGCGACGAACGGATCTCCACGAGCTTGGGCACCATGAAGTCTTCCAGTCGGCCGGCGCAGTGGCGCAGCACGTCGCGCTCGGTCAAGCGGCTGTCGCTTCGGAGCGTCACTACGGCCTTGACCGCCTGGCCGAGAATCGCATCGTGTACGCCGATGACCACGGCCTCGGCAATCTCGGGATGTTGGTGGAGTACGTTCTCCACTTCCTTGGGGCTGACCTTCTCGCCGCGACTCTTGATGATGTCGTCCTTGCGGCCCACGAAATACAAAAACCCTTCCTCGTCCATTCGGAACAGGTCGCCGGTATAGAGCACGCGCTGGCCGGGCAGCGGGCCGGGCCGGAGTCGTCGTTGGGTCTCTTCCGGCAACTCCCAGTAACCCTGCATGACGTGCGATCCGCGCACGACGAGCTCGCCCACCACGTTCGGTCCCACCCGGTTGCCTTTTTCGTCAACGACGTACACCTCCTCGTTGGGAATGCCGCGCCCGACCGAGTCCGGCCGCCGATCGATTTCGCCGGGCGGCAAGTAGGAGGCCCTCATGCACTCCGTGAGCCCGTACATCGAGTAAAGCTGCACATGCGGCAACAGCCGGCGGAACTGCCGGACGTGCTCGGTCGGCAGCGCCGCGCCCGCGTTGGTGATGTACCGCAGGCTCGACCAGTCGTACTTGGCCAGGTCCATCTGGAGCAGGATCGCCGCCATGGTGGGCACGAGCGGAAACCCGGTGGCTCGCTGCTCGACCAGCTTCTGGAGGACCGCATGGGGATACGCGAACGACCGCTCCAGTACGAGCGTGGCGCCGACCTTCGCGGCGGTCAAGAGCTGGCACAGCCCGTAGCCGAACGACAGCGGCAGCACGTTGAGCAGGACATCGTCCGGGGTGTTTTCCAGATACGTGGCGATCGAGGTTGCGGCGGCGACCATGTTCGCGTGGGTGAGCATGACCCCCTTTGGGGATCCCGTCGAACCCGAGGTGTAAGCCAGCGCCGCCAGATCGACGTCGATAGCCCGTTTCGGCGGCGGAAGGTCGTCGCCCGCGCGGTGCCTGAGGATCTCGTCGAGGTCAAGGCAGCGTCGGTCCGGCAAAACGCATGAGGCCGACTGGCCGCTGGCGATCGCGAAGCGCAGATGAGGCGTCTCGGCCAGGATTTCGCCAAGGATTCGCAGCTTGGTCGCCGGAGCGACCAGCACGGCCGCCCGGGAGTCGTTGAGCACGAGCCGCAGCTTGTCGGCCTTGGTCGTGGGATTGACCATCATGAAGGCCGCGCCGGCCTTGAGGGTGGCGAAGATGGCCACCACGGCATCGAAGCCGTTTTCCAGGTAAATCGCCACGCGGTCGCCCCGCTCGACCCCTTCGGCCAGCAGGGCATGGGCCATCCGGTTGGCCGATGCCTCCAGTTGGGCAAACGTCCACTGGGACTTGCCGACGACCAGCGCCGTCTTGCCCGGCCTTTGCCGGGCACTCGATTCGAGGAACGATTCGAGCTGCACGTGCGTTACCTCTTCTCAGAGCGCTACGATCACTCCTTCCCGCTTCGTCTCGATGAACCGCACCAGGTTGTTGATCGAGTCGAGGTTCTCGGGCACTAACTCGTCGTCGGCAAGGTTGATCTGAAACTGCTTCTCCAGCAGCGCAACCAGCTCCAGGACGCCCGTGGAATCGATGATCCCCAGGCCCAGGAAAGAGTCGTCGTCGGAGAAGGTCGCGTTCTGCCCAAAGAGGAAGTTCTCGCGGATGAACTCTCGCAAGGTGCTCGCAGTGTCGTTCATGGTGCAGTCGATTCAGAAAAAGTGTCACGAAACCGGGCTTGGGTGCGCCCCGATCCACGTGGAAAGAACTCCAGCCGCCGCGCCGGGAGCCTTTTGGTGAAATACATCGGCCGGAAGGGACGTGCTTTCGGTTCCCGACGGCGCAAAGCGGCGGATGAACCGGTCAATCAAGAGCTGGGTGGAAAGAACGCCCACCAGCGCCATGTTGTCCTTGATGCCCAACGAAAGGCCGAGGCGCACCTTGCGCAGCAGGCGCTGGACCGCCTCCGGTTGGAAGACACCATCCTCGCGGATCCGCTCGGGCGATAAGAGCTCTTCCACGTAGTCATGCCGGCCGCAACCGGATATCTCCGAGACGAAGCACTTGGCGTCCGGGGCGCGGTACGGCTGCTTGGTGCGCGCGAGCACTGCCGGAGGAACCAGTCGCTGCGCGGCCCGCTTGAGCAGGTACTTTTCGTTGAGCCCTTTCATCTTCAGCCGCCAGGGGATCGCGGCGGCGAACTCCGCCACCCGGTGGTCCAGGAAGGGGAATCGTCCCTCGACGGCGTGCGCCATGGCCATCCGATCGCCCTGCGACGCGAGGATGTACCCCGGCAGGAGCATCGCGGTTTCGAGCCATTGGGCCTGGCAGAACGGGCGCCAGCGGCCGTAGGCCGCCGGCAGCAGGGCCAGGCAATCGGCGTACGCGTCGCGATCGGCAAGCTCCGCCTGCAACTCGCGGGAAAAGAAAAGCTTCAGCCGCGAAGTGAGCTCCCAGCGCGGAAGGTGCGAAAAGAACGGACTCGAAAAATCCTCCGGCCGGACGTGGAAGAACGCCTTGCGGTACGCCGGCGATTGGGCCCGCAGGTTGGGTAAGTACGGATAAAGCCGCGCCAGCAGGTGGGCGCGGAAGTCGGAATCGGGCCTCGCGGCCCAGAACCGGCGGACCTTCGCCTCCTTGAAAATGTCGTAGCCGCCGAGCGTCTCGTCGGCCCCTTCCCCGGTGAGCACGACCTTGAAGCCCTCGCTGCGCACGAGCTGCGACAAGAGGAACATCGGCGCGGGCGCGGTGCGGAGCACGGGGCGCTCGGCGTGCCAGATCACGTCGGGGAAAACGCGGCCGATGTCCTCCAGCCGGCAGTGGATCCTCTGGTGGTCGGTCTGGAGGGCCTCGACGGCGAGTTGCTGGTAATGGCTTTCGTCGAACTCGGCGTCGTCGAAGGTGATCGAAAACGTGCGCAGCGGCCCGGTGGTCGCGCGCCGTGCCAGGGCGGTGGTCACGGTCGAATCGAGCCCGCCGCTCAAGTACGCCCCCACGGGGACGTCGGAGCGGAGCCGCAGGCGCGTGGCGTCGGTCAACAGGGCAAGCAACTGCTCGGCGTATTGGTCCGTGGGAATGTTGCAGTCGCCGTCGCTGTAGTCGAGCTGCCAGTAGCTCGCCACCCGCAGCTTTCCGTCGCAAACCATGAGGTTGTGCCCGGGGGGCAATTCCCAGATGTCGCGGAATACGGTCCTTGGCGCCAACGGGCACCAGAACGTGAACACCTGGTCCAGCCCGACCGGATCAAGCTGACGCATGACCTCCGGATGCGCCAAGAGCGCCTTGACTTCCGAGCCGAAGAGGAATTTCCTGCCCGCGGTGGTGTAGAACAGCGGCCGCACGCCGAGCCGGTCGCGCGACAAGAACAGGGTCTTGCGGCGCGTGTCCCAGATCGCAAAGGCCCACTGCCCATTGAACTGCCGCACGCAATCCTCCCCGTATTCCTCGTAGGCGTGGAGGATCACTTCCGTATCGGACCGGGTGGCGAACCGGTGCCCCTTGGCCTGGAGTAATTCCCGAAGTTCCAGGTAGTTGAATATCTCGCCGTTGAACGTGATCCACAGCGATCCATCCTCATTGCCCATGGGCTGGTGGCCGCCTTCGAGGTCGATGATGCTGAGCCGGGCATGGGCGAGCCCCGCGGGACCCTCGACGCGGACGCCGCTTTCGTCCGGTCCGCGGTGGCGGATTGCGGCGAGCATCCGTTGCACCAGCGCCCTGTCCACCGGACTGGCGTCGAAATGAACGATCCCGGCAATGCCACACATGGGAAGCGATGGCCCTTGTGGTTTGTTCTGAACAACGGGGTGCGGTCCGCCCGGAACACTCGCCCACCGCCACCGCGGCAAGCAGGCCGCGGTTAGATAAGTCTAGGATAATTCTTCAGGCCCATAGGTCCCAGTCCTGGGGACCGTCGGCGTTGCCAAAAAGCAACGCCATCCGGACAGGCGGCGAAATGACGGATCTGCGGAATGTAGGGCCGGGTTTCCCGAGCCTTCAGCAAGGATACCGGGTTGCGACCCCCGCCAGCTCGCGAGCTGTCGGGTTCAGTTTTCGTCGGCTTCTTGAAAGAGGGTAGTCCGAAGGAAAATGACGCGTCGTTTTGTGAATTGCTGGCCTGTTACCTCCCGGGCATCCTCGAGAGCGCCCACGAATCCACGATCCGGTCGGAGCAATATGGCGCAAGTCGCCGTTCCTACGAATATCAATTGGACAATCGAGGCAAGCTGGGAAACAAAATTCTCGGACTGACTCCTGGATTAAATCGACAATCCGCAAGCTGGCAGGGGTCCATTCCCGATATCCTTGCTATATTATCGAGTCCTGCCCGGAACTCCGATCCCGCCGGGTTGGATCGTTGGGCGAGGAGTCAGCAGCGGCGGCCGAGCGGCGCTTGCTCCTTTGCCGGGCCTTTTCCTCCAGCGTCGCGGCCGTCTCGTCCAACGGCGTGCAGACCGGATTACCCTCCTGGTCGATGCCGGCCAGAAGCTCGATCCGCCGCTCGGCCTGTTGAAGCTGCTCGTGGCACTGGCGCAAGAGCTTCACCCCGCGCTCGTAGCGTGCCAAGGCGTCTTCCAGGCCGAGTTGCCCCTCTTCGAGATCGTGCACGATCGCTTCGATCGCGGCCAGGGCCTGCTCGAAGCCGGGCCGCTCGGCGTCTTCCTTTTCTGGTGTCGGCTTCGACACGGCGCTCTCCTTCCGACTAGCCGACGTACCGTCGGCCGCTATAGATCCTCAAGAAGTAAGGAACATTCTCTCTCAGAGCCGGGGCGTGCCGCCCCGGTTCTTCCCGGCTCGGATTTGCCGCAGTTGCATTTCGTTTCTGAGGATCAACAACCCCTGGCCCCTAACCCCTGCCCCCTAACCCCTCTCTTCACTCCCACTCGATCGTCGCCGGGGGCTTCGAGCTGATGTCATACACGACGCGATTGACTCCCGCAACCTCATTGATGATCCGCGTTGACATCCGGGCCAGAAGCGGATAAGGCAGATGGCTCCAGTCGGCGGTCATGAAGTCCTCGGTCTCGATCGAGCGCACGGCGACCACGTCGGCATAGGTTCGGGCGTCGCCCATCACGCCGACGCTCTGCACGGGCAAGAGCACGGCAAATGCCTGCGAGGTCTTGCGGTACAGGCCCGCGGCCTTGATCTCCTCGACTACGATCGCGTCGGCATCGCGCAGTGTCTCCAGACGCGGCTTGGAGACCTCGCCCACGCAGCGCACCGCCAGCCCGGGGCCGGGGAAGGGATGGCGCCAGACGATGTCCTCGGGCAACCACAACTGAAGCCCGAGCTTGCGCACCTCGTCCTTGAACAGGTCCCGGAGCGGCTCGATAAGCTCGAACTGAAGGTTTTCCGGCAGCCCGCCGACGTTATGGTGCAGCTTGATCGTGGCCGCCGGGCCGTCGGGGGTGCCGCCGCTTTCGATCACGTCGGGATAGAGCGTGCCTTGGGCGAGGAACTTTACGCCTTGAATCCGTTTGGCTTCCGCGGCAAAGCAGTCGATGAAGGCGTGTCCGATGCGGCGGCGCTTTTCCTGCGGGTTGACCACGCCGGCCAGCGCGGCCAGGAACCTCTCCTCCGCGTGGACCACGTGCAGGTCCGTTTTGAAGTGACCGGTGAATTCCTCGATGACGCTTTCTTTTTCCCATTTGCGCAGCAGCCCGTTGTCGACCAGGATGCAGGACAGCCGCGGTCCGATCGCCTCGGACAAGAGCGCCGCGACGACCGAGGAATCGACCCCGCCGGAAAGCCCGCAAATTACCCGGCCGTCGCCGACCCGCGCGCGGATCGACGCGATCGTCTCCGCGGCAAAGTCACTCAGCTTCCAGTTGCCCGAGCAATGGCACACCCGGGTGAGGAAGTTGGCCAGGATCGCGGCGCCCTGCGGAGTATGGGTCACTTCGGGATGGAACTGCAGGCCGTAGACGGTCAGGCTGCGGTGCTTGACGGCGGCGATCGGGCACGTCTGGGTTGCGGCCAGCGGGATGAAGTCGTCCGACACGCGCGATACCTGGTCGCCGTGGCTCATCCAGACCTGTATTTCCGCGGGCACGTTGCAGAGCAATTCGCTTTCTCTCAACGTGCGGCAGATCGTTCGGCCTTACTCGCGTGCCGGGACGCTCTCCACCCTCCCGCCCAGCGCCTGGCAAGCCAACTGCATCCCGTAAAAGATGCCCAGCACCGGAATGCCAAGCTGGAATATTTCCGGATCGCAGGCCGGCGCGCCGGGCTCGTACACGCTGGCCGGCCCGCCGGAGAGGATGAGTCCCCGCGGGGCCAATTGGCGGAGCCGAGCGGCACGGATGTCGTGCCGGACGATCTCGCAATAGACCTGCTGTTCCCGGACCCGGCGGGCAATAAGCTGGGCGTACTGCGACCCGAAATCGAGGACCAGGACCTTTTCGTCCGCTACCCGCGACATCACGCTTCCTCGGTGAAAACCGCTGATTATAAGCCCTCTCGGCTGCGTCGGCCAGAACCCCCGCCTGGCGTGTTCCCTCGTTCCCACGCTCTGAGCTTGTGAAAGAATTGGGATCTGAGTCAAAATCAGTATGTTTCGAACGCAGAACACCAACCCACCATATCGAGGGGATAGTAGGAGCCATGGTGTACCAAGAGCAATTCACGATCTCAACCAAGGGACACGGTCAGATGCACGATTTGACCGGGCACGTGGCTGCCATCGTCGAGAAATCGAAGATCCGCACGGGAGTTGCCCACGTCTTTGTCGTCGGCAGCACGGGGGCAATCGGCACCGTGGAGTTCGAGCCCGGCCTCCAGCGCGACGTGCCGGAGATGCTCGACCGGCTCATCCCGCCAAGCCGAGAGTACGGGCACGAGCAGGCCTGGCACGACGGCAACGGCCATTCCCATCTCCAGGCGACGTTGTTCGGGGCGTCGCTCAGCGTGCCCGTGGCCAAGGGAGCGCCGGTGCTTGGCACCTGGCAGCAGATCTTCCACCTGGAATGCGACATCCGCCCGCGGCAACGCACAATTGTGGTGACGGTGATGGGGGAGTGACGAGGCAGGGTCGCCAACCGAATCGGTGGAAGCAGCACGCCCATTGCCCTGTGCGGTTGCGCTGCGGCCGGAATCTTGACTTCCGAGGAGGCGAACCATATTCTACCGTTATGGTTCCATCTTGCATCCGAAGGAGTTTCGCAATGTGTTGGCGCTCTATCTCCGAAAGAGCCTGTTGACATTGGCTGATGCACAACTCCTATGCCAGGAGGCAAAATCTCTAATGCAGGGCAGAGAGTATGACGTGGCGTCAACGCAGGTGCTCAACCTGGCCGCCCATTCGACCCTCTCGGCCGATGATTGCGAATATGTCGCACTGGCCCAGGACTTGGGTGTTCCGCTGGTAACGTCAGATCGGAAACTGTCAGAAGCGTTCCCGGCGACGGCCGTCTTGATGAATGCGTTCGCGCCGTGAAAGCCCACCGTAGCGCAAAATGACCCCTACTCCCCATTTGCAGCGACGCCTGCGCCTGTTTGACGCGATCACCATCGTGGCCGGCTCGATGATCGGATCGGGGATTTTCTTTGGGCTCTCGATCATGACCCAGTGGGTCCAGACGCCGGGAATCCTTATCGGCTTGTGGATCTTCGGCGGGGTCTTCACCATTCTCGGGGCGATGGCATTCGCGGAACTGGCTGCGATGTATCCCCACGCGGGCGGGCAGTACGTGTTTCTTCGCGAGGCGTACTCTGAGTTCTGGGGCTTCCTGTTCGGCTGGACGCAGCTCCTCGTTATTCAGACCGGATTCAACGCCGCAGTGGCCATCGCCTTTGCCAAGTACCTTGGATCGCTGAGGCGGATTTTCGGAGAGGCAAATATCCTCTTGACGATCCCGCTCGGCGACCTCTTGCCGCTGGGCGCGCAGGCCGCCGTGCCCGACTGCTTGCGACACCTGGAAATCAACTCCGCGCAACTGGTCGCCTGCGGCGTGATTGCCCTGCTGACGGCCGTGAATATCCGAGGCGTGCGCGAGGGGGCCTTCGTACAGAACCTCTTCACCGTCCTGAAGATCGCCGCCCTGGGGGCTTTGATCGTAGTGGGCTTGGCCCGATCGAGCGACACCACCCATTTCTTCCCGCTCGTGCAACCGATTCCCGGCCCGCTGGTCGAGCTGGTCCCCGACAAAGGCGTACTCCAAACGGCCTTTTTCGCCGGCCTGGCCGTGGCCCTCTCCAACGCCCTCTTCGCCTACGACGCCTGGAACACAGTGACCTTCGTGGCCGAGGAGGTACATGACTCCCAGCGCACATTACCCCGGGCCTTGCTCTTGGGCAGCATCCTGGTGACAGTTATCTACGTGCTCACGAACCTCGCATACCTGGCCGTTCTGCCCATCGGTGAGATCGTCACGGTGCCGGAGAACCGGGTGGCGCAGCGCGTGGCCGAGGTCCTGTTCGGCAACGTCGGCTCCACGCTGGTGATTGTGGCCATCTTGATATCCACGTTCGGCTGCGTGAACGGGATGATCCTCGGCGGCGCCCGCGTGAGCTACGCCATGGCCCGCGAAGGACTCTTCTTCCGCCACTGCGCCAAGCTGCACCCGCGCAGCGGAACCCCGGCCGTAGCCCTCATCTACCAGGGCGTCTGGTCCATGGTCCTGGCGCTAACCGGTTCCTACTCCGCGCTCTTGACGTACACCACGTTCGCCTCGGTCTTTTTCGGCGGGCTGACCGTGGCGGCCGTGTACTGGCTCCGCTACACCCAGCCCGACCGGCCGCGCCCGTACCGCTGCTGGGGCTATCCGGTCACGCCGGCGCTGTACCTGGCGATTTGTGTGCCCTTCCTGATTTATGTGGTTCAGGGCGCCCCTCGGGAAACGGGATTCGGGATGCTGCTCATTCTGAGCGGCATTCCGTTCTACTTGTGGTGGAAAGGGAGACGTTGATCGGCGGGCAGTAGCGCGATGATCTCCCGCCCTACCTCCTCCACCGACTTGCCCGTCACGTCGATGCTTCGCCAACCACGCTTTGAACAGATTTCGTGCGCTTGCCGGGATTCCCTCCGGATCTGCTCCACCGAAGCGTATGACTCGACGGGGATGCCCTCGTTCCTGGCCCGCACGCGCCGCAGTTCCAAGAGCCGCTCGGGGGCCATCTGGAGCCAGAAGACCCGCGAGGACGGCAAGGCCAGGAGTGTCTGGGGAGGATCCATGCCGGGAACGATCGGCACGTTGGCGGCGAACCAGCCTCGGTAGGCCAGGTACAGCATGGTGGGCGTTTTCATGGTGCGGGAGATGCCGATCAGGACCACGTCGGCCCGGTCCAAGTCCTGGACGTTCTGCCCGTCGTCGTGATGGAAGGCGAACTCCACGGCCTCGATCTCCCGGGAGCGGGCCTCGACCAACTGGCGGAACAGGCCCGGCTTCTCCTGCGGCGTTAGCTTGAGGTGCTTGGCGAGCCGCTCCAGCACCGGGCCCAGCATGTCCAGGGCGTCCACGCCGGCCAGGCGAGACTCTTCGAGGATCACCTGGCGCAGCTTGTCGGACACCAGCGTGTGAACGAGGATGGAATCCTCCGCGGCTGCCTCGTTCACCACGGCCTGGATCTGCTCAGGCGTACGTACGTTCTTGCGGCGAACGACCGCCACCGAGGCGTCGGCGAATTGGACCAACCCGGCGCGCACCACCCGTTCCGCCGTGTCGCCGGTGGCATCGGAAACGACGAAGATGTTTAGCATGGCATGCTCTTTCCCTCAAACTGTAAACGTCACCACCGACCCCGTGTCGGTGGGACGATGAGTGGCAGCTACGGACGGACGACGCCTCAACCTAGCAACGTCACCACCGACCCCGTGTCGGTGGGACGATGAGTGGCAGCTACGGCTCGGCGACAACGAGTCGACGCTTCGCTGGTGTCGCCCAGCCCGGCTGTGCGGCGCCAGCCAGAAATCGCAAGGTCTTATGGAGGCGTTAGCCGCCAATCATCGCCCCGCCGGGATGAACCCGGCGGTGGCGTTTTCGGTTGCGGGAATCTGGTGTAGCTGCCAATCATCGCCCCGCCGGGATGAACCCGGCGGTGGCGTTTACCATTTGAGTCACTCCGCGGCCGCCTCGCAGATCAGCCGCCAGGCGTTTTCCACGTGGCATCGCCGGGTGTTGGTCTGGCCGATGCACATCCGCAGCGTCAATTGATCGCCCAGCCGCGTGTGGCTCAGATAGATCCGCCCCGAATTGTTCAGCTTGTCGAGGATCTGCTGCGTGGCCGCGTCGCCGCCGCGATGGCGGAAGCAGACCAGATTGAGCGGCACTGGCGCCATGCGCTCAAAGCGCGGATCGGCGTCCACCCAGGAGGCAAGTTCCTGGGCCAGGGCCACATGCTCGCGGACCCGCTGTTTCAGCCCGGAAATCCCGAACGATCGAATCACGAACCACAGCTTCAGGGCCCGAAACCGCCGCCCCAGCGGCACCTGCCAGTCGCGATAGTCGATCACCGCGCCGGACTCCGTGGCCTTGTTCTTCAGGTATTCCGGCAGGATGCTCAGGGCCCGGATCAGCGGGCCGCGGTCGCGGACATAGAAGCAGTCGCAATCAAAGTTGGTGAACATCCACTTGTGCGGGTTGAAGCAGTAGCTGTCGGCCCCTTGGAGCCCATCGTGAATGAAACGGAACTCGGGGCACAACGCCGCCGTGCCGGCCAGGGCGGCGTCGACGTGGAGCCAGAGGCCGTGCTCGCGGCAGATTGGGCCGATCTGCGCCACCGGGTCGATGGCGGTGGTGGAGGTCGTCCCCACCGTAGCGCACACGAAACACGGCAGGCGGCCCGCCGCGAGGTCCGCGGCAATCGCCTCGCGGAGCCGATCCGGACACATGCGGTACTTGGCGTCCGTCTCCCCCAGGCGGAGGTTCCCACTGCCGAGGCCGGCGATGCGAACGCCTTTTTCGATCGAAGAGTGGGTCTGCGGCGTCGCGTACGCCACCAGCGGGGCCCGGGCGCCGGACCGATTGCTCCGGCCGCCGGTCGCTCGCTCCCGGGCAGCAAGGATCGCGCACAACGACGCCGAGGAGGCACTGTCCTGGATCACCCCACCGCCGCTAGATGTCGACTTGAAGTGCCCGGGCAAGTCGAGCATGTCGACCACCCAATCGAGCACATGGGCCTCCAACTCCGTGCAGGCGGGGCTGGTCGCCCAAAGCATCCCCTGCACCCCCAGCCCCGCCGAAATCATCTCTCCAAGAATCGACGGCCCGGAGTTGTTGCAAGGAAAGTAGGCGAAGAAAATGGGTGACTGCCAGTGCGTGATGCCCGGCATGATGATTTCGTCCAAGTCGCGGAGGATAGCGGCGAACGACTCCCCCTCCTGCGGAGGATTGGCCGGCAACTGGTCGCGGATCTCTCCGGGCTTGACCGGCGATGCCACCGGATAGTCTTCGACGCGCTCCAGGTAGTCGGCAATCCAGTCGACGACCTCGCGTCCCCAATGCCGGAACTGCTCGGGAGTCATCATAACCCCCTATCATAACGACAACGATGCTTCCAAGTAAGCTCTCTGAGGTGGGTGGGCTGCAATGCGGCCGCGACATTGCGCAACGTGGAACTCGCTCTCGCAGAGGCAGACCGTGGGACTCAATCCCATTCATAACCATTGTGAGTGGTATAATTCCACTATGTCGAATGGTTTCGGTCAGCCATCGTATACGCAAAAAAATCCCGCCATTTCGGTGTGAAGTGTTGCATCGCTCTCCATCGGCAACGACAATCAGAGGGATAATGGCTTGGAGATACTC
>CAYTJV010000043.1:0-23137 GCA_964438165.1 uncultured Planctomycetaceae bacterium | reverse complement strand
GGGCCCCGTGGGCCATTTTCAGCCCCGGAACGATTCCTTCCAATGAGGACGGACAAGCAGGCCTTAACCGAACCGCAGCTCGCGGCGTGCCGCCAGACGACGTACTCGTGACACACGCTTGGGAAGATGACAATGCGAGCTTTGCCTTCTTTGCTCCTTGCGTCGACGCTTCTGATCGGCCCGCTGGATACGCCAGTCTCTGCCCAGATCGTTCCTACCGCAAGTTTTGGCGACGAGCTGCAGTGGAGGACCATCGAAGCCACCGTGGGGGTGCGCTACCTTAACGGGGGGTGTTGGTACCGCGCCAGCGGCTGCGTGGCGGCAATTCACTCCGGCGGATACGACGTCCTTACAGCGAACCACGTGGTCGCTGGGGCTGCCGACTTCCACGTCGAGCTGTTTGCCAGAAAATCGTACCCACGCCCGGACCGGGTCTTTTCGCAGGTCCAGCTCACGGCCACTTGGCCGGCGTACGATTTGGCACTGATCCGCGTCCAGGCAACGGAACTACCTCGGTGTATTCTCGTCCTTAGCGCCGCGAGCCCGGCCGTGGACGATCCCTTGCTTGCCGTGGGCTGCGGCCATCAGCGGCCCCCGTACGCCGCTCCGGGTGCTTTCACCGGCCGCCCTCTGATTGGAGACGATCGGTTCCAGTCTACCTGTCGGATCGTCGGCGGCTTTTCCGGCGGCCCTCTGGTTAATGCGCGCGGAGAGCTGCTGGGTGTCAATGTCGCCCATTCTTGTGATGGTACTACGTACAGCGTCTCCCTCGACCGGATCCGGGAGTTTCTCCAGCGTGAGCACTGCGTGTTCTTGGGCGACGGACGACGCTTCCCAGGCTTCCTCGACGATCGGGAACCGCTCATCGTCTTCGGTTGGCTCGTCCTGGAGATCATCGGACTTGTTTGGAGGCACATGGAATGACTATCGCAATCTTCTCGCACCTTGCCGCCCTCGGAATCCTTCTCATCCTCGTGCCACGATGGCCGGACGCGGCCCACACCTGGGTAGCTTCCGCCGTTTGGGCGACCGTTTTCTACGCTGCGATGATGATCCCGACGTGTCTCACCGACGCAAAGTCCCCCGGCTTTCTCGACGACGAGCAATGGAAACAGGCTGCGCTGCTTTACGCACGGGCAACGATCGCAATGCTGGCGCTGTCCCTCGTGTGCGTCCGTGGCGAGTTCACGTCTCTCTGGTGGACGCCCGTCCTGTTTCCAGCCGCAGCGATGACCGCCGTCGTCTGCCGATCATGGACGCGACTCCAATCTTCCTGAGGACATCCCATGCGTTATCAAACAGGCCGACACCTGACGTGGAAATTCGCTTTTAAGATCCGAAAACCGCCTCGCCGGACGGTCCGGCGGAGGCGGATCGGTCAACGTGTTGTTCCGGGTTCGCCCGGAGAAGGAGATCGTTATGTCCTTTAAGATCGAGACCCCCAACGAAAACCCCTTTACCAGCGCGGTCGAAACGGCCAAGTCGCTGTTTTGGACCGGGTTGGTATGCGGCGTCTTCATCGCCCTGGGGTTGTACGCCGTGGTGAACTGGGAGGGTTGGAAATCCACCCCGCCGCGTTCGGCGGCTCAGCCACCAACGGGGTCGATTGGCGAACTGAGTTCCCGTCCGCCGACTCCAATCCCAGGCCCCGGCGCACCGATCGACGTGCCGATACCGCCCACGATGGCGGGCCAGACCAGCGGCACGTCGCCTCACGTCCCCGTCCCGATATCGCGGCCTGATAGACGGTAGTGGACGACCAACATTGACCATGGATACAGCGACGCCCGGCCCCGGCCCGGCGTCGCTGCTCTGCCGGGGACGTGACCCGAGTCCCCAACCCCTCGTGATTAGCTATTTCTCGAAAGGAACCTCGCACATGGCAACTGCTACCCGTGCTATACGCACGTCTGATTCTTCGCCGGACCATCGGTCTGGCAATCAGTTCGACGACGAGTCTCGCGCGTTCCTGTCGGACGCAGGCGTGCCGAGCCGTTGGACGGTGTTCAGCGCTCACGCTAAGTACTGGGCATGGAAGCTCTTCTGCATTGCGGTGATCGGCGTCATCTACGTCGCCGTCGTATCGGCTGGATTACGGTACCTGCTGCCCGATCTGGGGCAGCGCCTCTACAAGGTGCCCGGACTGAGCTGGATGTACCACTACGAGAATACCCATCGCCTGGATTTGGCGCATGGGCTCGCGGTCTTCCTGTTTATTGGAGTGTGGGTGCTTTGGAACAGGGTCCTGCGACTCTACTTGCAGCCGAATCTTGTCTTGAGTCAGTGCCGGTTCAACCCCGAGGCGTACCAGCGTCTGGTGGTCACTCTCGGCGTAGTGATCTTGGGGGCTGACGCGTGCCTCTTCTATTGCGCAATGACGCAGGTCGGCTGGAGGGGAACGTCGTTCTCCGTGCCGGCTCTCCTGGCGACAGCGGCATACGTCGCCCTTCTCGTCTTCTGCTCGTTCGTATCGTGCACGTTGCAACAGCACATCGATGACCTCAAATGCAAACAGGAGGAATAGCCATGTCTCGTTTATGGATGCTGTTCGTCATTCTGTGTACCCTCGGCTGCGAGAAGCGCCGGGAGGAAGCAAACGTGAATCCGTTCGGCGAGGATGAGAGCGAATATGTTCTCATGATCGTCGTGGACCTGTCGGGCTCCTTCCAGAAGCTGATGGCCGAGGACGGCACGGCGTATGACTTCACCCTGCATGCGATCGACCGATATTTCCGGGACCGCGTCGGGTGCAACGATCAGCTCATCCTGGCCCAGATTTCTGGCGAGCGGCGCTCGCTTCTTTGGCACGGCGCGCCGCGGCGGCTTTATGAGGAGTTTCCGACGGCGCGAAAGTTCCGCGACTTCCTCGTCGCCCGCGCCGATCCCAACGGCTCGATGGTCCATGACGGCATCGCCCATGCGATGGAATACTTGATGTCCATGCGGTCGGTCTCGACCGGGAAAGCCAAGTCCGCCACGCTGATCTTGAGCGACATGATGGATAACGCGCCAGACTCGGATCAGTCGGAGCAGAGGCTGATAAAGGCGTTCACTTCCTATAGCAATCGAAGCGGCGCGATCGGGCTGTACTACTGCGATCAAATGGAGCTGGTGAAGTGGCGTCAGAATTTCGAGAAAGCCGGACTCCGGCTGGTTGCCTTGGCACCGGATGTCAAAGGTCGGCCTCCCCTTCCGAGTTTTGAATAAATGTCCTCGCTCCTTGACATTATCGACCCCGACGAATTCCTGCCGCTGGTGGTGCTGATATGCCTCTTGTGCTTCCTGGGCGGGCAATTCGTCGTGGCCGACACGGAGATCCACCGGCTAGCGCGGCGGCTGGCCGCCGCCGCGTTCATGCTCTACGGGCTCTGTGGGTTCATCGAGTGGCTGCCCGACAGTGCTTGGGGATTTCTCTCGCTTGCGATTCGTTCCCTGCTGGCGGCCGGCATGGTGTTTGGATTGTCGTTACTCGTTTTACCCGTCACCGACTTCACATATCAGCACACCGTTGGGAGGGTGCTTGCAATGACCCGTAAATGGTCTTCCGAGGCAACTAGGTTGCACGAAGAACGCAGGGCGCAGCGCGAAGCCGAGGTCCGGGAGCGCAGGGACCGGGAGCAGCGGCTTCGCGACGCGCCGAGGTTGGAGCGAGAAAGGTGCCTTGCCCGCGAAGAAGCCGAGAGGCTTGAAGGCGAGCGGAAGGCCAAGTTCGACGACGCCCGCGCGGAAGTCATTCGCTTCTACGATGAACACGAACCGCTGATTCGAGATTCATTGCCGCCCGCGCTTTTCCGGACTCAGCTTCAGAATCAATTTCCGGAGCGAATGTCGCCAGAACAGGCTTGGAAAGCCGCTCAAGAGATGATTGCCGCGATGCTGCCGCTCATCGGCCAAGGCCGTGAGAAACAGCGCACGGACGAAACCGAGCAGCGAAAGCGAGCGGAGCGGGCCCGAAAACTGCAACGCGAGATCAGCAAGCTGGAACAGCAGATCGGCCGGCTGAAGGCGTCCGCAGTTTCTGACCCGGACGTGGTCGGCCAGGAAGTCCGTGCTATCGAAGACCAGATAAAAACGCTCCAAGAGGAACGGGAATCCCTTGAGGCAATCGAGAAGGGAGATGCTCCGTGAGGCACTACCGATTGGGTGAGATTCTGGACGGGGAGCGGCCCCGAACCCAGCGCGACCTGGACTGGGATGAGCCAGTCGAAAAGCGGAGGTTGTTCTATGTCACGGATGAGGAGCTCAATACCCATCTTTTGGCTTTCGGTACCACGGGGGGCGGCAAGAGTCGTCTCGTGTGGCAGTTGCTCCGGGAACATCGGCGCAACGGCCGGGGGTTTTGCCTGATCGATCCGGGCGACCTGGTGGAAGATTTCCTCGCCGAGTGCGCCCGGGAGATCTTCGAGACCGGCAAAAAAGATCTGCTTAGCAAGGTGCATCTCGTCGAACTCAGTCCGTTCCAGCTCGCGCGCTACGACCCGTTCCGCTTCTTCTTTCCCAAACACATCCATCCGGAGTTGAGAGAGACTGTCTACCGCAGTTGGCAGCACACGAAGGTGCAGAGCTTCGCCGAGATCTACCAGTGGAAGCAGGGCCAGAGCACGGATTTCGAAGGGATGCCACGGCTGCAGCGGCTCTTCATCAATGTCTTCACCGGGATTTCCACCCGAGTGGATCAGAGCCGACTTTCGGTGGGCGACGCGCAGGTGCTCATCGACTTGGGTCATCCCGAGCATTACCCCGTCTACGAGCGCCTCAAGCCACGACTGCCGCGCGAGATCGTGGCCGACTTCGAGGTCCTCCATGGCTTCAAGTCGGTCCGTGACCTACGGCAAGAGACCGAGTCGTTTCTCAATCGCATCCGGTCCACGCACGGGCCGCTGCTCAAGGAAATGCTCTCCGGCAATGGCCGCGAGCCCGTCATCGACCTGTACCGGATCATCCAGCGCGGCGAATTCCTGCTCGTGAAGGTGGGCAGAACGCCGTTTGCAAGCAACGACCAGAACGTCGCACTGGCGGGGATGTTTATCCACGACGTGATCGACACGGTGCTCGTCACTCCTCGCGAGCTGCGCAGGCCTTTTACGCTGATTATCGATGAAGCGCACAAGTACGTCCGCCCCGGGATCGGCGAAATCGCCCGCACCGCTCGGAAGTACGGATTGGGCCTGGTTTTTGCCACGCCCGATCTAGTCAGCCTCAAGAAGGGGGAGCTCGACCTGGCATCGGAGCTCCTGAGTGTGGTCAATACCGTGATCGCTTTCCGCATGACTTGGCCGGAAGACCTCAAGAAGATCGTGGAGTTTCTCTACGCCCAGAACATCGACTTCACCGAACTGGTGCAGGAGGTAGAGCGCCGCGCTGGTCCTCAATGGTTCCAGGTTGATGAATGGTCGGAGTCGTACAATCGGCAAACCGGCAAGGCGACGACCAGCGCCACGACCGTGGGCAATGGCGAAAGCGATCAAGAAACGAGCGCGCGGTCGACGCAAAGAAACAATACGGCATTCTACGATGCGAGTGGCGCTTTGCGGGGTACGGCGCGCGGCACTGGCGAAGCCGACTCGCTGGCGTCTTCTCATAGCACCACACGGTCCACGGCGACGCAAACCGGCGCGAGTGATACCGAAACCGAAGGGTTCGGCGTGACCGTCAACCACAAGCTGGTCCACATGGAGAAAATCGTCCGAGAGCTTCAGAAGACGGGCATGCTGGAGAGGTCCGTTGCCGATCAGTTGGCAAAGTTCGCCCAGACGATCTCGGGCCACTGCCGCCGCCGGGCAACAGCCCGCGTTCGCGAGGGCAAGGCGGTCGAGATCGAGACCTTGGAGGTGAAAGATCCCTTCGTTTCCCCCGAGGCACAGGCCAAGGCCGTGGAATGGATCAAGCGCGAGTTGTACCGGGTTCACGACTACTACTTCACGCCCATGCTCGACCCTGCTGAGGACGAGCGTCGTCTCCGCGAGTTTCTCAACGGGGGCGAGAAGTGGGAACAGGTAGAGATTGCGACAGAGCGGAAAGATCAAGAGGAATGGCTGGATAGCGTACCGAAGGTGAAAACCACCGGCCACAACGGGCATGCGAAACGCCCGCTGGTAGCCATCGCTGACGACGATCCAATGCAATGATTACCCCACGAAAGAAGAACATGGTGTGGCTCAATGCCACGTATTACGCGACCACCCGCTCGATGCTGCAGGAACTGTGCGGCGAGAGCAACGATCGCGTCATGCGGAAGCTCTTGTCACAACTCGTGCAGGAGCAACTCATCAGCAGGACCGCAATTGAGGTCATCGACCCGCAGGCAAGAGAGGTGCCGGCGAAAGTCTACTACCCCTCTCGCAAAGGTCTTGAGTTCCTGGCGTGCGAGTTCGAGGATCAGAGCTGGCTGGAACGAGGGTGCTGCACGCGACCTGATTGGCGGACGCTGCTGCATACGCTGACGATCGTACGGTCCCATATCATGCTCGATAAGGCCATTGCCTTGCAGCAGTACGCACACCTTGGCGGCTGGCTCGGTGAATGGGACATCGCCAACCCAGAGCAGAAAGAACCGGAGAAACGCTATCGGCTGTACACGCTGCTCAGCGACACGCCTCGCCTGGTCTGTGTTCCCGACGCCGCGTTCCTGCTGTGCGTTGGGACCTATGCCAAGATCCACTACGTCGAAATCGATCGCGGAACGTGCGGTCTTCAGCAGATCGCTCACTCCAAAATGCCCGGCTTCGCGGAGCTGGCCAAGCAGAAACTCCACCGACGCCACTTCGCCAGCAATACCGACAGCTTCTTCGTGCTCAGTATTTCCCCGAGCGCCGCACGGCGGGATCTCTTGCGCAAGGCGGTTGCCGGAAAGCCGGGCGCAGAGCTTTGGAAGTTCGCCGCGTGGCCCGATCTGACGCCGGAGACGCTGCTGTTTGGGCCCGTTTGGTACCGGTGCGAGGGAGATGGGCAGCCGCTGGTAAGAAAGCTTCCAGGGGTGTTGCCAGGGCGAATCGACGGGTCCGCAGGCGGTCCGGCCGGCGGTCCGGAAGGGGTCCGCCCCGGACCTCTTGCAAAGAAAGCAGGTGCGTGATGCAAGTCCTTATGTGCGGCCAGCTTAGGGGTGCAAGGGGCTCTCTCGCTCCGCTTCGAGAACCCCTTGCCCCTCAGTCGTCCCCGGCCATCCGCTCGCTGGGCTCACGGGGCCGGGACGCTCGCTGCGGCTCGCTACGTCTGAGGGGCAAGGGCTTACGCCCCTGCACCCCTTCGGGCCGATCCGCGACGGATCGGCCCGAACGCCGCTATCGCGGCGTGAAGCTGTCCGCATGGATCGTGCGAGAAGTGGATACTGTCCACAAGGGAGGATTCAACCGTGAAAACGCGAATTCTGATTGTCAGTATCGTCATGAATGTTTTCATGTTTCTGTCGCTGTGGTGCACTCGGCAAGATCGGGCGCCTGCTCATCCGCCAACCACAACTGTCCCGAGCGAACAGGATCGCGGTCACATTATACCCAGGAATCCTGACGCATATGCAGGCCGCATCCAAACATGAAGTCAACCAGAAATTGATCCGTTTGAAGCAGCCACGCGCCGAGCCGTCGATCCGGCTGTCAGGGCAGCACTCGGCGGCTCCGCGTGGGTTTTGGCGCACGGCCATTCCGTGCATTTCCCTTCACACACTTTATGGAAAAAGCCAAGAAGAACAAGGACGTTGCTGCCACGAAGGCAGCGGAAAACTCCGCTCCGCAGGAAGCGAAGCGCAGGCCCGAGCACACCTTTCGCGTCGACGACGTGTCCGCCTCAATCTGGGTGCGCGAGCACCTCGTGCGGGGTCAGGCCACGAAGTTCTGGAGCGTCACGATGGAGCGATCCTACAAGGACGCTGCCGGCCAGTGGCGCTACACGAAGACGTTTGACGCGGAATCACTCGGGAAGATCGTGGCGCTGTGCCAGCAGGCCAGCGAGTACATCGGTCGGCAGCAGGAGGCTGCCAAGTGAGACAAGGACGGAGGCGGCCCTGACCGCCTCCTCACCTTCATGCGTTGCCAACGTAGTGCGGTCCACCGGACTGCCAGCGCGGCGACCTTGATGCAACTCTCTTTTGCGGAGCTCGGTACCTTTCCCCGAGCTTCCGCAACCCTTTTGTGCAGGCTCGGCGAAAGTAGCACGCCGCGGCCCTCATGCCGTCAAGCCGGTCCTTCGGCTGCGGCCTTTGACGGCGGGCCGCACCGTGCAGCGAGGCCAACGCCTGCACACGCAGGCAACATTACTTCTTTCCAATTCATTCCCATGAGAACCATCGGGTTCACATCACCGGCACAGATCGCGGTCCTGCCGAGGGCTCCGATCAACGCGAGCCCCAATCCGCGGCTCACCAGCCTGTTCCACTGGGCATCACGCGGCAACTATGGCGACCCGAGCTATCCGGGTAATTGCAGCGGCCAGCTCATCAAGGACTTGCTCCTGTACTTCCGGCCGAAGACCGTCTTCGATCCGATGACCGGCAGTTTCACGTGCAGGGACGTGTGCGACGAGCTGGACATCCCATGCACGTCGCAAGATATCCGGTTGGGCTTCGACGCCTGCGATCCGAAAAACTACGAGGGCATCGGCCCCTTCGACTTCGTCTGGCTCCATCCGCCCTATTGGCGGCAGAAGCGATACAGCGACGACCTCCGCGACATGAGTACCGCGCCGACGCTGTTCTACTTCCTCCACCGGTACGAGGAGCTGATCCGCAACTGCGCCAAGGTGCTCGCTCCCGGCGGCAAATTGGCGATCCTCATGGGCGATTACAGCGACCACGAGGCCGGCTTCGTTCCCCTGGTGTACCACACCAAGCGGCTGGCGTTCAGCGTCGGGCTTTACCAGGCCTGCACCGACATCATCCGCTTCTCGCATGGTGTGAGCAGTTCTACGAAGGTCTATCGCAGCTCATTCATCCCCGGGCTGCACGACGTGTGCACCATCTTCGAGAAGCGGAGCTGATCGACCATGCATGTTCTACTTCCGATTCCCCCAAAACCCTATGAGCAAAGGACGACCACTCAATACGTGCAAGACCTGTGGCAGCGAGATCGTCGAGACCGTGAACGACGGCATATTCCGAGAGGGCGAGTGCGACGCGTGCGAGTATCAACGGTACCAATCGCAGCCCGATCTTCTGGACGCTGCCTACCTGGCCCTTGAGGAGATTCAACAGTGGGATCAAGTCATGGGCGGCAGCGAAGATCCCCGCACGCAGGAAGCCATCGAAGCACTCAAGGCTTCGATTGCGAAAGCGGAACGATGATCGCGATTCACTCACTAAATGGAAACTCACGGGAGCCGCGGTGGCTCCCAAACCATTGATCCTGAACGAAGGAGGAACTTCCGATGGTTACGATTCTTGGCAAATCCGCCAAACCCTGTTTTCTCTGCCAAATGACCGAAAGAACGGCAGATGTGAAATTCAAGGACGGCAGTTTCACGGGCACGCTTTGCATGGAGCACCTCTACGAGCGACTCCAAGAAAAGTCCAAGGTGAAGAAGAGCCATGCTTCCAGTGAAGCAAGCAGCTAAGCGGCTCGGGATCTCCCAGAGCAAGCTGTATCAACTGGCGTCCGAGCGGAAGATCGCGCATTACCGCGTCGGGGGCAAGATCGTGTTCGCGGAATCCGATCTTGACGCCTATCTCGACAGTTGCCGCGTTGAGGCCGGCGGGCGCCCTCCCCGCCGGCCCTCCGGCGGCCTCTTCAAGAACCTCGATCCTGTCCGTTTGGCCGAGGCTTGGCGGAATCAGGGCGTGCCTTCCTGACCCGCTCCACGGCGTCCTGGAGGTGCCTGTGCTGATCGGCAAGATGACAGTAAACCTTGGAGATCATCTCCAGGCTTTCGTGGCCCATGAGCTGCGCCAAGGTCACGGGATCGACGCCGTTCAAGATCGCGTTCGTTCCGAACGCGTGCCGGAAGAGGTAGGAACAGACGTCTTTGGGCAAATCGGTCTTGTCCTTAATTCGCGTGATCCTCAGACGAATGGCGTTGCTCGTCCAAGGCTTTTTCCGGGCGTTCAAGAAGACATATTCCGACGTGGCGCTCTTCCTGAGCAGCGCCATCAGTTTCTGCATCGGCTTTGTCAGGAAGATGATTCGCGGACGACCGGTCTTGTGGACCGTTTTATGCTTGGGCAGCACCCAGCGGTCCTCTTGCACGTGGTTCCACTTCAGCGTACGCGCTTCCTTTGGACGGCAACCCGTCTCTTTGAGTGCGAAAAGCAGTATCCGGAAGCCCCGTCTGCTGTTGGAGAGGAGAATCTTGTATTCCCCATCGGAGAGGGCGCGTTCACGCGACTTAGGCTTCGGGGATTTCATGCCCCGCAAGGGGTTCGCTGCCAAGATGCCCTGCTCGCAGGCCCACGAGAAGGCCCGCTTCACCGAACGACGGGCGTTGTATTCGGTAGTTGGCCCCCAGTGGTGACCGTCTATCCAGCGGGTCATGTGGATGGGTTTAACTTCGGAAGCCGCCAGATACCCGCAGGCTTCGGAGAACATCTGGCCATACCAGGTGTAGTTCCGGAGACTCTCCTCGCTCAAATGCGCGCCGGCCCAGGCCAGAAAGGCCTCGATCACGTCGGCCACGCGTGCAGAGGCGGCCTCGGGCGAGTGCGCGCGGACGACGGCCAGTTCGTGAAACTTCTGTGTCGCGAGTTTCTTACTCTCGCGACCTTGGGCCAGACGGATCTTCTCCCCTCCCAGGGTTACCATCCACCAGCCGATGTCCTTGCGGAACCAGATCTTGTTCGGGCGTGCCATACCAAACCTCCAGTCGTTGAGTGAAGACCCACGGCCGACCGTAAGGTTTGGCTTTCCCGTCCCCGTCTGTTGCGAGCAGGCGGGGCGGTTTTATTTGGTACGGAATTTGGTACGCCGGAGTTTGGGACTTGTCGTAAGTCCTTACGTATCAAGTATCCCCGACAGGGCTCGAACCTGTAACCTTCGGCTCCGGAGGCCGACGCTCTATCCAATTGAGCTACGGGGACGTTTTCTGTGAATGATCGGCTGCTAAGGAGACGTAATCAGATTGCATGTGCATTTCACCGTAGGGAGGGTTTCAATCCGCTCACGAAATGCGGGGCGGATTGAAATCCACCCTACGATAATCGATCAACATTATTCTTTAGTTCTCCACAGCTCCTAAGCCGTTCGGCACTTACGTCCATGGTCCCATCCGTTTGGAGGGGTGGCGCAATTGCCTGGTACCGACAATTCCCCTTGAGGTCGGTGCCACCGCGGAACTCGCCCTCGTCGCCTGCTACGGATCATTGCCCTGAACCTCTCATGTTTATACCGGATTGTTTCGGAAACGAGTAGGTAGCCCCCATGAGAATGGCAATCTGCTGAGAGACATGGGGTCGAGAGGGGTCCCGGGCATCGGTTGTTGATGGTACTGACGGGTGGTGCGTTAGTTCGTCACCGGGCTAGCAAAGCGGTCGTTTTGTCGCCGCTCGCACGGGGACTCGAGCCGCGGTATATTTTGGCCAGCCGATAGCACTCAGGCACGTCTTCCGCCCGGGGAAAGGAGGCCGAGTTGGCGATGTTCTACGCGGACCTGCACGTTCATTCCCGGTTCTCTCGCGCCACGAGTCGGGATTGTGATCTGGAGCACTTGGCATCCTGGGCAGGGAAGAAGGGGATCTCCGTCGTCGGCACCGGCGACTTTACCCATCCGGGCTGGTTCGAGGAGATCCAAAGCAAGCTCGCGCCGGCGGAACCGGGGCTGTATCGATTCCGGCCCGACGTCGAGAAGGACGCTGGGCAGCGATTGGGCCCTGTGCCGAACGACGTGCGGTTCATGCTCCAGGTGGAGATTTCGACGATCTATAAGAAGGACGGCCGCACGCGCAAGGTGCACCACCTGGTTTACGCGCCGGAGATGGACCACGCCCGGCGGCTGAGCCAGAGTCTTGCGAGAATCGGCAACGTCGCTTCGGACGGACGGCCGATTCTCGGGCTCGACTCGCGCGACTTGCTGGAGATCGTGCTGGAATCGGGCGCGGGATGCTATCTGGTGCCGGCCCACATCTGGACGCCCTGGTTTGCGGTGCTCGGCTCTCAGTCGGGCTTCGATTCGATCGAGCATTGTTACGGAGACTTGAGTGGCGAGGTGTTTGCCCTGGAGACAGGGCTGTCGTCGGATCCGGCCATGAACCGGCGGCTTTCGGCCTTGGACCGGTATGCCTTGGTCTCCAATTCCGACGCGCACTCTCCACCCAAGCTGGGACGCGAGGCGTGCGCGTTCGACACCGAGCTCGATTACTTTGCCATGCGTCGAGCTCTCGAGACCGGGGAGGGCTACCGCGGCACGGTCGAGTTCTTTCCCGAGGAGGGCAAGTACCACTTCGACGGTCATCGCAAGTGCGGGGTGTGCCTGTCGCCCGACGAAACCCGGCGTCGGGACGGAAAGTGCCCGGTCTGCGGCAAGCCGGTCACGCTGGGGGTGATGTACCGGGTGTGCGAGTTGGCCGACCGGGCCGAGCCGCCTGATCCGCTGCCTCAGCGGGCAGCCCCGTTCCGAAGCCTGATCCCACTGGCAGAAATCCTTTCCGAGATCTACGGAGTTGGACCGCAATCCAACACGGTCCAGCGGAAATACGAAGAATTGCTTGCCCGGCTGGGCCCCGAACTGTTCATCCTTGACAAAGCGTCTGCGGAGGACATTGCCCGGGCCGCGTCGTCGCTGCTGGCTGAGGGAATTTCGCGGATGCGGGATGGTCGGGTGATTCGCGAGGCGGGCTTCGACGGCCAGTACGGCGCCATCCGGTTGTTCTCCGAGGATGAGTTGCGGCGGCAAACGACGGTCGGTCTCCTGTTCCATGCGCCGGAGGAGGCCGAGGCACGCAGTCCGACCAGACCGGCCTCGCAGGTTCCCGAGCCGCCCCCGAGTGCGCAGCCCGCAAAGACCTGCCATGAAAAGGAGGTGAAGCCGCGGGTTCCTGTAGCGCAAGCCGCAGGTCCGCGGCACATCCTGGACGAGCTTGATCCCGAGCAACGGGCCGCCGCGGAGGCGGTCGACGGGCCGGTGTTGATTGTGGCGGGCCCGGGCACCGGCAAGACCCGCACGCTCACGCATCGGATTGCCCACCTCGTCGCCAATTGCGGCGTGATGCCCGAGCAGTGTCTGGCACTGACGTTCAGCAGGCGTGCCGCGGGTGAAATGAACGAGCGATTGGAGCGTCTGCTGCCCGGCCAGTCCCAGCGCGTGCCGGTGATGACCTTTCACGGTTTGGGCCTCAGTGTGCTGCGGGAACATGGCGAGCGTGTCGGACTGCCCTCCGGGTGGCGGGTTGCCGGCGACGTGGAGCGAGCGGCGCTGGCGGCGCAGGCGCTGTCGGTCTCCCAGTCACGGGCCGGGCAGTTGCTCCGGCGGATTTCGCAGCGCAAACGGGCGAGCTGCGCGGACGCCCAGACCTTGCGTCCGGAAGATAAGGAGGCTACGGACCGCTACCAGCAGGAGTTGCGTCGGCGGGGCTGGCTGGATTTCGACGATCTAATCGCACTGCCGCTGCAACTGCTGACGCGCGTCCCGGAGGCGCTCGACAGCTACCGCTCGCGATATCGATGGATCTCGGTCGATGAATTTCAGGACATCGACGGCGGCCAGTACGAGCTCGTCAGGCTGCTGGTTCCCGCCGAGGGAAACCTGTGTGCGATCGGCGACCCGGACCAGGCCATCTACGGATTCCGCGGCGCCGATCCCCGATCGTTCGAGCGTTTGCGCGAGCACTACCCCGGGCTGCGAACGATCCTGCTTGCGCGCAATTATCGGTCCACGCAGACGATCGTCGATGCGGCGCTTCAGGCCGTGGCGCCGTCGAGCCTGGTTGCCGATCGCCGTTTGGATGCGGGCTTGCGCGGGGCGGAGAAGATTGAAATCCACGCCTGTGCGAGCGATCGTGCCGAAGCGGAGATCGTGGTCCACACGATCGAGCGGATGCTCGGCGGGTGGAGCTTCTTCTCGCTCGATAGCGGGCGTGCGGGCGCCGACGAAGCGGAGGCCCTTTCGTTTGCCGATTTCGCGGTTCTCTATCGAACGGAGGGGCAGGCCGATCTGCTGGTGGAAGCGATCCAGCGGTCGGGCATCCCTTACCAGCGTCGATCCCACGATCGGCTGCTCGAACGGCCGTCGGTGCAGTCGCTGGCGGATGCGATGGTGGCAGCGGAAAGAGCCTACTCGGCGGACACTCCGGTGCTCGACCTTCTCGATCGGGCCGTACAGGCGGCCGGGGGCGACCAGCGGCCGGACGAGTCGTCGCTGGCAGCGCTGCGACTCGTGGCAGCAAGGCACGGAGGCGACTTGGCACAGTTCCTCTCGGAGCTTGCCCTGGGCGTCGACGCCGACCTATGGGACCCTCGGGCCGACCGCGTTTCCTTGCTCACGCTTCATGCGGCTAAAGGATTGGAGTTCTCGGTCGTGTTCATCGTCGGCTGCGAGGACGGACTGCTTCCGCTGCACTGGGGGGAGATCGACCAGGTCGGGCAGGATGAGGAGCGGCGTTTGTTGTTCGTCGGCATGACTCGGGCCCGGCAGCGTCTGATCCTGACTTACGCCCGGAAGCGGCATTGGAGAGGATCGATCCATGCGTCGACGCCCTCTCCGTTCCTGGCTGCCATCGAGCGTGCCCTGGTGGCGCTGGAAGAGCATCGTTCGACGAAGAAGCCTGCCGACCCCGATCGTCAGCGTACCCTATTTGAGAGCTGAGGCGGGCCATTCCACGGTACTTCCCCACGCTCAGCCGCCATACCGGCAGCGGGGCACGGCAGCATCTCTGATGCGCGCAACCTTTCGCCAATCCGCCCGGGCGGTTACAATAACGGTAGCCGGATCGTGGAATGAGAGCGTGGAAGGGCACACATCGACGAGAGGTATTGGACATGACAAGACTGGCGATTCGGGCCTGGAATCCGTCAGCCGACCAAGAAAAAGCGTTTCAGTCGACTGACCCAACGTTTGAGTGGCTTTGCAGTCTGCCGCCGCACTTGGTCCGGCAATATGCCGGAAAGTGGGTTGCGGCCAAGGATCGTGGTGTGATTGCTGCCGCGGATTCGTTGGACGCGCTGCTCGACGAGATCGGGGACACTGACCTGCAAAGCGTCATCATCGACCGCATCGAGCGCCCCGTGTGGATGGTGTACCGATGAGTTTCAGCCGGCAATTGGTGACGGTCTTTGAACTGCTGGAAGGTGGCGCCGAAGGCGCATAACGGCGGTATTTGCCCGGTTTGCCCGACCTCTCGTGTGTCCTTTGGGGTTGGATAGCCCCGCCATGGGGTTATGGCGAACGGGTCCCTTGTCCGAGTCCGGGCGGCGCGCGACAATCGGTCACTAGCCACGGGGGCCGTTTTCAGGCCTCCGCACGGCCGCGTGCGACGAGGAGTTCAGCAAGCCATGAGACTCATACCCCTGGATGAGAAAGTGGTCGTCAAACCGACTGAGGCGGACCAGCGCACGGCCGGTGGAATCGTCTTGCCCGACACGGCTCAAGAGAAACCCCAACAGGGCCGCGTCCTTTCGGTCGGCGACGGTCAACGCCTGGCCAATGGAACGCGCGCTCAGCCTCAGGTTTCCGAAGGGGACCGGGTCCTTTTTCAGCGCTATGCCGGGACGAGCGTGGTCGTCGATGGGCAGGAACTGCTGATTTTGAGTGAACGCGACATTTTGGCGATTTTCGTCTGAGGGCCGGCCGAGGAATGACAGCAAGCAACAAGGCCTGAGTCCGCACCCTCCGCAACCCCTCTGTAGGCTTATCTGACTTCGACGAAAGAAACCGCCATCCGTATCACCCCTTGCGCTTCTCCCTATTCGTAGGGAACGGTATTCTGATAGTCGCGTAGTCGTCACTTGCCCTGCTGGGCGATCAGGAAGTCAGATCCTTGGGGAGGTGCGTCATGCGTCTCGAAAAGACCCTCGCATTCGCGTGTGCCGTGGCTGTCGCCGACCATAGAAACGGGAGGTGTGCCGTGAATTCCAAAGCAATTTTCGCAGGCGTGTTTGCATTGGTGGTGGGTGGGCTTTGCCCGTCAGCATTCGGACAAGTTTCCAATTCTGCCACAGGGCAAGGGAAGCCCAATTCCGCGAAGGAGGAGCAGAAGGAACCGAAGTTGAGGACCTGGACTGACTCCACCGGGAAGTTCAGGGTCGAAGCAGAGTTCGTTGAGCTCAAGGACGGCAAGGTGCAACTGCGCAAGCAGGACGGTAAGGTAATCGACGTTCCGTTGGAAAGGCTGAGCGCGGCGGACCAGGAGTATATCAAGTCGAGACGTGAGGAAGGGAGCAAGCGGGCGGGCGCGAGGGCAGCACCCGCAACCCCGACAAAGGAAGAAAAGCCCGATGCTCAACGCGAGGGTCAAGGGCAAAAGGGCGAGAGACTCGCCGGCGCTGCATGGTCACTTAACAACGTGACGGCTAATCCAACGGAGAGCTATACGACCACTGACGGCGGGGAGAAGGTCACCATCGAGCCTTCAAAGGGCCTCCGGTTCATACGGGTCGACTTCGAGTTGAAAGCGGAGATCCCTGAAGATAATTGTATCGAGCGACTCAGAACTCTGATCGGAGGCACAGTCAACCGCATTCGGGGGGACGTCATGAAGTCGCTCGCCTCGGATGAGTTCAGGAAACTACTGGGGGACTTGAAGGAACTGCAGGGGGATTATAGGTGTTTTTCGATGAGTGACCTCCGCCTGTCGGACGGCAAGACATTAGCATCCAAACCTCGCTGGATTGAAGGTCCGCGGGCAAGTCTGTCTGCGTTTCGGAAGATCGGCGGGGGAAAGGTCACTGAAACGATTAGCCCTTACTCTGGCGGCGGTGACGGTCCCTGGCATTGCACGGTTGAATCGAATGCATCGTTCAGCGGTTTGCTCGAAGTTGGGAAGCCTGCCAAGATCTCATTGATTTATCAAATCCCTATCGAGACCGCTTTGGACGCGCTGCAACTTCGGATCGAGAACGAGGTGCCAGTGAAGGTTGAAGTGCAGGAGTGATACGACAGGACGTCTGACAAGTGATCACGGCGTCGGACATTTGCGGGTACACGGCGCACCCGTGCCCGAGAGAAACCCTCGGATCGGCGGGAACATGTTCACCGGCAGCGGGCGAGCGGCACACTCGCTAGAATATGCCGTCCCACTTAGAATTACGGTATTGGGGCATTCGGCAACAGCATGGCTATTGCGAGGAGACATCCGTTGAGAACGAGTCGCTGGATCGTCTTGGTCGTGGGCTGGGCATCGGCCTGGTGTTGGTACGTTTCGGGGGCTGTCTGGGGCGCTGACCGACCAACCCCAGCCGTCGAGCCTTCCGCGTATCGCACGGCCGTGGATCGGGCAATCGCGTTCTTGCGCACCAAAGGGCAGCTCCCCGATGGCTCGTTCGCCGGATCGGCCGGGCCTGGCCCTACGGCGGTCGTCACGACGGCATTGTTGCGGCACGGCGCAGGGGTTGATGACCCCCTCGTGGCGAAGAGCCTGAAGTATCTGGAAGGGCTACGTCATCAGGACGGGGGAATCTACCAGCCGGGGGCCCTTTACGCAAATTACGAGACGTGCCTGGCGATCATGTGTTTTGCCGAGGCGAACAAGGACGGTCGCTACACGAAGCTGCTCAAGGAGGCCGAGGCCTTCGTAAAGGGCCAGCAATGGGGGACCGGACAGCCCGCGGACCGAGCCGATTTCAATTACGGCGGGACCGGCTACGGCAAGCACAAGCGGCCCGACCTGTCGAACACGCAGTTCTTCATCGAGGCCCTCCGGTCGTTGGGCGATGGGCCGGAGGACGCGGCGATCCAGAAGGCCCTGGTGTTTGTCTCGCGGTGCCAGAACCTCGAAAGCGAGCACAATACCACCGGCTTTGCGGCCAAGAACCCGGACGGCGGTTTCTATTACACGCCTGCCTCCGGCGGAGTGAGCATGGCGGACAGAACCCCAGAAGGCGGTCTGCGAAGCTATGGATCGATGACCTACGCCGGGCTGAAGAGCATGATTCACGCCGGCCTGGGGCCGGACGATCCCCGCGTGAAGGCGGCCTTCGCCTGGATCCAGGGGCACTATACGGTGGCGGCCAACCCGGGCATGGGCGACGCCGGCTTGTACTACTACTATCACACCTTCGCCAAGGCCCTGGACGCCATGAAACTCGATGCCGTCGAGGACTCCAGCGGCCTCAAGCATTCCTGGCGGAATGAGTTGGCGGCCGAGTTGCTCAAGCGGCAGCGCGGGGACGGCTCCTGGATTAACGAGAATTCCCGCTGGCTGGAAGGCGAGCCGAGCCTGGTGACCGGCTATGCCTTGCTGACGCTGGCGTATTGCCGCCCGCCGAGCGAAAATCGCTAACCCGGATTATTCAGTGCGCCGTGAACTGCGGCGACTTCCCGTGGGAGATAGTCCCACCCGGCAACTGGGTCGCTCCAGCCGGTAGTAGTCGGAGCGTCGAACATGAGGCTATCTGTCCGGAATTGTTGATGCCATAAGCGTGCTCAAGCGTCCAACGGGACGCAACCGGTAGGAGGGAGTTGAGGTCGGTCATTACCCCGCCGCTGTACACAAAGGCGTGAGCAGGCCAAAGCCGAGCCAGAACATGCAACCGGTCCCCCGGGAGCGCACGATCTGCGCGACGATGCCCTCCGGCAACCTGAAGCTGGCGGAGTCTCTTGGTCTAAAGGTGCCTGCGTGGCATGGTCGGGAGACCGTCCCACAACGCGTTGTCTCCCTTCTCCCGTCTCCCTTCTCCCCTCTCTTCACCGTGCCGTGGCGTAATGCTTCCCCTGCCACGACCCCCGCCGGACGAACTCCGTCTCCACGGCCTTGCGCGGTGCCGACTTGTCGAGGCACCATTGAGGCCCGATCAGGTACTCGGGCGGCGCGTTGCCGCCGAGGCGGTCGACCACGCAGTCGGGCGGTGTGATTTCGAGGAAGTCCACCACCCGCGCTGCATATTCTTCGAGTTCCAGTAGACGCACCTCCCCCCGGCACACGAGGTCGGCCAGGTGCGTGTCGCGCACGGCGTACAAGTTGTGGAGCTTGACCGAATGCGCCCCCGATGCGGCCACGGCTCGGGCCGTGGCCAGCATGTCGTCGCGATCTTCGCCGGGGAGGCCGAGGATCACGTGAACGCCGAAGTTTAGTCCCCGAGCGCGGGTTCTGGCGACGGCATCGAGGAATGCCTCGTAGCCGTGTCCGCGGCCCAGCCATGTGAGCGAACGTCCGTGGATGCTCTGGAGCCCGTACTCCACCACAAGCCAGGTCCGGCGGGCCAGATCGGCAAGAAGATCGAGCGTGTCGTCAGGCACGCAGTCGGGCCGAGTGCCGATAACCAGTCCGACGACCTCGGGATGGCCCGCAGCCTCATCGAAAGCACGCCGCAATCGCTCGACCGGCGCGTAGGTATTCGTGGCAGGCTGAAAATAGGCCAGGAACCGCTCGGGCCCCCGCGGCCGGCGAAAGCGGCGAATCCCTTCGTCGATTTGGGCCGTGATCGACAGGCCCTCCAATCGGCGGCTGGGGCTGAAACTCCGGATGTTGCAGAAGACGCACCCGCCCGTACCCACCGTGCCATCGACGTTCGGGCAGGTACACCCAGCGTCGACGCTCACTTTGGCCACGCGGCAGCCAAACTTGTGGCGGAGGAACCAGTTGAGGCTGTGGTACCGCAGGCCGGCAACATGCCAGTCCATAGAGGGGCTACTCCGAAGGCGGGGCTTGATTGACGCCAACCGAAACCCCGTCTAAACTTCTACGAGAAGGTCGTTCATTTTACGAGTCCTCCCAAGGTTCTCACAAGGGACGCCAAGGCATGTTCGGCGAGCTCGTACCAGAAGGCGGGGGCGATCCGATCCCCTTGCTGAAGAATAACTTGCTGGTGGGTCGCAGGGAGAGTTGCGACGTGGTTTTGCGGTTCTCAAACGTCTCGGCCCATCATTGCCAGTTGGCGCTCGTCGGTGGGTATTGCTACGTGAAGGATCTCAAGAGCCGCAACAGAGTCAAGGTCAACGGGCTTCGGGTGGCCGAGAAGCGACTCGATCCGAACGATTCCCTGTCCGTTGGAAAGCACAATTACGCAATCCACTATTCGCCGACCGATTTAGGCGCGGTCGGCCCGCCGGTGGAAACGTCGCTGGAAGGCGAGTTTTTCTCCAAGTCGCTCTTGGAGCGGGCCGGGCTGGAGCGCTCGGCGTCGTCGCCCGACAGGTCGGAGAGGGCGCTGCTCCACGACTACCGGGTCATGATTGAAGAAGCCGCCAAGGAAAAGAAAAACAAGTAGACATCGAAAGAGGCCCGATCGCAGTCCGCATGGCCAAACCGAAAAGGAAGATTCGCGCCGACTTTCGCAAGAACCGGACCTACCGCACGCGGCGGACCGATCTGACGCGGGAGTTTCAGCGGCGCCCGCTCGAAGACGACGAAACGCCCGCTGTCGAGCGGATCAGCGGCAAAGGCGACCTCAGCCGGCGCCGAACGGTGATCGCGTCCGAGAGTGCGGAAGATGAGACCGCGGGGCCGAACATCCGCCTGGAGGTCGATAAAACCGTGTGTCGGCCGGGCCGAGTGCTCACCGTAATGGGCCTGGTGAGCGTCGTCGAGGCGGAAGACGGGCACGCCTATCGGTGTGCGATCCGCCGGATCCTGAAAACCCTCAGCACCGACCAGCGCCACGTAGTGGCGGCGGGCGACCGCGTACAGTTTCGCACGGTCCCTTCGACCGGTGGCGATGACGGGATTATCGAGCGGATCGAGCCCCGCCAGGCATGTATTGCCCGCGACGTCAAAGGCCGCCAGCACGTCATGGTCGCCAATGTGGATCAGGCATTGATCATCGGCAGTGCCGCCGAGCCGCAACTGAAGCCGAATCTCATCGATCGGCTCATGGTGGCCGCCGAGAAAAGCCACATTCGACCGGTCATCTGCATCAACAAGATCGACCTGGTCGACCCGGCGGATTTCGTGCCCCTGGTGGGCGTCTTCAGCCGTATGGGCTACCGTGTGCTGCTGCTGAGCGCGACGACGGGCTTCGGCATCGACCGATTGCGGCGCCAGGTGAAGGACCGGGCGAGCGTGGTGATCGGACAGAGCGGCGTGGGCAAGTCGTCGCTCTTGAACGCGATCGATCCCTCGTTGCGCCTTCCGATCGCGGCCGTGAGCACCGAGAACCAGAAAGGCCGCCACACCACGACCAATGCCCGGCTGGTGCCGCTGGCCGGCGGCGGCTACGTGGTCGATACGCCGGGCATGCGGCACTTCCGGCCGTGGGACATCGTGCCCGAGGAGGTCGCCAACTTTTATCGCGACTTGCGACCGTACGTCAGCCGCTGCAAGTTCCCCAACTGTACCCACACGCACGAGGCCGGCTGCGCGATCAAGAACGCCGTGGCCGATGGGCGGCTCGATGAGCGCCGTTACGAGAGCTACTGTTGTCTTCAGGCGGGGGAAAGTGACTGAAATGAACCGTGTCGAGAGCGTCGCCAGCGAGGCGGCGGTGTTGGTGGGTGTTCTGCTGGACGGCCGGGCCTGTCCAGGGGATGCCCTGGAAGAGTTGGACGGATTGGCCAAGGCCGCGGGGGCCCGGGTCGTGGGACGCCTCACCCAGCGCCGCACCGCCCCGGACGCCGCCACCTACCTGGGCAAGGGGAAGGTCGAAGAGTTGAAGGGCCTCGTGCACGGAGACGATGCCGACTGCGCCATCTTCGACAACGACCTCTCGCCCGGCCAAACGCGGAATCTCGAACAGGCCCTCAAGGTCAAGGTCCTCGACCGCACCGAGCTGATCCTCGACATCTTTGCCAACCGCGCGCAGACCTACGAGGCCCGCCTCGCCGTCGAATTGGCGCAATTGGAGTATTCGCTGCCGCGCCTGAAGCGGATGTGGACGCACCTCTCGCGGCAGAAGAAGGGCATCGGCCTGCGCGGACCCGGCGAGAAACAATTGGAAAGCGACCGCCGTCTGGTCGAGAAGCGGATCAACGATCTGCGCGGCGAGCTTCGGTCGGTGCTCCACCGCCGCGAGCGCGAAGTGGCCACGCGCAAGGATTTTATGACCGTCTCGCTGGTGGGCTACACGAATGCGGGCAAGAGCACGCTCTTGAACCTGCTCACCGGCGCCGACGTGCTCACCCAAGACGCCCTGTTCTCGACGCTCGACACGCGCACGCGGCGATGGCAGTTGCCCGGCTGGGGCCCGGTGCTCCTGAGCGACACCGTGGGGTTCATCCACGGCCTGCCGCACCATCTGATCGCCAGCTTCAAGGCCACGCTGGAAGAGGCCCGGCAGGCCGACCTCTTGCTCCACGTGGCCGACGCCGGCAACCCCGCGGTGCTGGACCAGATCAGCGCCGCGTACCACGTCTTGTCGGAGATCGGGCTGGAGCGCAAGGACTCGATCCTGGTGATCAACAAGATCGACCGGTTGCCCGACCGGGCCCGCGTGGAGGGATTGCTGCGCCGCTATCCGAACGCCGTGCCGATCAGCGCGCGGACCGGGGCCGGCCTGACCGAGTTGTCGCTGGCCGTCAGCGAGGCTCTCAGCCGCTCGTTCCGCGACGTGGACGTCGAGTTCGCCATCGACAACGGCCGGCTCATGGCCTACCTGGCCGCCCACGCCGAGGTGCTCTCCAAGCAATATCACGCGGCCCGGGTGATCGTGCATTGCCGCATCCCCCAGAAGCAGCTCGGCCGCATCAGCCCCGATGAAGCGGTCGTTCGTCCCCACCGCAACGGCGCGGCGGTGTCCGAAGATCGGGCAGATCGCGATTGCCGGTCGGAGATGGAGGGCTGCGAGAACGCCGCGGAGAACGGCTGACACCTGCGTTAGAGTAAGATCAGGTGGAGCGTCGGGTTCGGCGGCCTTTCGCAGCCGCTGCCTTCCGTTCTTGTGCTCGTTTCCGTACAGCCTCCCAGAAGGTCCCTTCGGATAGACCTTTCCCTTCCTTGATACTTTGCCTGGAGCGGTTGAGCAACGCTTGAAAGCGAGGCGAACGCCCGAGCATGAGCCGCTCCAAGTCATCGTCATCGTAAGGAACCAGCAACACGGCGACGGCCTTGCCATTGCGGGTAATGACCAGAGTGCCCTCGACGCCACATTCGTCCAGATAGGCGCTCAAACGCGCCTTCACATCCGCCAAGGGGGCA
>CAYTJV010000042.1:0-23310 GCA_964438165.1 uncultured Planctomycetaceae bacterium | reverse complement strand
GCCGAACTGGTCCTCTACAGCCGGATCAATCATGCTTATCGCCGGCTCAAGGAGTGGGGGGCCTTTGGGGTCGGAGCGTCAGTAGTCAGTAGGGCTTGACTCGAAAGCGAAATCGGGGGTAGGATACGCTTCATGGCCCGAGCGCTTCGCCTGCAATTCCCGGGAGCGATTTACCATGTGATGTCGCGCGGCATCGAGCGGCGGTCCATCGTTCGTGACGACGCCGACCGGCAGCGGTGGCTGGACTGGCTGCGGCGGGCCGTGGAGACCTACGGCTGGCGTCTCCACGCGTTTGTGCTGATGAGCAATCACCACCACTTGTTCGTGGAAACCCCAGAGCCGAATCTCGCCGCCGGCATGCGGTACCTCAACGGCAGCTACACGAGTTATTTCAACCGTCGGCACCGCCGGGCCGGCCACCTGCTGCAGGGACGTTACCGCGGGCACCTGATCGAAGAAGAGGGCTATTTCCTGGAGGTCAGCCGTTATATCCACCTGAACCCCGTGCGCGCGGGGCTGGTGTCTTGCGCCGAGGAGTGGCTGTGGAGCAGCTATGCGGGCTACCGGCGGGCTGGGGAGGCGAAGTCGTGGATGACCTACCATCGCGTGCTGGGCGAATTTGCCGGCGAGGCGTGGGCCGCGCGGCGCGCTTACCAGCGGTTTGTGCGGGCGGGCAGGGATGCGCCGCCTCCCTCGCCGTTTGCTGGCGCAGCGGGCGGGCTGGTGGTTGGGTCGGCCGATTTCCTGGCGCGGATTCGCGGGATGCTCCGCCAACGGGCGCCCCAGGCCGCCCTGCCCCAGGTCCGTCGCTTGAAGGACCGCCCCTCCCTGGAACGGATCGTGGCGGTAGTTTCCGCGCATTTTGGCCAGGCCGAAGCGGGCTGGCTGCGCGGTCAGCGGACGGACGACGCGCGCCGCGCGGCGGCGGCCTACCTGGCCCGCCGCCGTTTCGGCTATTCAGCGACCGCGGTGGCTGCCGCGCTGGGTTACCGGGGCCACAGCAGCGTCCACTATGCGATCGGCCGCATCGAGCAAGGCGGCCCAAGGCTGAGCGGAATCGTATCCGAACTCGAAGAAAGAATTGCTACTGACTGCTGACGCTCCGACCCCAAGATCCCCAAGGGACACCGGACAGTGTAACGCACTTTCGCGTGGTGACCGCTTAATCCCTAATCCCGGCCTGCCCCCAGATTTCTCCCTGAATGGAGACGCGGATACGCGCCGGCGTTCTTCGCGCCCGCTCTCCGTGTCTCCGCGTCTTCTCTCACGGCCCGATGGGCGAGGGATTGCGCTCGAGGAAATCCCGCGGTCCGCGAAGGGTGTAGTAGGGATACGTGATCGCGGCCACGGGCGGCTGCTGAGGCTGCAGGGCGGGACCCGCATGACCACCACGCTCTCGACGGTTTCTCTCGCCGCCGCACGCGTTGCAGGGCGGCCAACAGCGAGCGGTGCGGCCGCACGCTTGCACGCACGGGTCGCCGCCGTCGGAGGCCACTTGGTTGTGCAGGCAGCCGGACAACCCGGCCAAGATCAATACGGCAAACAGCACGAACAATGCGTGTTTCATACCCCCCGATTCCTTGTCGCTTGATTGTCGCCTGGTTTCACGAAACCACCTGTCCGATGGGGTTGGGCCACGGCTCAGGCTGCTCAAGGGCCCGCCAATGTCGTTTGTGCCGGACCATGACGGCATCTCACCGTGCGGACCCGTTGGCGGGAGTTCCCTTGAAATCAGATCGGGTGCGAGAAGTGCTAGAGTCCAGAAAATCGGTATAACTGGTGCCCTCCGCACGGGTGGACCTGTCCTGGGGAGGTGAACAATTTCCCCTTGAGACCTACTGCGTGGATGCCGGTTTTGTTCCCGGCTATTCGGCGTCTGGAGGCCTTCTCCAGCCCCTTCGGGGCTGAGGACGTCCGAGCCCGCCAAGTTCGCATCGCCTCGAAGCCGCGTCCAGATGGTCTGGCAGCTTCCCCAAGTCGTGAGGGCCCAGTTAGAATAACCGAAGCGGTGCAAGTAATCCGGCGGAAACGCTTTGAGCGTTGGCAGCTCACCCGAGAAACGGTTTCCATGCCATGGTAGCAACGGTCGACTACATCGAGAAAATCATCGCCACTTTCGACGAGGCCACGGCGGCGAATTGGCGCACGGCGGGCCGCGAGGGGAGCACCATCGTGCCGCTGGATGCCCAGTGGGGCGACGAGGTGATGGTCACCGGCGACCTGCACGGGAACCGCCGCAACATGAATCTCATCCGCCGCATCGCCGACTTGGACAAGCATCCCAAGCGGCACCTGGTGCTCCAGGAGGTGTGTCACGGCGGGCCGACCTATCCGGCCAACGGCGGCTGCATGTCGCACACCATGCTCGAAGACGTGGCCAAGCTGAAGGTCCAGTACGGCGATCGGGTACACTTCCTGCTGGGCAACCACGAGTTGTCGGAGATCACCGACTACCCGATCCAGAAGAACAAGCAGATGCTCAACCTGCTGTTCCGCTTGGGGCTGCAGCAGATGTACGGCTCGGCGGCCGACAAGGTCCGCGAGGCCTTCATTCCGTTCATTCAGAGTTGCCCCCTGGCGGTGCGATTGCCAGGCGGAATCCTTATCTGTCACAGCATCCCGGAAAAGGTCGATACGTATCGCTTCGACAAGAGCATTTTCACGCGGCAACTCGATCCCATGGAATTTTACGATCGGAACGCCGTGTTCGACCTCGTCTGGGGCCGCGACTACCGCCAGGAGAACGCCGACGCCTTTGCCCGATCGGTCCAGGCCGAGATCCTGATCAACGGCCACGAGCCCTGCCCGGAAGGGTTCGCCACGCCCAACAGCCGGCAAATCATCCTCGATTGCTGCGGCGAGAATGCCTCCTACGTGATCCTGCCGGTGAACCAGAAGCCGAGCCAGGAAGAGATTGTTAAGCGCATTCGAGTGCTCAAGTAATACAAGAGTTTCACCACGGAGGCACGGAGAACACGGAGGAAGCAGCAGTTCACCCGTCTTCTCCGTGCTCCTCCGTGCCTCCGTGGTTCAATCTATGAATGATTCGCGGCGCAGAGTTCTCCTCGTTCAATTGCCGATTCCGCCGCCGGGAATGCAGCCCGTCCGCGGGAATGTCCCTCTGGCAGCAGGGTACCTCAAGCTCTTCGCGCTCAGACGGGGGCTCGGCGACGTGTTTGCCCTCGACATCCTTCCGCCCCCGTTGGCCAATGCGCTCGGGGACCAAGGGCTCGTGGAGGAGATTCTCAGCCGGCGACCTTGGCTGGTCGGGTTCACCTGCTACGTATGGAACGTCGAGCGCACGCTGTGGATCGCCCAGCGGCTCAAGCAGACGCGGCCCGAAATCCGGATCGTGCTCGGCGGGCCGGAGACCACGCACGACAACGCCTGGGTGCTGGCCCATCCGGCCGTCGACCACGCCGTAATCGGCGAAGGCGAGCAGACGTTCGCCGAGCTGCTCGACGCCCTACGCGCCGGCGCCGCGGATGGCGATGGCGCGTCCAAGGCGATTCGTTCCCAGGCGATTGCGGGCCTGTGGTCGCGGGGCATGGATCGTCCGCCGCAGATCCGAGTCCCCCTGGGGAGCCTCGATGAAATCTCCTCGCCGTACCTCGAAGGCATTCTGGACGTTGCCGAGGAGCAGGCCCTATTCCTCGAGACGGTGCGCGGCTGCGCGTTCCGGTGCAAGTTCTGCTATTATCCGAAAAGCTACGACGCGATCTACTCGGTCTCGCCGGAGAAGATCGCCGCCAATCTGCGGCACGCGGCCCAGCGTGGGGCCAAGGAGATCGTCATTCTGGACCCCACGCTCAACCAGCGCCGCGATTTCACCGACTTCCTCCGGCTCCTGGCTCGGCACAACCTCAACCGCCAATGGACCTGCTTCGGCGAGCTGCGGGCCGAGGGGATCGATGCCGAGATTGCCCGCCTGCTGTGCGAGGCGGGATTCGCCGAGGTGGAAGTCGGCCTGCAATCGCTCGATCCGCGCGCCCAAGAGCTCATGGACCGCAAGGTCAACCTCAAAGCCTTCGAGCGCGGCGCCAAGGCGATGCTTGACGAAGGGCTGACGGTTCGAGTGGACCTCATCCTCGGGCTGCCGGGCGACACGCCCGACTCCGTGCGCCGCAGCATCGAGTACCTTCGCCAATCGAAGCTCTACTCCGAGGTCCAGGTGTTCAATCTTTCGGTCCTTCCCGGCACGGCTTTCCGGCAGGAGGCACGGCAGCTCGGGCTGGAATTCCAGGCCCGGCCGCCTTACTACGTGCTGCAAACGCCCACGCTAAGCTTGGAGCAGCTCTACGATCTGATGGAAGAGGCGCAAGAGGCGTTCGAGCTGGAGTTCGATCCGTTCGCGCCGCCGCGCATCGACGGCATGGAGACCGCCGCCGGTCCAATCTCCGCCTGCTGCATCGACCTCGACCGCGAGTCCGCCGAGTTGCCGCCGGCGGAGCAGCGGGCCCAGGCGTGTACGCTCCATTTGCGATCGGCCGATTTCGACGGCCGAAGGGAGCGGGGAGTCGCCATCGTGCGGCGCGTGCTGGAGGACAATCCGCACACCTCGCTCGATGTGCTCCTGGAGCCCACGGGCGGCTCGGCGCGACTGACGCCGCGGACCCTCGCGTCGTTCCTGGAAGCCTGCTTCGCGAGCACAAGCTATCTCGACTTGTATTACAGCCTGCACCCGAACCAACTCCTCGGGGCCAAGCGGCTGGTCGCGGTCCTTCCGAGTGCGGATCGCGGGATTTTCGGGTCCGCGGGGATTGACCAAATCGCCCAATATGCCACAATCGCATGGCGCGATGGCGTGGCGGGCATTCAAGTCTGACAAATCTCGCTTCGTTCAAATCCCGGGCAGGGCTTGGGGTTCGTTGAGGTCGACAATCGCGGTCGCCGGTATCGCTACGAGCTCGACCCTTCGCCTCCGCTCATGTTTTATCCCGATACGTATTCCTCCAGCACAGAATACAAGCCAGAGGACCTACGAGTTGGCAACTGAGCTGCGCGGCGTGATCAGAGCAAAGCCATCGAAGACGGCAAAATCATCCGGGTTCGTGGTCAGCAGTGATTGGATGCCGCAGTGGCGGTACGTCGCCGCCAGCAACGTATCGAGCAGTCGCTTTCGGCCCAACTGCAACTGATCGAGCCAATTAACGAGAAAGCCTGTGTCGATTCCGTGAATCATGGACGGCCTTCGAGCATTTCGCCCAGCAAGTCATCATCGGAGCCAAGCGGCTGCAGAACGCCCCCCAGACTCACTGGCTTGATGTCCAGGACGCTATGGCTGGGTAGGTGCAGGTCTGCGGTGTCTTTGCCTTCGGGACGCAGGCGCGACAGAAGAAACCTTACAAGCTCCCGCTTGTCCTCCGCTGGCAGTGCATCGGCAACCGCCTCAAGTTCCGTCAAATCGTTCATGGGACCTCTCTTCAATTCATCGAGATGAACCACGTGTTGGTGGGGTATATAATGGCCTGGAAGAACTAAGAATGTCGACGGTCTCGGCTCGAGGAGGATTCCCGTCACCGGCTCCCAATTGCACAACGCTTCGTGCAATGCGCTCAAGTCCTCCTGCCGTTCGCCCCACCATCTATTCCCATTTTACTGCGGACCTCTGCCAGACGCTATCAGAGCGGACGCGTCGCTCGCCGCTTCATGGACAGAGGCAGCATTGACTTAACGCTCTACGGTTTGCACTCCTTTTGTTGCAGCCACACCCCGTCTTGGGTTACACTACACTTGGTCCGCAATCGCCTTGGCACAAGGGAACCATCATGACCGGTTTTGCATCGCACGCCGCTTCGGAGAAGGACGATTCCGCGAGAATCCCGGCGAACACCCGCCGCGATTTCCTCAAGCAGGCCGCGGCCCTGCCCGCCGCGTTGGCTGCCGCCCAGGTCGCGTCGGGCCCTGGGGCGGCCGCCGAGCCGGTGACGCTGCCGCAGACCCGCATTGGGCCGCACTCGATCTCGCGCCTGGTCTGCGGGGCCAACCCGTTCAACGCCGGCTCGCACTTGTCGGTCTTCGTCAACCGCCAGATGCGCGAGTACTACACGCCCGAGCAGATCCTCAAGACCCTGCGGCGCTGCCAGGAAGTGGGGATCAACTGCTGGCAGTCGGGCGGGGGGAACTTCGAGCTGTACCGGCGTTTTATCGACTCCGGCGGCAAGATGCACTTTCTTTCCATCGAGGCGGGAAAGACCTCGATCTCGATCCTGTCCAAGCTCGCCAAAGGCGGCTGCGTGGGCGTGGCCCATCATGGCGAAGTGACCGATCAGCTCTTCAAGCAGGGCAAGCTCGACCAGGTGCGCGACTTCTTAAAGCGGGTACACGACGCCGGGCTGCCGGCCGGAATCTCCACCCACATGCCCGCCGTGGTCGACGCCGTCGAATCCAAGGGCTGGGAGCTCGACTACTACATGACCTGCGTCTACGAGCGGCACCGCAGTAAGGAAGACCTCCAGAAGCTGCTGGGCCACGTGCCGATCCCCGTGGGCGAGGTCTATCTCGAGAGCGACCCGCCGCGGATGCACCAGGCGATGCGCAACACCAAGCGGCCCTGCCTGGCCTTCAAGATCATGGCCGCCGGCCGGCTCTCCGAGCACCCAGCCTGGGTCGAGCAAGCGTTCCGCCAGACCCTCCAGTCGACCAAGCCCATCGACGGGATCATCATTGGCATCTACGACCGCTACAGCGACCAGCCCGCCGAAAACGCCGACTTCATCCGCCGCTACGGCTCGCTGAGCCGGGCCGTTTGAATGCGCCCATGGCGGTCGGCTTAGGATAATATCGGAGACTATCGTTCGGCCGATCTCTTTTTTTGGCCCGCGGGTGGCCGAACCACGGTGGCCGTGCGGCGCTGGTACGTGCCGGGTTGGCTGCCGGCCTGGGTCACCGAGAGCTGCGCCTGGAGGAAATCGAACTTCGAGACGATCTTGCCCACGCTGGGCAGGAGTCCGAGCACTTCCTGCACCGGCTTCAGGTCCTCCGGATTGGCCTTCGCGCCGACCATGCCGATGACCATCGGAACGATCACTCCCGCCTGATTCAGCACCGCCGCCACCTGGCGGACGTCTTCGGCCGTGTTCTTGTAGCTGATGGAGTGCACCGGTCCTTCCACCTTCAAATGGAACTGCTTGAAAGAATCGGCATCGGCGATCGACGGCGCCTTGCCGGCCTTGGTCGCCAGCGCCGCGTTGACGGCTTCGGCGTTGGAGCCGATCATCATCCAGCCGTCACGGAACCCAATCGCCGGCTTGACGCCGAAGCCCGCCAGCGCCAGGGCCGACAGCTCTTCAAACCCCTCCATTTCCTTGGACTTGGTGAGTTGGAGCTGCTGGGCGGCCACGGCGGGGTGCTCCTTCAGTTTGTCGACGAGCTGGTGCAATAGCTCGCGGATCCGATCCGGCTTCTGACACCGCATGGCCAGGACCGAGCCCCGGCCGCCGACCAGCGACGGCTTCGCCGCGGGCAGCGAGATCGACACGCACTCCCCGCTGAAGGCCTGCAGCAGGTCGCGATCCAGGTGGACGCCGATCTGCGACTGGATCTCCTCGAACTTCGCCAAGCCGGGCTCGGCCTCCGGGAATCGCTCCTTGATCACGTCGATGATCCGCTCGTAGAGCGGGTGCAAGTTGGCGCCGGTCGAAAGCGAGTACGAAACCGCGCTGGCAGGCACCCAGGCCCGCCAATCGCTGAAGGGCTTCCCGCTGCCGAAGACCTTGGCGAGGGTCTTCTTTTCGGCGCCGGGCAGGAGCTTGCCGTACGCGGCGCTGCGATTCAAGTTGCCTTCCGTGTATTCCACGGTGACTTCATAGTCCATGAAGGTCGCTTCATCGAAGAACAACTCCATCAGTCCGGCTGCCCGCTGGGCATTGGGATTGCCCTGCCCGGCGGTCCGCACAAAATCGACCATCCCGCGCAACTGGCTGATCTGCTGTTTGGCGTCGAAGAAGACGAGGCTGTCTTCCGGCGCGGGAAGATTTGCCAGCGCCTCCTTGAGCCGCGGGTCGTCGAATTTCGACTTCCCGTCGCCGCGCAGGAGCATGCCCAAACTCTGCCGGGCCAGTTCCTCGGAAGACGAGAACAAGAGCACGTCGCCGATCCGGATGGCGGTCGGCTGGAACGGCACCTGCCGGGGGACGGCCAAGGTGACGATCGTCGCCTCGCCCTCGGTGGAGGATTCGACCGGGACCTTGCCTTGGGAATATTTCTCCACGAGGCCGAACAAGTTCTTGATCCCCTTCTGCGTTTCCGCCGCAGCCTCGGGCGTGAGGCGCAGCAGCAAAAGGTGTTGCGAGGCGACCGCCTTCACTTCGGCCGACATGACCCTCATTTCTTGCGCGTAGATCACTTCCTTGCTGTTGGCGAGGGCCTCGAGCTTGATCGGCGCGGCGGCTTGCTTGATCTCCTCCAGGACGGCCTTGGCTTTGTCCACGTCATCGCGAGAGAGCCGCGACGTGACGATCTCGACGGCCCGCTCGACGATTTTCGTTTCCTCGACGGTTTTCCAGACCGCCTTGTAGTACTCGCGCTGGAAGTCCCTCTCGGGATTGTGCTTACTGTGAACAACCATGTAGGCGTCGGCCGGCACCGCGCGGCGCAAGTCGAGGGCCTTCTCTCCCGCGGCCGCCATTGCACAGCTCGCCAGGAACAGCAGAGTCCCACCCAAGCCCAACCGGAGCGTTCTCATCGTCGTCTCCCTTTCGCTGGTGAAATCTAATAGACCATTCAGGGGGTCGCCCACCGGCTCTTCCCCGACTCTATTCGCACGAGGCCGAAGAATATTGGTCGTCGGCCCAGCCAGACTCCAACGACCCGTCATTCTAGACCTTTGGCCACCAACTCCTCTATCTCTTTCAACAGGACCGGTAGATTAGGTCGTGCGAAACTCATGTCTGGCGTGGGAACGCGGTGGTGCTTGATGTCTGGCGGCAGATGTTTGTGATGAGGATGGGTTGACGCGAGCGTGGGATCGCTCGGATGGGGGAAGTCGTCATACCAATAGAGTCGCTTCCTCAGTATACGCGTGCTTGCGACGCAGCCATGTCTCGTAGATGCCCTTCCAGCGGCTGAAGTCTGCGCGAGTCTCGTCGAACTCGTCGTAGCGGGCGAGTTGGCCCGACGTGAGCGCATGATAGAAGTCCTCGCTGAGGACGCCGTACTTCTCTTCGTAGAGCGTCGCTCGGCGCTCCAGCAATTTCATCTCAATCACAAGCTCGTGGAGTTCCATCGGCGTCTCCCGAAGGCTATGTCGGTGGGTCGAGCAACCGATCGTCGTTGCGATCGCGCATTCGTTCGGCGGCTTCCGCCCATCCACGGCGCGGGCTCGCGGCCGGACGAATGATGATTGCTCCATTGGCCACGCGCAAATCCACTTCGTCGGTCAACCCCGCTTGCGCAATGAGGGGCTTGGACAAGCGGACGCCGCGTGAATTTCCAATCCGAATCAAGCGAGTCTTCACGGCACAATCCTCCAAACGACGTAATTACATTTTAAGCCCGGCGCAAGGATCGCGTCAAGCGAACCGTCCGCAGCGACATTTCCTGGCAGCGTCGGTCGGCCCGTTTTGGAGTGCGGCGACAAGTCGCCGCACTCCAAAGGCGCGTCTAGCGCAAGAAGCCGATGAAGAAGCTGAACACCTGCTTGCGGTCGCCCGTCTCTTGGGAGACGGGGAAGGCGAAGTCCAAGGCGATCGGGGCCGGGCCCATGGCCGGCACGGTGATCCGCAGGCCGAAGCCCGGGGCCACGCGGTACTTGTCGGTCCAGCGGTTGATCGTGGGCTCGACGGTCCCGGCGTCGCAGAACACCACGCCGCGGAGGGCATCGTCGGCGGTGATCGGGAACAGGTACTCGGCCGAGGTCAAGAGCATGAATTCGCCGCCCACCACCACGCCGTCCGTGCGCGGCGACGCCCCGCGGAACGAGAAGCCGCGCAGCGTCGAAAAACCGCCGGCGAAGTAGTGCTCGTAGACCGGCGTATTGTTGCCGGAAACTCCCATCCGCGTGCTCAGGCTGAGCACATGGCGGCCCGAGCCGTCGGGACGCTGCCGGAGCATGAAATACTTGCGGATGTCGATGTCGCCGCGAGGATAGTCGAACGTGCCGATCGTCTGCTCGAACCCGATCTCGAACAGCCAGCCTTCGGTGGGAAGGAAGGCGTTGTCCCGCGTATCGAGGGTGATCTGGGCGCGGAAGCTGTGCAGGGCGTTGTCGCCGACCGCCGCCTGCAATTCCGGCGGCACGGTTGCGGACGAGCCGACCTGAGGGTCCCATAGACCCACGCTTTCGCCGCGGTAGGCGATCGTTGCCGAAAGGTCGGGCCGGAGTTGGTAGCCGAGTGCCACGCGCCCGCCGATGCGGCGCTCGGTCCACTCGACGAACCTCCGGTCGTAGTAATAGCCGCTCAGGCCGAGGCTGATCTTCGTGTCGAACAGGTACGGCTCGGTGAAGTTCGCCGTGTAGCGCTGGAGCTGCGTGCCCGGCATGGCCTCCAGGCGGAACCGCTGGCCCGCCCCGCGGAAGGCGGTCGCGGTGCGGATGTCGTCCCAGCTTCGCGGCCAGCGGGTCCAATCGAAGTTCTGCTCGTCGATCACGACCGAGCCCAACAATCCCAGGTCCGAGTTCACGCCGACGCTGAACATGAACCGGCCGGTGGTGGTTTCCTCCATGATGCCCCGCATCGACAGATCCACCGGCGGCTCCTCGTAAGGCGGACGGCCCATGAGCGGAGACATGGGATCGAGCCCTTGCCGGTTTCCGTAGCCCGATGGGCCCGTGCCCGACCACCCTTGCTCGCCGGTCCAGAAATTCTGCGGCGCGGCCGCCGGCTCGGCGAGCAGAGGGTTGGCTGGCCCATTAGTCGGCGGCGGCGCCGGGAGGCCTCCCAGACCGGCGTCGGGGGCGGGCTGGCTAGTCATCCCAGGCCCGGGATACGCGACCGTCGGGGCCGGGCTCGCTCCAGGGGCAGCAAACATACCCGTCGGCGCGCGGCGATCCGGACCGGGCTCGGGGGTCTGCATCGGGGCCCGCCACGGTGAGGTGTTCGACCGCAGGCGCGGCACCGCGTAGCCGCCGCTCTCGTCGTACCCGGCGTCTTGGAAACGGTGGACCTCCGACTCCGGACTCTGTCCACGGAAACCGCGCCGCCGCGGCTGTTCGTCGGCCACTTCGGTCTCCGGCTTGTCGTCGCCAGGCGGTGTGAAGGTGATCTTGGGAACGGAGCCCTTGGTCGGGTCGTTGGCGAACAGTTGCGAGGCCCTGAGCCGCCGCTCGGTTGCCCGAAACTCGCGGGTGTCGGCGATCTGCCCTGGGACGAACGACGAGCGGTTGAGCACCGTAGACCACTTGGTGTGGGGATTCTCGCCCTTGATATGGATTTCGTACGTGCCGATCGTGTACCGCTTGCCCTCTTTGATGTCGTATACCAAGTCGATCAGGCCCGGCTCTTCGAGGAACCGCGGATCGGCTTCGACCTTGGCGAACACGTAGCCTGTGCCGCCGTAGACGTCGGTCATCTTGGCCACGTCGGCGGTCATCTCGTCCTGGTTGAAGTAGCGGCCGGGCTTGAGCTTCAGCTCCTCGGTCAACTCTTCGGTCGAAAACTTGGTGTTGCCGATCACGGAGAGGTTGCGGACCTTGTACCGCGGCCCCTCGTTGATCACGTAGGTCAGCGTGAGCCAATTGTGGTCTTCGTTCCAGTGCAGCTCGCGGCCCACGTGGGCCTTGAAGAACCCCAGGCTGCGGTAGTAGGCGGTCAGGCGGTTGATGTCTTCCTCGACCTGCTTCGTATCGACGGTGCCGCCGAAGAACCAGAAGATGCCGGGCTTGGACTTGATTTGCGTGCGGAGCCGGGCATCGGTGGCGATCGAATTGCCGGCGAACTGGGTCCAAAGGTGCCGCTCCTTGGGGCCTTCGTCGATGAGATAAATCGCCCTCCGGTCGCCGGGATTGGTTCCCTCGACAATCGAGACCTGGGCCTTGCTGAACCCCTTGGAACGATAGTGCTCTTCCAGCTTGCGGCGGCCTTCCTCCAGGGCGTAGGGATCCACGGGGTCGCCGGGCTTGACTCCCGTCTGCTTGGCCAACAGCTTCCGCTTGATGGCCTGGTTGCCCACGTACTTGATCGACTCCAGGGTGGGGCGCTCGTGGACCTCGAAGATCACGATCCGGCCGCCCGGCGCCTGCTGCGTCGAGGCCCTCACGTCGGTGAACATCCGCGTTTGGTGGAGGCGGCGGACGTCTTCTTCGACCGCGTCGGGGCTGTAAGGGCGGTTAGCCCGGGTGCGGATGTGGCGAATGATCTTCTCGACCGGGGTGCGGTCGTGGCCGCGGATGCGGACCTCAGCCACCTGCTCCTGTTGAGTGCCGGTGCCTTGCTCCGACCCCTCGCCCACTTTCTCCAGCGACTTGCTCCCAAAGGCTCGCAGAGGATTCCCCAGGCCGGGCCCTTCGCTGAAGACCAGCGAGCCGCCGAGAATCGTGGTCGCGCAAAACAGCGTGAGCCAAACGTAGCCAGCCCAGCCGGGTCCGTTTCGCGATCCGGACAATCGAGGCCCTTTCCGTACCGAGAGACAAGTCGCCCGATGAGACCATGGAGAAGCGGCGAGACAATACTTAAACCGGCCGCCTACGGCAAGGCGAATTCCTCCAGTCTGTGCGAATCTGGGATAACTGGGAGTTCTGCTGATTTCAAAGAAACTTGTTCCTTCAAAGTCGGCCGGTTATTATGGTCCGGACGGGAACTATACTGCCCGGCACCGCAGATACGCCGTTCGTAGTCCCGCCTTCAGGCGGTTTCCTGGCAGGAAGCCGCCTGAAGGCGGAACTACGAACAGGTTCCAGTTCATCCCACGGGCAAGATGAATAGCCCAGCTCGGGGCGGATGGTCGTGAACGGCCCACGTACCGTCGCCCATACTACCCATAAGATGGTGTTTGATGACCCGCTATATTCTACGGTACGCCGGAGTCGTCCTGAGCTTGGCCCATTGCGCGAGCGCAGCCGACTTCGCTACGGAACCGCCAGCGCTCGGCGCGGGTCTCTCGCCAGCGCTCGGCGCGGGTCTCCCGACCCCGCCGAAAGCCTCGACCGAAGGTCTCCCTCGCGATCCCGGAGACCTTCGGTCGATCCTGTGGTGCGGTCAGGAGACCGCGCCACAGCGCGGGGAGACCGCGCCACAGCGCGGGGAGAACCCACCACAGCGCCGCGTGCAATGGACGGATCCGGCCACCGGGCTTGCCGTTTCGCAACAACGCATCTGGATACCCCAACTCGGCTGCGTGTCGCTGGCTACGACAATCGAGAACCGCAGTCGCACAGCGGTCCGCGCGTCGGCAATCGACCTGGTGGACTGGTCGTTTCGCATCGCCTTGGACAGCGACGCCTTGCGTTATCCCGAGCTCTCCCACCGCAACGAGACCTGGTACGGCTCGACCTTCTGGAGTGGGCCCGACTGGACCCGCGTCGGTAAGGACTGGCACCACCCGGGCGAGAACACTTCGAGCATCCGGCGTTTCAACGTGCCGCGGGACGGGCGTCTGACGATCGGCGGCCGGGTCTACAAGGCCCACGTCGACAAGGCGACCGACGGAGTGCGTCTGGCCATCCGCCACGGGCCGCGCGAGGTGTGGCAGGCCGAAATCAATGGCGATGACGCCCAAGGCGTCGAGCCCCGCCTGACGCTCGACGTGCACAAAGGCGACGCGATTCGGTTCATCGTTCACAAGCGAGGCACGATCTACTGCGACACCACGCATTGGGACCCCGTAGTCACTTATGCCGACGGCCAAGCCTTCCAGGCGTCGCAGGGATTCTTGACGAAAAAGCAGCCGGGCAGTCCTTGGTCGTATGAAGTGGAAGTCCACGGCCCGACCAAGCTGAGCTTCGCCGGTGTGTACGGATTCCGCTCGGACGGATCGCTACTGGAGGCGACCCCAGCGGTTGATCGTCCTGCGGTCCTCTCGCACGCCGAGTCGCTCCCGCTAGTGGTCGTGGCCGACGGGCGCGATCGGAGCGGTGTGGCCCTGGCGATCGAGCGTGGCACGCCGTGGCGGTTTCGGACGGCGCTGGAGGCGGAAGGCCGGCTCCACCTGCAACTCTCCGTCGGCGACGAAAAGGCCGGCTGGACGCTCAAGCCGGATGAGACGCTGCGGCTTCCCGAGGTTATCGCGACGGCCTACAGCGGACCATGGCTCAAAGGGCTTTCATCGCTCCAGCGTTTGGCGCTCGGCGCGGGTGAGGCGCTCGGCGCGGGTCTCCCGACCCCGCCGAAACCTGGCGCGCTCGGCGCGGGTCTCCCGACTCCGCCGGAAGCGCTGACCGAAGGTCTCCGCCGCGTTCTTGGAGACCTTCGGTCGGCCCCGTGGTGCGGTCAGGAGACCGCACCACAGCGCGCCGAGACCGCACCACAACATCGCGTGGAGCTGGACTACTGGGCGATGGTGCAGCTCGATTGGCGGCGTCAGGACGGGCCCTTGGAGACCGTCGAGGCCTACGCTTCCGCCACGGGCCGGCACTTGCAGAAGGCTCGCGACCTTCTGGCCGACCTGCGTCAGAACCAACCGACCGCCTTCCTTGCTGCCGAGGCACAGGGTCTGGAATCGTTGACTCAAGAAACGGGCCGTAAGGATCTCAGCGTTGCGCAGCGCCGGGCACTGTATATCCGCGTCCGTACTCTGAAGCGGCAAATCGCGCTAGCCAATCCGCTCATGCAGTTCGGCAAGCTGTTGTTCTGCAAGCGGGTGCCGACCTCGTACAGTCACCTGGTGATGCAGTATTTCGGCTGGCGTGCCCGGCCCGGCGGCGGACTTTTCATCCTCGAAGAACCGGGCCGATCGCTGGCCTGCCGCGACATCCTGCAAGGCAAGCTGGCCGACGGCAACGTGCTCCAGCCGCAGCTCTCGTGGGACGCCAAGCGGATCGTGTTCTCGTTCGTCAAGACGCTCCCAGAGCAGCCCAACCCGGCGCTGCTCGACAATCGGAGCGACGTGGGCTTCTATCACATCTACGAGATAAACGCCGACGGGACGGGCCTGCGGCAACTCACCGCCGGTCCGTACGACGATCTGATGCCAACCTACCTGCCCGACGGCGGGATCGCTTTCAGCTCCACGCGCCGCCGCGGCTACGCCCGCTGTTTCGGCGCCCAGTTCAGCCCGCGCTGGCACGTCTACACGCTGCACCGCATGGACGGCGACGGCAAGAATAGCCGCACGATCTCCTTTCACGACACGAACGAGTGGTTCCCCACGGTGTCGCACGACGGCCTGATTCTCTACAGCCGCTGGGACTACATCGATCGCGACGCGGTGACGCACCAGAACCTTTGGGTCACACGGCCCGACGGATCCAATCCGCAGGCCCTCTGGGGCAATTCCACGCCGTCGCCGCACTGCACGTTCCAGATGCAGCCGATTCCGGGCTCTGGCAAGATCGTGTTCACGGCCGCGGCGCACCACTCGATCGCGGCGGGCTCGATCGCCATCGTGGACCCGTTGGTTGCCCGCGACGGCCACTCGGCGATCACGCGGATCACGCCCGAAATCCCGTTCCCGGAAGCCGAGAGTGGAAACATCCCGGAGTATTACGAAGCCCCGTGGCCGCTTTCGGAGAAGTATTTCCTGGTGGGCTACAGCCCAGTGCCGTTGGTTTGGGAGCCGGGGGCCAATGCGCCCAATGCGGTGGGGATCTATTTGTTGGACAAGTGGGGCAATCGCGAGCTGATCTATCGCGACCCGGAGATCGGCAGCACCAACCCGTGCCCGCTTGTGCCGCGGCCCATGCCGCCCGTGTTGCCCAGCAGCCTGCCGCACAAGGCCCCGCCCACGGGAGAAATGGTGCTGGCCGACGTGTATCAGGGGTTGGGGAACATCCCACGAGGGAGCATCCAAGAGCTTCGCATTGTGCAGATCTTCCCGAAGACGACGGTCGTGGCCAACAGTCCGCCGATCGGGATGGCGGCCGAAGAGAACGGCCGGGCGATCTTGGGCACCGTGCCGGTTTTTCCCGACGGCTCGGCACGCTTCACCGTCCCGGCGCAGCGGCCGATCCTCTTTCAGGCGCTCGACGCCGACGGCATGGCCTACCAGACGATGCGCTCGGTGACTTACGTGCAGCCGGGGGAGCGCGTGGCCTGCGTGGGATGTCACGAGCCGCGAATGTCGGCGCCGATCCGCGCGGCCACGGCGGCGGCAGCGATGGGGCGAGGGCCGTCGCCGATCGATCCCGGGCCCTTGGGCGGCAGGCCGTTCTCGTTTGTCGAGATGGTCCAGCCGGTGCTCGACAAGCACTGCGTGCGGTGCCACGGCGGCGAGAAAACGGAAGGGAAGATCGATCTCACGCGGGTCCCGAGCGGGAGCTTCACCAGGTCCTACGTCGCCCTGTGTGGCGACCGGAACTTCTGGCACGAAGGCACCAACCCCACGAACGCCGGCGAGGCCCTCGTGCCCAGGTTCGGCGCCCGCAACCAGATCCAGGTTTCCCCGCCCGGCGGGATGTACGGGGCGCGGGGCAGCCGGCTCATCAAGCTCTTGCACAAGGGGCACTACGAGGTGAAACTAGCCCCGGACGACCTCCGCTGCCTGGCTGCCTGGATCGACTTGAACGCCATTTTCTACGGAGTCAACAACCCGGAAGACCAGGCCCGGCAATTCCGCGGCGAGCCGATCGCCATGCCGGAGGTCCAGTAGGGATGAAGGATGAGGGATGAGGGATGAAGGATCATTCTGCGTCCGTCATTATCCCTTTGCGACTTTGCGCCTTTGCGTGAGACCCATTCCTTTCTCACGCAAAGGCGCAAAGACGCAAAGGGAGGGATGAGGGATGAGGGGTTGGAGGATGAGGTTATTGATTCCCGGAAAGGTACTGCAACAGCGACAAATCCGAGCCGGGCCGTGTCGGCCCGGAAAGATCGGGGCGACACGCCCCGGCTCTGAGCGAGAACGTTTGCGGAACGCCCGTTGTTTCACGTCAACTGAAGGAGAATGCGATGAGAAAGATTCTGACGGTTTCGGTGTTTGTGGGTCTGTTGGTTGCGGTTGCGGCGGCGGTTTGGAGCGCGGCGACGGCCGCTGACTCGCCGGCCGGAAAGGAGCGGATTTTCGAGCTGCGGACGTATGTGACCCATCCGGGCAAGCTCGAAGCGTTGCACAAGCGGTTCCGCGAGCACACATGCGCGCTGTTCAAGAAGCACGGGGTCGAGTTGGTGGGATTCTGGACCCCGGCCGAGGGCCCGGAGGCCGAAAACACACTCATCTACGTCGTCGCTTTCCCGAGCAAGGAGGCCCAAAAGAAGGCTTGGGCCGACTTCAAGGCCGATCCGGTATGGCAGAAGGCATACAAGGAATCGCACAAGGACGGCGTGATCGTCGACAAGGTCCTCAGCCAGACCATGCTGGCCACCGATTACTCGCCGATGCAGTAGCGTATTGAGGGTTCAGGGTTCGGGGTTCAGGGTTTCGAGATCGGCGTCTTCCAGAAGTTCCAAACCCGGCCCCGGAACCTCGCCCCTGGACCTCAAACATTGACAGAAAGATGCTTGACAAAAAGATGAGGGGATCATTTTTCTGTCAACCATCTTTCTGTCAATTCCTGAACCCTGAACCCCGAACCCTGCCTCACGGTGCGTCCTTCGGCTCGACGTGGATGACCACGCGGCCGACGTCGGGCAGTCGCACGCGGAGGTGCTTTTCGAGGTGCTCGGTGAGCTGATGCGCGTCGGTGATGGCCGTATCGGGGGCCAGCGGGCAGTGGAATGAGACCGCCAGCTCGCTGCCCGTCCTCTGAACCCTGACCTCGTGCGGCTCGACGGAGAACCCGCGGCCGGTGAAGAACTCGGCGATCGCTTGCCGGACCGCGGACTCGCCCACCTGCTGGGTCGGGATGGTCGCGGAAGCTTCGCCGGCCGGCTCGATGTGGCTGACGATCTCGGCCACCCCGGGCACCTTGGCCCGCAGGTCCTCCTCGAAGCGCGTGACCTGCCGGTGCGCTTCCTCCAATCGCAAGGACTCATCGACCTCCAGGTGCAGCTCGATCGATCGCTTTCCCTCTTGCTCGTAGATCCGCACGCCGTGGACGCCCAATTCGTGCTGCCCGGCGAGCACCCGGGCAGTGGTGAGGAGGTCCTCCGAAGCCCCGGCCACCGGTTCCAAGTGGACCATCACGTCGGCGCCCGGCAGCACGCCGCGCACGGCGGCCTCGGCCTGGTCGGCGATCTCGTGGGAGCGTTGGAAGGTCGTCGCCCGATTCACGGCGAGGGTGACGTCGGCGAACACTTCGGGCCCGCTCCGTCGCACGCGGACCTTCCGGACTCCCTCCACGTCGGGCACGCCGGCAGCCGCGGTGGCCACGTCTTCCCGCATCTGGCGGGGAATGCTATCCAACAGGTCATCCACCGACTTCTTGCCCAGTTGGAAACTCACCCAGACCACGATCGCGGCCACGCCCAACGCGGCGACCGCGTCGGCCTTCACTAGCCACGGGATGCCGAAGTGGCTGCCCGCGGCCACGGCGAGCAGTCCGAACAGGACCACCGCGGAGGACCAGATGTCGGTGGAGAAGTGCAGGGCGTCGGCCTCCAGGGCTTGGCTGCGGTGCTTGCGGGCCGCGCGCGACAGGGCCCGGGACCGCGAAAAGTCGATCACGATCGAAATCGCGATCACCAGGAAGGCCCAGAGGTTGGCGTCGACTTCCACCTCCCCAGCGAAGAAGAGCCGCTTGATGCCCTCGTAGATGATCCACACGCACGTGAGCAGCAGCAGGCCGGTCTCCCCCAGGGCGGAGAGGTTCTCGAACTTGCCGTGTCCATAGGTGTGCGTTCCGTCGGCCGGTTGGCTGGAGATCCGCACGGCCCAGAGGGTCATCGCGGCGGCCACCAGATCCAGCGCGGAGTGTGCCGCCTCGGAGAGGATGCCCAAGCTGTTGGTCTTGACTCCGACCACGAGCTTCATGAGCGTCAACAGGACGGCCGCAGCGAGTGAAGAAAGGGCAACTCGCCGTTTTTCTCGGGCGGCTTGCTCGCGGGCTTGCTCGCGATCGGGCTCGGGCAGGTCGGTACTCATGCGGAATCACGCTCCGTCGTGGTGGTCATCATTCTATCGCTTCGAGAATGTGGGAATAGACCACTTGCCCACTTTCCCACCACATGGCAACATGAGGTGGTGCGCACGAAACGATGGAGTCATGGGTTATGATCGCCAAGACAGCGGACAGCAAGGGGCGGATTAGCCTGGGAAGCCGGTTTGCCAACCAGACGGTAATCATCGAAGAGGTGGACCCCACGGAGCTTCGGCTCACATTGGCCGAGGTACTCCCCCAACGCGAAGTCTGGCTGCACAAGAACCCCAAGGCAAAGGCTTCGGTGCTTCGCGGTCTGGCGCAGGCCAAGGCCGGCAGGGCGGCGAAATCACCGCCGGACCTCCAGCGCGACGCACGACTTGTGGAGCAACTTGACGACTGATGTTTGCCCTCGTCTGGATGCCCGAGGCGAAAGCCAATTATGACGAGTTGAAGGCCAAGGCCGAAAGAAGCCTAGCGTCTCGTCAGAAGAAGCGAAAGACAAAGCAGCAGATTACGCTCATTACCATCACACCGCACCCGTGACGGACGATTGGCCGGTGGCCGCCTGCCGATCCCGCACGAGTGAGATTTCGCGGGAGAGTGCTTGTGAGATCGGTTCGCGCGGCGGTATACTTGCGGACACCGCGAACAATGGCCAACATCACGCCAAGGAGACCGATCCCCATGAAGACATCCAAACCGCTCACCCGCCGTCAAATGATCGCCGCAAGCACCACCGCTGCGGCGCTGGCAATCGTTCCCCGGCACGTTCTCGGAGGGCCGGGCCAGAAACCGCCCAGTGAAAAGCTCAACATCGCCGGCGTGGGCCTCAACGGCATGGGGGCCGGCGACATCCACAATTGCACCAGCGAGAACATCGTGGCCCTGTGCGACGTGGACCGGGGCGTGCTGGACCGGCTGGCCAAGCACTATCCCAAGGCCAAGCTTCACGCCGATTTCCGCAAGATGCTCGAAACTCAGAAGGACATCGATGCGGTGATGATCGCCACTCCCGACCACGTGCATGCGGTGGCGACCACGATGGCCCTCAAGATGGGCAAACACGTCCATTGTCAGAAGCCGCTCACGCATTCGGTGTACGAGGCCCGCATGGTCGCCAAGGCGGCCAAGGAGGCCAAGGTGGCCACGCAGATGGGCAACCAGGGCCAGGCCAGCGAAGAGGCCCGGTTGATTTGCGAGCTCGTCTGGTCGGGGGCGATCGGCACGGTGCGCGAGGTCCACGGGGGATCGAATCGCACGCCGATGATCTCCCCGCGCGGCATTGCCCGGCCGAAAGAAATCGCCCCTGTCCCGCCGCACTTGAACTGGGACCTCTGGCTCGGCCCGTCGCCCGAAAGGCCCTACCTTGACGTGTACCGGGAGGGCCCGTTCAAAGGGCAGCTCGTGTACCATCCGTTCTACTGGCGCGGCTGGTGGGATTTCGGCACGGGGTGCCTGGGCGACATCGGCTGCCACCAGTTCTCGGTCGTGTTCAAGGCGCTTAAGCTCGGTCATCCGGCGACGATCCAGGCCAGCTCGTCGAACCATCCCTGGGGTCCGGAGGTCGGCAACGAGACCGCCCCGCTGGCCTCCGTCACCCGGTGGCATTTCCCGGCGGAGCAGGTGGGGAAAGAGACCGGCGGCAGTCGCTCGGCAATCACGCTCACCTGGTGGGACGGCGGTCTGAAGCCGCCGCGGCCTGAAGAACTCGAGCCCGGCCGAGGCTTCGCCGAGGGCGACTGGCTGATGATCGTCGGCGACAAGGGGAAGATCTATGGCCACCGGCTGATTCCGGAGGCCAAGATGAAAGAGCTCGGCAAGCCGTCCCGCGTGCTGGCCCGCTCGCCCGGTCATTACAAGGAATGGATCGACGCCTGCAAGGGCGGGCCGCCAGCCGGCTCGAACTTCGTGGAGCACGCCGCCCACCTGGCCGAAGTGGTCCTGTTGGGCAACATCGCCATCCGCACCAAGGAAAAGCTCCTCTGGGACGGAGAGCACCTGCGGTTCACCAATTCCGAGGAGGCCAACAAGCTGGTCAACCCGCCGTACCGTGCGGGCTGGTGCCTATCGTAGCAGGCACACTCCGTGTGCCGTCCGCATTTTGCAGCGCACGGAGCCTGCCGTCCGCGTGTTACGGCACACGGAGTGTGCCTACTACTCTTACATGCGCTGGAGGATCTCGGTCTTCTTGGCTTCGAACTCCTCTTGGCTGAGAATGCTCTCGTCGTTGAGGGCCTTGAGCTTCTTGATCGTGTCCGCCGGCGACTCGGCGGGCGGAGCGCCGATCTGCTCGGGCGCCCCTCGCAACAGCGACGCCTTGTATTCCGCGTACACCACCTTGAAGAAATCGTTGGAATAGGGATTGCGGGGATCGGCGCCGAACTGAGAGGCAAACGCTTGCTGCGCCGGCACGTGCGTGTAGTGATAGGGGTGGAAGTAGTAGTAGCCGTGCATTGGCGGGTAATAGGGATAGTGCTGGGGCATGTCGTAAATCCCATGCCCCCCGTGCCATCCGCGCCGGCAACCGTAGGCCATCTCGCCGTCGCATCCTGAGCCCTCTCCATTGCCAGCCGCCATGGGACCGTTGTACGCCCCGCCGGCAACAGCCGAAGGCGCTGGGGCGTGCATGGCGGGCGTCGGGACAGGGGCGGGAGCCTGCGCCACTCGGGCGGGCGTGGGTCCGTAGTTCGGCCCATAGGCGCCGCTCGGCAAATACGTACTCCGTGGCACGGTGCCCACGCCCGGCGAATAGGGCTGGGCCGTGGCAAGCCGAGGCGAGTAGGCCCCAGGCCGCGCCATGGTCGACGGAGCGGAGTAGTACGCCCCGGGCTGCGCCATCATGGAATCCGTTAAGGAATAACCTGCCGGCTGTGCCACGGCGAACTGAACGGCTCCAGCAACTATCAGTACCGCCACTGCGAATACCAGAGACCGCAACATGGGCCGTCCTCCGAATCGCCACAATGCGTTTGCTGCCAAATCCATAATCTGCCGCATTCGGTAGTATCGACCCTCTGACCGCCCTGTATTCAACGACATATTCCCTTAGGATCGAGGGCAGCAGGCACACTCCGTGTGCCGTCCGCCGATTACGGCACACGCTCCGCCAGTTATGGCACACGGAGTGTGCCTACTACTCTGCCACGGAGCGTGATGCGTGTGTTTGCGAGGAGGAAAGCGCGGCCCGGATTTTGCCTATTCCACCTGCCTTCTATGAATTGCAGTAAACTCCTTGCGCATTCCACCCGGATTGATGGTCTTGGTCGTGCATATCGGAAAAACCCTCATAGTCGTAACGCCGGGAGAGCCGAAATGTCTAAAGTGGGATGCTCAGCGGACCCTGGAGGCCCACCGGCGTTCTGCCCGTTCGGCGTTCGCCATGAATACAATGGTGCTGAGAGCTATGCATCTACAGAGAACGGGCTTGCCGTCTACTTGGGCGCGCGTCGCGCTGGCGGCGGCGTTGTGCTGGTGTTGGGCAGCGTTGCCCGGCACGGCCGCCGCTCAAAGCGAGGGTCCGTCGCTTCAGCACCCGAGCCCAATGGGGGATACGGCCACCCAAGTCATGCGAGGATCTCGATCCAGGGAAAAGCTGCTGATCGCCGAAGTGCGGGAAACGGAATTGAAGTTGGAAGTCGAGCCCCGCTTCTCCAAGATCATTACCACCAAGAAGTCTGTGGCCCGGGTGTCGATTACCGATCCGCACATTCTGGAAGTTGTCCAATTCGGTCCCACGCAGTTCGAATTGATCGGACTGTTGCCAGGCGAGACGAGCCTGACGCTCTGGTTCGCCGGTCCTGACGGTCAAGAAGGCGAGATGCTCCGTTACCAGGTTCGCGTTGCCCCCAACGAGGCGGAAGAAGACCGCCGCAAGTTGGAGTACGCCGCCTTGGAGCGGAAGATCAACGAGCTGTTCCCCAACAGCTTTGTTCACCTGTTCGCCGTCGGCAACAAGCTCATCATTCGCGGCCAGGCTCGCGATGCCCGCGAGGCAGCCGACATCTTGCAGATTGTCCGCAACGAGGGCCCGGAATTCGCAGGTGGCGGGGTCAATGGACGTGGGCCTTACGGATACAGCGGCTATGGCGGCTATGGCGGATATGGCGGATATGGCGGGGATGGCGGATAAGGGGGGTACAGTGGATACGGTGGGTACGGTGGATACGGTGGGGACGGGTATGGGGGGGTTTGGGGCGGGGGGGGGGGGGTTTGTGGGGTTTTTCGGGCGGAAAACCATTAAAATGTCGAAAGTCCCCGCG
>CAYTJV010000041.1:12140-23366 GCA_964438165.1 uncultured Planctomycetaceae bacterium | reverse complement strand
TTCGGCTACGCGCACACTGCGCCGCATTGCACCCGGTCCCCGAATAATCCGGGCTGGGGGCCGCCGAGGAACGGGCAAAACGACTGGGAAGTGTGGGGTGCAAGTACCATTTCGGTAGATTGCGCATTCGGCGTAACGTCTACAGCTTGAACGTTCAACCCTTAAAGGCCAAATATTTTGACGCCGATATCACTCGCGGATGCGTCGAGTTGGGGGGCGCTCTTCCACTTTTCCAAAACTTTGACCGGATCTTTCAAGAGCGTGCCGTCCACCAGATCGAAACTTGCCCGACGACCACCAAGAAATGTGGACATCAACAGGAAGTGAGCAGTGACATGAAACGCGCAGTCGTGGTGCTGGCGTTGGGATTCGGCCTCGGAATCGCCGCGGGCCCGCGCACCCAGGCCGAGGAGCTCGCGGCGCCCGGGCCCGCCGTGCCGGTCGCGAAGCCCACTTCGCTCTGGAATTATCTCGGCGTCCCCCAGGGCAGCCAGAAAACGCGCGATGCCCGGGCGAATCGGCGAGGAAACAATCCGCAACGGGAGCGCGTGGATCCGCTCAAGCGGATTGCGGATCCGGAGAACCTCAAGTCCGACAACCCGGCGATCAAGAGCGCGGCAGAGGCCAAAGCGGAAGCCGATCTGGCCCCGCAGAAGATCAAGGCCATCAAGTTCCTCGCCACGGTGTGTTGCTGCTGCTCGCAATATAAAGCGGAAGTCAAGAAAGCCCTCCTGGCTGCCTTGTCCGATTGCACGGAAGAGGTCCGCTACGAGGCGGCCGTGGCCTTGTGCCAGTGTTCGGGCGACCCGTGCACGATCTGCAACCGGTGCAGTTGCTGCGATCCCGACATCATGGCGAAACTGGCGGAGTTGGCCGAGGGGAAGGCCCCCAACGGCTGCGATCTGGAGTCTTCGCCCCGCGTTCGTGCCGCGGCACGCAACGCCTTGAAGGGATGTGAAGAGGTGTTCCGGCCGACCGGTCCCGGGCCCGGCCCAGTGCCTGTTCAGCCGGAAGGTCCGATCGAGCGCCGGCAACCGGCGCCGAGCAAGGCGCCGACCGCACGGAGTTCGGCAGCCGACATCCGTGCCCACATCACTAAATGAGGAATGATATGAAACGCGCAGTGGTCTTGTTCGCGTTGGGATTCGGCATCGGGATGGTCACGTGCCCGCGCGCGCGCGCCGAAGAGCTCGCGGCGCCGGGTCCCGCCGTGCCAGTCGCCCAACCGACCTCGCTGTGGAACTATTTCGGAATTCCCAAGGGCGCCCAGAAGGCTCGCGACGCCCGGGTGAATCGGCAAGGAAACAATCCGCAACGGGAGCGCGTGGATCCGCTCAAGCGGATTGCGGATCCCGAGAACCTCAAGTCCGACAACCCGGCGATCAAGGCCGCGGCAGAGGCCAAAGCGGAAGCCGATCTGGCTCCGCAGAAGATCAAGGCCATCAAGTTCCTCGCCACCGTGTGCTGCTGCTGCTCGAAGTATAAAGCGGAAGTCAAGAACGCGCTCTTGGCTGGCTTATCCGACTGCACGGAGGAAGTCCGCTACGAGGCGGCCGTGGCCTTGTGCCAGTGTTCGGGCGACCCGTGCACGATCTGCGATCGGTGCAGTTGCTGCGATCCCGACATCATGGGCAAACTGGCCGAGTTGGCCGACGGGAAGGCCCCCAACGGCTGCGACCTGGAGGCGTCGCCGCGGGTCCGCGCTGCGGCACGCAACGCCCTGAAGGGATGCGAAGAGGTCTTCCGGCCGACGGGTCCCGGACCCGGCCCAGCGCCAATTCGGCCGGAAGGTCCCATTGAGCGCCGGCAGCCGGCGCCGGGCAAGGCGTCGAGCGATCAGGCGTCGGCGGCCGACATCCGGGCCAACCTGGCGAGTTTCGAAGAGGCCCGCTCGGCCACTGCGGCGGCCTCCGAATCCTCGGACGAGAACGGCCCGGACACGGGTTTTGCCGAAGTTGGCGACGATCCGCAACTCTTTCCCCGCGGCATGATTCGCTCGGTCGGCGGCGAGTTCGGCCTGGTGACGTATGCGCCGGCGCCGGTCGCCCCCATGATTCAGCCTCCCTCGTCCGTGATCCCTCTCTTGGAGCAGCCTGTAATTCCGGAAACGGGTGCGCCCGGGCTCGGCGGGTTCCAGGAGGCAATCGAGCTGGCCAGGCGCAACATATCCGGCCCCGGCAACGTTATGGGAGGCGGAGAGACCGGAACGAAGGTCGCCACCGATCTGGCCGGCGCGCTGCAAGAGTCGAGCAGTATTCAGAGCGTTGACGTTCAACGGCGTTCGCCGATCGCCCTCGATCCGCACGTCCGCGGCTATAAGTACGGCCAGATCTACGCCCAGGCCGACGGCGTCTTCTGGACTCCCGCCCGGTTGGACTTGGACACCATGCTCAACAAGATCGATCCCGGCATGATCCAAAGCGTGGCGGTCATTCCCGGTCCATACGGGCTGCGCTATGGCCCCGGCCTGGCGTTCATCGACGTCCAGCGGGTCCCCACGCCGCGATACGATACTTTCCAGAGCGATTTCGACTCGACGCTCTCATTCCGAACCAACGGTGGGCAGGTCAACGGCCGCGAGATCGTCACCGCCGGCGGGCCCGATTACGGCCTCCGCGCCAGCTACGGGATACGCAAGGGGAGCGACTATTTTGCCGGCAACGGCCTCAAGATTCCCTCCAGCTACTTGAGCCAGGACCTCTGGGCGGAGTACAGCCACGACATCAATCCCAACCAGCGGGTCGACGTCAGCTACATGCGCATGGACCAGGGCTATACCGAATACCCGGCCCAGTTCTTCAACATCAATGACCTGGCCACCTACGGTTTTCAGGCCCGCGTGGTCGACACCGACCCCTCGGCCCCGTGGGCTAAGCTGAGCGTGGAAACCTGGTACAACAGCACCCGCTTCGACGGGAGCACCGCCAACAAGCGCCAGGGCCATTTCCCCGAGTTGCAGCGGGTTGATTTCGCCCTGTTTCGGGAGTTCAACGGCGTGCCGCCTACCGTACCCATTCCAAGGACGATTGAGGATACGAGCTCGACCGACGGCAACGTGTTCTCCAGCGGGGCTCGTGCCGGGGTTGTCTTCGGCGACCCCGAGGACTCGCACGTCAACGTCGGCGCCGATTTCCGCTATCTCGGCCAGCGAATCAACGAGCACTTCACGGTCGACACCACCTTCCTGCCGGGCTTTGGCGACCCCTCGTTCCATACCAACATGCCGCGGGCGTGGTCGGCGGATCCCGGCGCCTACGCGGAATGGTCCAATCCGATCACCGACACGTGGACCGCGATCGTCGGCGCCCGCGTCGACTTCGTGTCGACCAGGGCCCGGTTCGAGGATGTCAACCCCGACGGTATTCTCGCGTCGAAACTCACCACGCCGGGCGATTTAGAGCAATACGACACGCTCTATGCGTTCTATTACACCAACAAGTGGAAGCTGAGTGAGAACTGGAGCTTGACGGGCGGGTTCGGCCATGGCCAGCGCCCGCCGACCCTCATCGAGCGCTATGCCGATGGGTTGTTCCTTTCGCTCGCCCAATCCGGCTACACGCGCATGGTCGGCGATCCGTTCCTCAAGCCGGAGCGCGACTGGCAGGTCGACGTGGGCTTGGCGGTCCAGCACGACGACTGGCGTGCCGGGGCGCGCTTCTACCATGCTTGGGTGCAAGACTACGTAACCTTTGCCGACGAAGCGGTCGGCGGCTTTGCCGATGCCCGCCTGCTGCACTTCTTCAACACCCCATTGGCGACCCTGGCAGGCGTGGAACTGAACTGGGAGTACGACCTGACCCCGCGTTTGACGCCGTTTGCGAGCATGAACTACACGGAAGGACGCGACCGGACCATTCACGAGCCGCTCCCCTCCATTCCTCCCATGGATTCCCTCTTTGGCATCCGCCTGCACGACAGCGACAAGGGCCGACGTTGGGGCATCGAGCTCGCCGCCCGCGTCGTCAACACGCAAGACCTCTTGGGGACCATCCGGACCGGCGGGGCGACGGAGCTGACCACGATCGAAGAACGCACCCCGGGATTCACGGTGTATAATGTTCGCGGATACTGGAACGTGAAGAAGAACCTCAGTCTGATCGGCGGGATCGATAACCTGCTCGACAAGACCTACCAGGAACACCTCGACCTGCGGCTCCGCGGGCCGGAAGAGAGCGCACCGGGCGCGGGCGATAGCTTCGCCGACGTAACCGGCCAAGGCCCCACGCGGGTCTGGTCGCCCGGCTTCACGCCTTACGTCGGCGTCAACTGGATCTTCTGATCTCCTACTTCTTGCGGCGGAACACGCTGGTCGGGAAGTCTTCGGCCACGACGCTCATGAGTGCGGCGAGCTGCTCAGGTTGCGGACCCTGCACGGCTGCAGACGCGGACGTGCCCGCCGCTGCCACGACCGTCGTGGACGGCGACGCGATGGACGCCGGAGGCACGAGCGTGGTCGGGCGGTTCGGGAACGGCTGCCCCACGTCGCTGGCGAGAAGGGCCTTGACGATCTTGTTGAAATCCTTCAGAGCCAGGTACTTGGCTTTCAACCACATCGAGGGAGTGAGCTTCCCACCCTTCCCCTTGACCCGCTCGATGTTCTTCAACGTGTCGGCGCCGAAATAAGCCCCCAAGTCGGTGCCCGTTCCGCCGTCGAGGAAGTCGCCCCCTACGCGGTGTGCGATCGGGACCGGGGCAATTTGTCCGTTGGGATGGCCGGCGTCGGGAAGAATATAGTCGTAGTCGGCGAAGAGGTAGTCGTTCCCGCCCCGACCGTAGAGCTTGTCCTTGCCCTTGCCGCTCACCAGTACATCGCTCATGCCCCCCCCCGTCAACGTGTCATCTCCATCCCCGCCGACGAGGAAGCTGTTGACCGAGGTGTTGTTGGTCAACGTATCGCTGCCGCCTTCGCCGAAGAGCTGCAGGATCCCGACCTCGTGCAGCTTGAACCTCGGCCCGCCCGGAACCGGCGCACCAGGGTCGAACGCGCCGACCTCAATCGTATTCGCATCGGCTGTCCCGATGACCTTCAATCCATCCCAGAGCGTGCCCGGGTTCGGCACGCCTGAGGGGACTTTGACCAACTCGTTCTTCGGCGTATGGTTGAAGCCCGCGTTCCCGCCGTCGACGCGGACTTCGGTCAACGTGAGCGGACCGGTCGCATTCATCTCGAAGGTCACCCGGTCGTTCCCGCCGAGTGTATCCAGCCAGAGCGTCTCCAGGTTCACATAGGCGATGGACGGATGCGGCACCACCGGGTCGGGCGGAACCGCATCGTGGAAATCGGCCTTGTAGCCTTCCGTCCACCGCACAACCCCGTTGTCCGTGAAGTCGTCGACGTAGAAGTTGTCGGCGTTGTCCGAGCCTTCGATCCGGAGCATATCGCTGCCGCCCGCGCCGTCGAATCGCAGCCCCTTGCCCGTCCGCGGCGTGCCCGGCGGCGGGGCGAGCCGCAGGTCCGCGGTTCTCATGAATCGCAACTCGTCATCGCCCGCGCCGCCGGTGACCAGCACCGTGTTGCCGGAAAGGATCGTTCCCCGCAACTCGCCGATGCCGCCGTTGTTCGCGGCGCCCAGGTTGAGGGTCACGCGAGCCGGGCCCGAAACCTCGGTGATCTGATTCAGGGTGATGAGACGGCGGTCACCAGTCGTCGTCACCGGCAGCGGCGTCCCGCCGTTGTAGTTGGTTCCCGCGTTCAGGAGGATGTTACCTTGACCCGCCGCGCTCACCGAAGTCAACAACCCTAATGTATGTTGCGCCCCCGTCCCCGTGGACGTCAGGTCAATGGCTGGTCCGCCCGCAGTCGCCGCCAATTGGATCGTATTCGCGTCGACAACGATGGCGTAGTACGCCGTCCCGTGGGTGAGGCCGCCCATCTCCGTGCCCCCACCGTCGGAGTAGCCGATAGCATCGCCCGTCGTCAACCCATGGCTGGGCCAATTCACCGTGTTGGTGACCAGATTGACGGCGGTGGCAGGGTGAAAGGTGAAGGTGAATGCCGGGCTCACCACCACACTGTCCCCGGCGTACAGGTAGACGTTCCCGTCGGCGTCATCCACAGCATCGCCGCCGGTGACTGTCACGTTGGCATTGATCTTCAGGTCGTCCGCGGCAGCGGTCCCTTCGGCCGCCAGCGTGATGTTCCCGCCGTCGTTGTTCACCACCGGGTTGCCCACGCTGACCGTCAACGGACTCGTGGCTCGAATCGTGATGGCGTCCAGCGTCGAATCCTGCGAGTCGCTCCCCAGCAGGGCATTGTCGCTGATCGTCACCCCGCTCAGCCCGTCGAACGCCGCAATCGACAAACCTCCAACATTCTGAACGTGGATGTCCCCCGAGTCCGTCACCGCCGCCAACGTGTTCACCCGCGTGTCGATGTCGGCAACGTTCGGCGCCTCCCCATCGCCAATCCCGTCCCCCGCTCGCAACGCCAACTGGTCCCCGCGGATGTTGAAGTCCTCCCCGGCCGCCCAGTTGTCCGAAATCGCACCCGATCCGTCGTTGGTGTACGTCCCCGGCTCCACCGGACCCGCATAGTCCGCCGTCACGATCACGTCCCCCGACACCCCGTCCACGTCGCTGTTGGCGTCCAGGATGCTCAACCTCACGTCGTTGGGGGCCTGCACCGTCAGGTTCCCGTCCTCCGAACGGATCGCCGACCCGCTGGCCATCACCACGTCACCCAGGCTGTTCCCGTCCAGCGGCGCGTTGTCGTTAAAGTTGCTGCCGGCTCTCACTAACACCGTGCCCGAACCATTCGTGGAAACCACCACGGCCGCCGCGGCCAGTTCGACCGTGTTGCCCGCGTAGAGATTGATGTTCCCGTCCGCGTCGATCACCGCATCCCCGCCGGTGACCGTCACGTTGGCGCTCAGCGTCAGGTCATCCGCCGCCGCGCTTCCCTCGGCCGCCAGCGTGATGTTCCCGCCGTCGTTGTTCACCACCGGGTTGCCCGCGGTAACCGTTAAGAAACCGTTGGCGCGAATCGTGATGTGATCGTTGCCCGAATCCTGGGCGTCGACCCCCAACAAGGCATTATCGCTGATCGTCACCCCGCTCAATCCGTCGAATGCGGCGATGGATAGTGTGACTATGTTTTGAACGTGGATGTCCCCCGAGTCCGTCTCAGCGGCCAGCGTGACGACCCAGGTGTCGATGTCGTCGGGGTTCGACGCCTCACCGTCCCCAATCCCGCTCCCCGCCCGCAGTGCCAATTGGTCCCCGCGGATGTTGAACCCGGGGTTCCCATTGTCCCAGATCTGCCCGTTCCCATCGCTCAATCCACCGAGCACGCCGTCGTAATCCGCAGTGACCACCACGTCGCCAGCGATGGCGTCGAGGTCGGAGTTAGCGTCGACGTCGTACAGGTCAATCGAGCCGGGGGCACGCAACGTAATGTCGGCATCTTGCAGGTCGGGTCCGGGATTGAGGTCGTCATCCTCCTCGGTACTGATTTTCGAAAACCAATTCATGAGGATAGAGCCCCAGATCGTCCCGTTCTGCGGCGAGTTGTCGTTGAAGTCGGTTCCAGCGCTGGCCAGAATTTCTCCCCTCCCTACCGCGCTGACGGTCACCGTAAATCCCAGTTCGATATCGTTGCCCGCGTACAGCCGGATATTCCCATCGCCGCCGGTGGTCGTGACGTTAGCATTGAGCACCAGATCGTCGGCCAGCGTGTTGCCCTCGGCCGCCAGCGTGATGTTCCCGCCGTCGGCGTTCGCCACCTCATTGTTGACCGTCAACGGACTGGTGGCCCGAACCGTGATGTGGTCATCTCCCACCGCCCCACCGCCAACAATCCTCACCCCGCTCAAGCCGTCGAACGAGGCAATCGACAACGCCCCCACGTTCTGAACGTGGATGTCCCCCGTCCCCGTCCTCGCCGCCAACACGTTCACGCGCGTGTCGATGTCGGCAACGTTCGACGCTTCGCCATCCCCGATCCCGCCTGCGGCGCGCAACGCCAACTCGTTCCCGCGGATGTTGAAGTCCTCGCCCGCCGCCCAGTTGTCGGAGATTGCCCCAACCCCATTGGCCAATCCCCCCGCTACGCCGTCGTAATCCGCCGTGACCACCACGTCGCCGACGTTGGCGTCCACGATGCTGAGCTGCACGTTCCCAGGCGCCCGCAAGGTTATGTCCGCATCGTGAACATCGGGTCCCGGATTCAGATCGTCGTCGTCTTGGGTGCTGATCGTCGAACCGGACGCCATCACGATATCGCCCGCATTCGTCCCGTTCTGCGGCGCGTTGTCGTTGAAGTTCGTCCCCGCGCTGGCCAGGATCTCTCCCGTCCCTGCCGCGCTCACCGTCACCGTGCCCGCCAGACTGATCGTGTCCCCGGCGTACAGGCTGATGCTCCCGTTGCCGCCGCTGGCGGTCACGTTGGCATTGATGGTCAGGTCGTCGGCCAGCGTGTTGCCCTCCGCGGCCAGCGTGATGTTCCCGCCGTCGTTATTCACGACGTTATCGTTGACCATCAAGGGACTGCTGGCCCGGATCGTGATGTGGTCGGCGCCGCTGTTGTCGTCCAGCACGTCCGCAATCGTCACCCCCGACAAGTTGTCGAACGTCGCAATCGTCAAACCGAGCAGATCGTTGGCGCCCCGAGCCACGTCCTGCACGTGGATGTCGCCTGACTCCGTCACCGCCGCCAACGCGTTGATCGCCACGTCGATGTCCGCCTCGTTCGACGCCACTCCGTCCCCAATCCCGCTTCCGGCTCGCAACGCCACATTGTTTCCCGTGATGTTGGCGCTCTCGCTGGTGGTCAGGTTGTCGCTGATCGCGCCCACGTTGTCGCTGGCATACAGGTTCCCGGCGCCGGCGGTCACGGGACCGGTGTAATCCGCCGTCACGATCACGTCCCCCATCACGCCGCCCAGAAGGTCTCCGTCCCCGTCGGCATCGGCGTTCAGCACGCTCAACTGTACGTTGTTCGGGGCCAGCACCGTGATGTTCCCGTCCTCCGACTGGACCACCGACCCGCTCGCCATTGCCACGTCGCCGCCGCTGTTCCCATCGATCGGGTCGTTGTCGTTGAAGTCCGAACCCGCGCTGGCCAGAATCGCACCGGTCCCGGCCGCGCTCACCGTCACCGTGCCCGCCAGACTGATCGTGTCCCCGGCGTACAGTCGGATGTTCCCGTTGCCGCCGCTGGCCGTCACGTTGGCATTGACGGTCAGGTCATCTGCCGCCAGGTTGCCCTCGGCCGCCAGCGTGATGTTCCCGCCGGTGTTGTCCGTCACCGGGCTGTTGACGGTCAGCGGGCTGGCTGCCAAAACTTCGATGTCGTAGTTCGGCGCCGCGCCTGCCGTGATGCTCACGCCGCTGGTGCCGGGGCCTACGATGCCGTTGACGTCGGTAATCGTCAGGCCTCCGGCCACGTCGCGAATGTGGATGTGGCCACTGACCGTGGTCGCGGCAAGATTGGTCACGTCGATTTCCAGTTGGCGGTTGACGTGACCAGCCGTGGCGTTCGTGGCGATGCCGGTCCCCGCGATGAGCTCGGTCGCCAGGGCCTGAATGTTGGTTACCGCGTCGTTGTTGTCCACGATTTCGCCGTCGGCGGTCAGTTCGACAACGCCGGCGGTTCCGGCCGCGCCGCCGCCATTGGGCGTTCCGCCGAGGGCGACGATCGCGCCGTTGAGGGTGAGGCTGTGGGTGGCATCGCTGCCCAGATCGCCGACCGTGATGGCGACCGCGCCTGCGTTGCCGCCGTTGCCGCCCCCGCCGGTCGAGTTGCCGCCCAAGGTCGTGATGTTGGCTACCGCGATGGTGCCGTCGTTGGTGTCGATTGTCACCGCACCGCCCGCGCCGCCGTTGCCGGCCACGTTGGCTACGCCGGTCGTGATCAGCGAACCCGCAAGATTCACAGTCCCCGTGCCCGACACGTCGATATCCACCGCGCCGCCCGCCTCACCGGCGACGTCGCCGGTGGTCGTGATCGACGTGCCTGCCGCCAGGTCCACGCCGCCATTCCCGGCGTTCAGGTCCACCGTGCCGCCGTTGGTCGCCACGCTGGCGTTCAGGTCGATCGTCTCCGCGCTGACGGCCAGATTGCCCGTGGACGTAGCGGAACCCAAGGTCAACGGCGTGTTGAGGTTGAACGTATCGCTGCCGGCGTCTCCGTTGACCGTGATGGCTGCGCGGAAGGCGGCGTCAATCGACGTGACGGTAATGACGTCGTCTCCGTCACCGAGATTGATGGTCAGGGAGGCGGTGGGATTGGCGAATTGGGTGAACTCGAATGCGCCGTCGATGGCGGAGAAACCCGCGTCCTGGGTGCCATCGGGGTCGGCGGCCCCGCCGTCGTCGCTGAGCACCACCGTGGCGTCGGCCCCCGCGGGCAAGTTGATGATCAAGTTTGCCGCGGTGCCCGCCAGAGCGATGGGCTCAAGCTGGGTGAAACTGATCGTGCCCAACGTGTCCACCACGACGTTCCCGCTGTCCACGCCGGTGTGGTTGACAGTCACGGTGTCCACCGCATAGCCCGCCACCACAAGCCTGTCGTTGTCGTTGGCCCCTTCGCCGCCATTGAATACGACTCCGGCGGTAGGAATCACGTCGCCGCCCGAAAAGTCCAGACGGAGCTGATCCGTATCGGCCGAACCCTTGATCACGATGGAAGCGGACGTGTCAGCGGGCACCGTTGCGACCACCACGTCGGCGTCGTTTCGCAGTTCGATGCTGGCGCCATTGCGGACGAGTCGGTAGTTGTGACTGGAGCCTGTTGTGGGAATCGTGTACTCCACCGCACCGGCCGTATCGTTGTCGGTGATCGTAACCGTATGATTGGCGCCAGTGGTGACCCGGCCGCCGGTTCCGTCGCCGAAGTTCGAGAATTGCAGCACTACGGTCTCATCGCCTTCGAGCGGAACGCTGTCATTCAAGAAGTCGTCCACGATGCTGGCGAAGGCCACACTCCGAGAAGCCCCGTCGAGGCTCCCGACGCCGAAAGAGAAGTTCTGAGGAGTAGTGAACCAGTAGTCAACTCCGTCGCCTGTCGCGCTACCCGTCCCCGAATCCGAAACGTTGAAAGAGACGACACGGTCGAGCTGGGGTATCCCCGTCCCGATAGTAAACAGATTGAGCCGGGCGCTAATGCTGGGCGTGTTCGTCCAGGCACTTTCCGCCACAGTGCTCGATGGCGGCACAAAGGTAATCGTCGCCGTGTCGTTGTCCGCAATCGTCACCGTGTCCGTATTCGGCGCCCCCACCGTCACGCTG